>JBEKZS010000020.1:0-40675 GCA_049509635.1 Roseiarcus sp.
ACGGTTGCAAACGGCCGGGGACGGGCGGCCGGGTCAAGGTTCGCGGAGCGCCTCCTGGCGCGTAGCGACCGGCGCAGCCGGCTCGACCTCGAGGCGCGCGCCCGGCCCTGGCAGCGCGAACTCCGGCTTGACGTGTCGCGCAGCAGATCCGTTGGTCAGGCCATCAGACTTGGCTTAGCCGCAGCGCGCAATTCGCGAATCGCCGCCGACGACGGCCGGGCCTTGTTCCGGCGCTCACCCCTCGTCGTGACTGGCTCGGGCGACCCGCCCGAGCGGGGACTGCAGGAGCGGCCCTGGGCCGGCGCCGAGCGTGACGGCGCGCCCGGCGCGGATCGCCGCGGCGACCAACGCCTTGGCGCGCGCCACCGCCTCGCCGAGCGTCCTGCCGAGGACGATCTCCGCCGCGATCGCCGCCGACAGGGTGCATCCCGTCCCGTGGAGGTTCCGCGATGCCTCGCGCACGCACGCATAGCGCCGCGCGCCTGCCGCGGTCACGAGGAGATCGACGGCCTCGGCCGAATCGAGATGACCGCCCTTCATCAAGACCGCGCGCGGTCCGCGCGCGAGCAGGGCGCGCCCCTGGCGCAGCATGGCCGCCTCGTCGCGCGCCGCCGCTTCCCCCGTCAGCACGCCGGCCTCCGGGAGATTGGGCGTCAGGCAGTCCAGCATCGGAAACAGCCGCGAGTCCATCGCCACGATCGCCTCGGGTTCGAGCAGCCGAGCGCCCGAGGTGGCGATCATCACGGGATCGAGCACGACGAATCGCGGCCGGTGGCGAAGCAGCGCGTCCGCGACCGCCTCGACGATCGCGCGGCCGCCGAGCATGCCGATCTTGACCGCGGCGACGTCGAAATCGCCGAAAATCGCGTCGATCTGCGCCGTGACGATCGCCGCCGGGAGCGGGTGGACCGCAGCCACGCCGCGCGTGTTCTGCGCGGTCACCGCGGTGATCGCGCTCGTCCCGTAGACGCCGAGCGCGGCGAAGGTCCTCAGATCGGCCTGGACGCCGGCGCCGGCTCCCGAGTCGGAGCCGGCGATCGTCAACGCGACGGGGGTGCGCGCCGTCACGCTGCGCGCCGCGTCGCCGCGACCCAGGCCCGCGCGCGCGCGTCGGGATCGGCGTTCAGCGTGATGTCGGTGACGACAGCCGCGCTGTCGGCGCCTGCGGAAAGGCACAGCAGAGCGCGCTGGAGGCTGAGGCCGCCGATCGCGACCAGCGGCCGCGCGCCGACCCGCAGCTTCCATTCGCCGATGCGCGCCAGCCCCTGCGGCGCGAACGCCATCGGCTTGAGGATCGTCGGATAGATCGGCCCGAGCGCGACATAGTCGGGATCGAGCGCCAGCGCGCGGTCGAGTTCGGCATGGTCGTGGGTGCTGATTCCGACCCGCAGGCCCGCCGCGCGGATGCGCTTCATGTCGGCGCCGTCGAGATCGCCCTGGCCGAGATGGATGAAATCGGCGCCTTCGTCGAGCGCGATCTCCCAATAGTCGTTGACGATCAGCTGGGCGCCGGCGCGTGCGCAGGCGGCGAGCGCGGCGCGCGTCTGCGCGCGCAGCTCGGCCTCTCCCCGGTCCTTGACCCGCAATTGGACGAGCCGCGCGCCGGCCGCGACGAGCCGGGCGACCCAGGCCGCGCTGTCGACGATCGGATAGAAGGGATCGAGCGTCACCGCGCGAGCACCGGCCGGCCGAGCACCGGCGTCGAGGGCGCCGCCATGTCGCGCGGCTCCATCGGCCCGGCGAGCCAGGCCGTGCGCCCGGCCTCGATCGCGCCGGCGAAGGCGCGCGCCATCGCGATCGGGTCGCCCGCCTTGGCGACGGCGGTGTTCAGCAGGACCGCGTCGTAGCCGAGCTCCATCGCGGCGGCGGCATGCGAGGGCAGGCCGATCCCGGCGTCGACGACGAGCGGGATCTCGGGGAAATGCGCGCGCAACGCGCGCAGCCCGAAGGGATTGTTGAGCCCCTTGCCCGAGCCGATCGGCGCGCCCCACGGCATCAGGACCTTGCAGCCCGCCTCGACGAGCCGTTCGGCGACGACGAGGTCCTCGGTGGTATAGGGAAACACCGCAAAGCCGTCCTCGCCGAGGATGCGCGCGGCCTCGACGAGGCCGAACACGTCGGGCTGCAGCGTGTCGGCCTCGCCGATCACCTCCAGCTTGATCCACGGCGTGCCGAAGACCTCGCGCGCCATCTGCGCCGTCGTCACGGCCTCGCGCACCGAATGGCAGCCGGCGGTGTTGGGCAAGACGCGGACGCCGAGCGCGCCGATCAGCGACCAGAAATCCTGGCCTTCGCGCAGCCGGCCCGATTCCCGGCGCAGCGACACCGTGACGATATCGCACCGCGCCGCGCGCACCGCCTCGGCGAGGATCGCCGGCGAGGGATATTGCGCCGTCCCGAGCAGCAGCCGCGAGGCGATTTCGACGCCGTAGAAATCCATGCATTCATCCTCCCTGGCGCGGCGCGACGATCTCGATCCGGTCGCCGTCGGCGATTTTCGCATCGGCGCGCGCGCGCGCCGGCACGAACTCGCCGTTCAGCGCGGTCGCCACGATCGCGTCGGCATAGTCGAGCGCCCGCAAAGCCTCGGCGAGGGTCGCGACAGCGAGCTCACGCGCGACGCCGTTGACGATGACGGTCATGACGATCCTCGAAATCTCCCAGGACGAGCGCGGCGGCGCGTTGCGCGAACGCGGGCGAAAGCAGGAAGCCGTGGCGATAGAAGCCATTCACATAGGTCGTGGCGCCTCGCTGGACGATGCGCGGGACATTGTCGGGGAAGGCCGGGCGCACGTCGGCGCGCATCTCGACGATCTCGGCCTCGCCGAAGGCGGGATGAAGCGCGTAGGCGGCGCTCAGCAATTCGATCGCCGAGCGCGCGGTCACGGCGCCCGGCGACGCGCTCTCGATCATCGTGGCCCCGACCATGAACAGGCCGTCGTCGCGCGGGACGACATAGAGCGGAATCCGTGGATGCAGGAAGCGGATCGGTCGCGAAAGCGAAATCTCGCGCGTGCGCAGGATCAGCATTTCGCCGCGCACGCCGCGCAGCTCGGGCAGCGCGTCGCGGGCGGCGAAGCCGCGGCAGTCGACAATGGCGGAGCCTTCGCCCGCTGCGGGAAGAATGTCGCAAGACCGGAAGGATGCGGGTCTTTCCGACGGCCCCTCACCCCGACCCTCTCCCGCGAACGGGAGAGGGAGAACGCCTGCGAATATCTCCCCGAATCGAATATCGACGCCCCGTCGCGTGAGCGCGGCGCGCAGCGCGGCAAGCGCGGCGCGGGGGTCGAGATGGCCTTCGCCTGCGAAAAACAACCCCTTGCGGAAGCGTCCGGCGAGGTCGGGTTCGAGCGCGCCGAGGCGCGCCGCGTCGAGCCGCTCGTGATTCGCGGTGCGGGCGGCGAAGCGGTCGATCTCGCCGCCGTCGCGCGGCGCGGCGACCACCAGCGTGCCGTTGCGGGCGACTCCAGGAACCCGGGCCGCCCACCAGTCGAGCGCGCCGGCGCCGAGTTCGACGACTTCAGGCGGCGCGCTCTCGCCTTCGCACCACGGCGCAAGCATGCCGCCCGCGCACCACGAGCAGGCCGAAGCGCCGAGTTCGGCCGAGCGCTCGACGACCGTGACCGCGGCGCCGCGCTCCGACAGTTCGAGCGCGGTCGCAAGGCCGACGACGCCGGCGCCGATCACCGTGGCCCGCATCGGGCTATTCCGCCGCAGGCACGTAGAGCGCGCCGCCCTGGGCGAGAAACTCGCGCGACTTCTCCTGCATGCCGGCGATCGCCTCGGCCTCCTTGCGCAGATCGCGCGTGATCTGCATCGAGCAGAATTTCGGCCCGCACATCGAGCAGAAATGCGCGACCTTGTGCGCCTCCTTGGGCAACGTCTCGTCGTGATATTTGCGTGCGGTGTCGGGATCGAGCGAGAGGTTGAACTGGTCCTCCCAGCGGAAGTCGAACCGCGCGCGCGACAGCGCGTCGTCGCGCAGCTGCGCGGCTGGATGGCCCTTGGCGAGATCGGCGGCATGGGCGGCGATGCGGTAGGTGATGACGCCGGTCTTGACGTCGTCGCGGTCGGGCAGGCCGAGATGTTCCTTGGGCGTGACGTAGCAGAGCATCGCGGTGCCGAACCAGCCGATCATCGCCGCGCCGATGCCTGAAGTGATGTGATCATAGCCGGGCGCGATGTCGGTGGTCAGCGGCCCCAGCGTGTAGAACGGCGCCTCGCCGCATTCGGCGAGCTGCTTGGTCATGTTGACCTTGATCTTGTGCATCGGCACGTGGCCGGGCCCCTCGATCATCACCTGGCAGCCCTTGTTCCAGGCGACCTTGGTGAGTTCGCCGAGCGTCTCGAGTTCGGCGAATTGCGCGGCGTCGTTGGCGTCGGCGATCGAACCCGGCCGCAGGCCGTCGCCGAGCGAGAACGAGACGTCGTAGCGGCGCATGATGTCGCAGATATCGTCGAAGCGCTCGTAGAGGAAACTCTCGCGATGGCCGGCGAGGCACCAGCGCGCCATGATCGACCCGCCGCGCGAGACGATTCCGGTCACACGCTTCGCGGTCAGCGGGACATGGGCGAGGCGGACGCCAGCGTGGATGGTGAAATAGTCGACGCCCTGCTCGGCCTGCTCGATCAGCGTGTCCTTGAACACTTCCCAGTCTAGCTTGAGCGGATCGCCGTCGACCTTCTCCAGCGCCTGGTAGATCGGCACGGTCCCGATCGGGACCGGCGAGTTGCGCAGGATCCAGGAGCGGATGTTGTGGATGTTGCGGCCGGTGGAGAGGTCCATCACCGTGTCGGCGCCCCAGCGGATCGCCCAGACGAGTTTCTCTACCTCTTCGGCGACGCCCGAGCTCACCGCCGAATTGCCGATGTTGGCGTTGACCTTGACGAGGAAATTGCGGCCGATCGCCATGGGCTCGAGTTCGAGATGATTGACGTTGGCCGGAATGATCGCGCGGCCGCGCGCGACCTCGTCGCGGACGAATTCGGGGGTCACGAAGGCGGGAATTTCGGCGCCGAAGCCCTCGCCGGCGGCGAGCGTCGCCCCGGCCCCGTCGAGCGCAGCTTCGCGCGCGAGGTTCTCGCGATGCGCGACATAGATCATTTCGGGAGTGACGATCCCCGCCCGGGCGAATTCATACTGGGTCACCATCTGGCCGGGGCGGCCGGCGCGCAGCACGCGCGCGGCGGGGCAGTGAGGCGCGAGCCGGTCGTCGGACACATTGCCGTTGTCCTCCGGCTTGACCGGGCGGCCGGCGACCGTCTCGAACCCGCGCGCCGCGATCCAGCTCTCGCGGACCGCCGGCAGGCCGGCGGCGAGATCGATGCGCGCGTCCGGCTCCGTATAGGGACCGGAGGGATCGTAGACGCGAACGGGCGGCTCCAGCGGATCGCTCAGGACGATTTCACGCAGCGGCACGCGCATGTCCGGGTGCGAGCCTGGCGCAGCATAGATCTTGCGCGATCCCGCGATTGGCCCGGTCGTCACGCTCTGCGGGACCGGCTCGAATTTCTGCGTCTTGGCGTGTTGGTTCATGGACATCCTCCAGGCGCCCGGGCCGTTCAAATGCGGCGGCTTGGAGGAAGTCGGGCCGGTCCAACCGATTGTTCCGGCCGGCGCCTCGTCCCTTCGCCGGCATGACCCGGATCAGGTTCAAAGGGTCCGGCGCACGCCGTCTCAGCCCCGAAATCGGGACGCCCCTCGAGCGGGCTAGATGTGGGCCGCGATCGCGGCGGTGTCAATGCGAGCTGGGGACAAATTTCTTTGCGAGCCGCCGGCTTGCCGCCCGGACCGAAAACAGCGAATGTCGATCCGATGTCGGATAGCCGCCGCGTCGGGAGCGCATCGCCCGTGACCTCGCCGCCTTCGCCATTTCCGGGACTGCCGAGGGTCTCGCGGCGCCGGGCAATGCGCGTTCTGGCCGTCCTGCCGCTGCTCGCGGCGGTCGCAGCCCGCGCCCAGACGGCGCCCAAACCCGATTCGAAGGTCGACATGGCCAAGGCCCTCGAGCCGGGCCCGTTGCCGGAGCTCTCGATCGGCGATGCCGCCGGTCTGCCGGTCATCGAATATGGCTCGGCGACCTGTCCCCATTGCGCCCATTTCGCCCGCGACGTCTGGCCGACCTTCGAGAAGACCTATGTCGACGTCGGCAAGGTCCGCTTCATCTTCAGGGAATTTTCGCGCAACGAACTCGACGTCGGCGCCTTCATGCTCGCGCGCTGCGCCGGCGACGACAAAGCCTATGCGGCGATAGAACTGCTGTTCGCGGCGCAGGATTCCTGGGCGTTCGGAAGCAATCCGGTCGAAGGGCTGATGACCGCCCTGCGGCCGACCGGCCTGAGCCGCGACAAGGCGACCGCCTGTCTCGACGACCAGGCGAAAGCCGACGCGCTCGTCCAGATCGTCAAGACCGCCGAGGAGAAATTCAAGATTTCAGCCACGCCGACCTTCATCATCGACGGCAAAATCTACGCCGGCGCGCTCAGCCTCGACGAGTTGAACGCCATCCTCAAGCCCCTCGTGAAATGACCGTGTCGCGACGCCCCTACCAGCGCAGGAGCCGATCGCCCCCGACGGCGCCGATGGCCACGACGATCGCCGTGGCCAGGGGATACCAGCTCGCCACGAACAGCGGCGAATCGTCCGGGCAGTTAGAGGCATAGAGCGTCGCCGCGATTCCGGCCGCGGCGGCCCCCGCCAGCGCGCCGGCGATTCTCGGATTGGCGGGCGCCCCTTGGCGCATCACCAACAGCAACGCGGCGAGCGGCGCGATCGACAGCAGCGGGATGACGATGAGGCAATGCTCGGCGTTCGATCCGATCAGCCTGACGCCCCAGAACTCCTTTGGCACCAGGGTCAATTCTGCGACGACCGCACCGACGAGCAGCAGAAACGGCGCCAGGAACGCCAGGGCGAGCGGGCCCGGACGCGCGTCCGGCCGCAGCAGCCGCCACGACAGCGCCGCCGAAGGCAAGGCCAGCGCCAGGGAAACAACGAATTTCAGATCGAAGCGCGGCGACGACAGCGACGCCAGGAAGTTCGATCGCGCCCCGAAGGCCAGGAAGAACAGACCCGCGCTCACCACGACCCCCGCCGTCAACGCCGCCGCGAATCGCGCCCGCAGGCTCGTCGCCCTGGGCGGCGGATCGGCGACGAGCGCGTCGATGAGTTGGGAGGTCTTCACTCGGAGCCGCCCCTGAACGCCGCCGCCATCATCTTGAGCGCGCGGTGGAGCGCCACGCGGACGGCGCCCTCCGTCATCGACAGCCGGGCGGCGGTCGCCGCAATCGACTGTCCGTCGAGCGAGATCGAGCGCACGATATCGCGCTGCCGCGGCGCCAACTGGGCGATGAGTCGCTCGGCGTCGCTGCGCGCATGCGGGTCTTCGGCTTCGGGAGCGGCCAGGATCGACTCGAAATCCTCGATCGGCTGGAACCGACGGGCGCCGCGTCGGCGCATGGCGTCGACGATCTTGTGACGCGCGATGGCGGCGACCCAGGGCGCCAGGCGCAGGCCGCCATCCCAGGTGTCACGCTTCAGGTGGATAGCAAGCAAGGTTTCCTGCACGACATCCTCGACATCCGCATCGCCGACCCGCGCCCGCGCGAAGGCCCCGCGCGCCATCGCCCGAACCGAGCGCCCGATCTCCTCCAACAGCCGCCGGTAAGCGGCTTGGTCGCCGGCGATCGCCGCATGCATCATCGCGGCCCATTTTTCGTCGACCCGGCCGTCGCCCACAGCGGGGCTCATTCGTCATTCGCGCGAGTGCGACGCTTGTTACGAGCGAGAAGCAACATTGTTCGCGGTCCTGCGCGGCCAAGCCGGTGATTATTGTGCCGGCGGGATGTAACATGACGACGTGGGGCCGCGAAGTGAGCGGGCTAGGGATAGACGCCACGCTTCGACGACGGGAGTTTCTCATGGCCGACAGCTTTCGGACCTCACCCCGCGTCGCAGCGCCGTTGCCCGATCGCGCCGGGGCCGGCCTGAAGCCTGAGCATATCGGCGAGATCCTGCGCGATCGACCTGAGTTGGGGTTTTTCGAAATCCACGCCGAGAATTATATGGGCGCAGGCGGCCCGCCGCATCATCGGCTGGAGGCGATTCGTTCGCTCTATCCCGTCTCCCTGCATGGGGTCGGGCTGTCGATTGGATCGCCGGGACCGCTCGACCGCGACCACCTCGCGCGGCTCGCCGCACTCGCGCGGCGCTACGAGCCCGGCCTGTTCTCGGAGCATCTGGCCTGGTCGAGCCATGACGAGGGCTTCCTGAACGACCTCTTGCCTCTGCCCTATACCGAGGAGACGCTCGCAACGGTCTGCGACCACATCGATCAGGTCCAGGAGACGATGGCGCGACCCATGCTGCTGGAGAATCCCTCGACCTATGTGCTGTTCGAGGAGAGCACGATCCCGGAGACGGACTTCCTCCGCGAGATCGCACGGCGGACCGGCTGCGGCCTGCTGCTGGACGTCAGCAACGTTCTGGTGTCGGCGACCAATCACGGCTTCGACCCCTGCGCCTATATCGCCGCCTTCCCGCTCGAACGGGTGGGCGAAATCCATCTGGCCGGATTCGCCGAGGCCGAGGACGATGCGGGTCATCCGATCCTGATCGACGCCCACGATTCTCCGGTGCGCGAGCGGGTCTGGGGTCTGTATCGCGACGTCGTCGCGCGTCGCGGCCCGGTCCCGACCCTGGTCGAATGGGACAATGACGTGCCGCTCTGGCCTGTGTTGCGCGACGAGGCGCGGCGCGCCGAAGCGGCGATGGCGCAGGCGCGCCAAACAGCGGCCGCGAGCGAGCGTCGCCATGCCGTTTAGCCAAACCATCGAGGCCTTCGCGCGGGCGCTCGCG
Organism: Roseiarcus sp.; assembly: GCA_049509635.1. Lineage (GTDB taxonomy): Bacteria > Pseudomonadota > Alphaproteobacteria > Rhizobiales > Beijerinckiaceae > Roseiarcus. The sequence continues at coordinate 8,858 of JBEKZS010000020.1, forward strand.
GATCCGACGCGCGCGCCGCCGACGCAGACCTCGGGCCGCGAGGGCGCGCCCGACGCCCGGCGCTTCGCGATCTACCGCAACAACATCGCGGTCTCGCTGATCGGTGCGATCGAGGCGCGCTATCCGGTCGCCCGGCGGCTCGTCGGCGCGGAGTTCTTTGGCGCCATGGCGCGCGTCTTCGTCGGGCGACACAAGCCGCGTTCGGCCGTGCTGCTGGATTATGGCGCCGACTTTCCTGATTTCATCGGGGCGTTCGAGGCCGCCCGGGAACTCCCCTATCTTCCGGATGTCGCCCGGCTGGAGAACGCCTGGGTCGAGGCCTATCACGCGGCGGAGGATTCGGCCCTGACGCTCGCAACGCTCGCGGGGGTCGATCCGGAGAAGCTCGCGGATGCGACGCTGAGGTTCCATCCCGCGGCGCGGCTGCTGCGATCGGACCATCCGGCGGCATCGATCTGGGCCGGCCATCAGGGCGACGGCGAGGTCAAGCCGCCGGGCCGCTGGGTTGGCGAGGCTACGCTGGTCACCCGACCGGACGCCGAGGTTCGCGTGCGAATCCTCCCGGTCGGGGGCTATCCATTCGCCCGCGCGCTGCGCGAGGGCGCTACGCTCAGCCGTGCGCTCGCGGTGGTCGAGGTCGAGGACTTCGATCCCGGCAGCCATCTTGTCGGCCTGGCGGAGGCCGGCGCGATCTCATCGATTCACATCTGAGGGCTCCGCATGGCCATGCGCCAAACCATCGCCGCCCCGGGCGGCATCTCCGATTCGATCGCGCGATTCACCGCCGCCGTTTTTGGTCTGGTCCCGCTTTCGCTGACGATGCTGGCGCTGAGATTCGCGCTCGCGATCCCGTTCTGGCGCTCGGGCCTCACCAAATGGGACGGCTTCCTCACGCTCTCGTTCGGCGCCCGGACGCTGTTCACCGAGGAGTTCAAGCTTCATATTTTCGGGGCCGAGATCCCCTATCCAGCGCCCGAGCTGATGGCGACCCTGTCGGGAGCCGCCGAGATCTGCCTGCCGGTGCTTCTCGTTCTCGGGCTCGGCGCGCGATACGCCGCGCTCGGTCTGTTGGCGATGACGGGAATCATCCAGCTGACGCTGCCTGACGCCTGGGCGAACTTCCATCTGCCCTGGGCGGCGATGGCGCTCGCGATCATGACGTTCGGACCCGGAAGAATTGCGCTCGACTACGCCCTGGGGTTCGACAAGGGGCCGCGGCCGCCGTGAGGCTTCAGCGGACGGCCGGCAGGCATCCAGGCGTGATCGACGAAGCTTACGGCGAGGCTCTGGCGCCGGAGTCGGCCGCCGCCGTCCGCGCCGCTCGCCAGCGCGCTTGCAGCGCCGCGACATCCTCGTTGCCGAGCGCGCGGGTCCGTTCGAACACGATCAATTTGACGCCTTTTTCGAGCTCGAACCCCTCTCCGGTGCGGCGATAGTCGGCGCCGATTCCGACCCCTGAGAGCATCTCGCCGGCAGGGACGATCACATTCTGCTGGTAGGCGGGCGCGAGGTGGGTCTGCACGGGATCGCCGACCAGCATGATCGCACAATCCTTGAGCCCCGCGTTCGGCGGCCCGTCACGCGTGTCGACATGCGGCGTCGCCACATAGTTCCTCGCCGCCTCCCGCACGAGCGGCGACCCGCCGGGTCGCAACTGCCAGAGCTCGGCGACCAGCACGTCGTTGATCGTAGAGCTCGACCCGAGAAGACAGTAGCGATGTTCGGGCGAGGCGTTGACGTCGAGCCATGCCTTCAGGCGGTCGAGCTCGGCGAGGTCGGAGCGAGGGGCCGGCGGCCGTCCCGCCGTCGGCGCAAAGCCCTGCGGGGCCCAGCCGCTCACCGCCGGAGTCAAGGTGAAGGCGGCGAGCGCGATCAGCGCGCCGGCGGCGACCGTCCTTCGCCATTGGAATGCGACGAGAACGACGGCGCCGATCACCGCGGCGACCGCCGGCGTCAGCAGATAGGCGTGGTGGATCGCCGGCGATTGTACGCGCAGGAACAGGATCGCGGCCACCGCGGTCGCGCCGCAGGTCAAGCGCAACAGGCGCGCATCGCCCGGTCGAACCCCCAGGAAAATCGCGCAGCCGAATGCGGCGGCCAGCAGCGCCGCGCCGTACCAATCGAAGATAGCGGCCATGACCGCCGCAGGGGCCTGCTTGTAGGCGGCGTAGATCGTCACATAGTCGTGCGCTGCGGGATTGGGAAGCCAGTCGATCAGCACCGGCGCGCACATTCCGAGCAGGGTGAGTCCGCCCAGCGCGCCGGCGCTCGCCAGGTCCGCCCAGCGAAATCGCGCGCGTCGATGGACCGCCAGGATCGCGATTTCCAGCATCAGCATCGACACGATGCCGACGGCGGCGAAGGCGTACCAGCGGCGGAACAGGAACATTCCGAACAACGACAGCGCGAGCGCGAGCGTGACCCGGCGGGAGAGGCGGCCGATCCACGCGTCATGACCGGGCGGCATCGCAAGCAGCCGGGCGAGTCTCTCGGACAGGCGCAACCCGGCGACCACCAGGACGAGCCCGCCGATATCGGGCATGCCGCGCGCGACCACGGCCATCCCGGTGGGATAGGCGACCACCGCGGCGCCGACGGCGAGCGCCAGGACCAAGGCGGGCCTGGGCGTCTCGGCGCGCCCGAACCCGGCGCGTCGCGCGAGATCCCGCGCGAGCACGCCGAGGGCGAGATAGGCGGGCGCGGCGAACAGCGCGATGACCGCGGCCTGGTAGCAGGCGCGCGAAGTGAGCGAGGTCAGGGCGAGCGCCGCGGCGGGTCCCAGAGCCGGCAACAGCGAATACTCGTCCTTCATCGATTCGATCGAGACGCGGACCACCGCGCCGAACTCCCCGTGGTCGAGCAGCGAGGCGAGCGCGATCGACTCGATCCGGTACGACATGAAATCGGAGAACATCAGGTCATGCGAGACCGCGACATAGGCGAGGCAATAGAGCCCGAGGAGAACCGTCAGCCCGACGCAGAGGATCCAGACGCCGGTCGTGCGCTCCGTCTTACGCCAGCGCGCGGCCCTTGCGAGCGCGTAGCCGCAGAACGCCATCAAGGCGACCGAGCCGAAGCCGAACAGAAGCGTCAGCCTCTCGGCGTCGTGGATCGCCAGACCTGCGGCGAGCGCCGGGATCGCGAAGCAGACCCCGACGGGCGCGAAGGCCGCCAGACCCTTCCGGTCGAGCGTGAAGGCGAGCGCTCCGCAGCCGGCGAACGCCAGCAGCGCGACTGCCGCCGCGGTCGTCGGATCGGCGGCCGGCGCGACGCCCCGCAGGACGGACCAGGCGCCCCAGCCCAACGCGCAGGCGGCCGCGAGGACCGCGACTCGTTGTCGGGAGAAATCGGTCAGCGCGCACCTTTGGGTGAGTCGGATGGAGCCGCGTTCACCCTGCACGGGGCCGGTTAACTCTTTGCGCGTCCGTGCGGACGCAGACCGCGCCGCTCGCGGTCGGACAATCCGGGCGAGGCGCCGGCGGCGCGAAAGCGCGGCCGCGCGGGTCGACGGGCGCGAAGGCGAGGATCGCACAGCAGGCGAATTGCGGGGCGGCGACCGCGAGCGCCGCCGGCGGGTCGAACGCGGGCGCCAAGCGATCGACGAGCAGCCATGCGCTCACGCCCATCACGCAGGCCGGAGAGACCGGGCGGACCATGCACGAGGGCGGTTTAATCTTCGCCAGTTCCCCCGGCCCGCGCGCGCGGCGCGTCACGGCGAGGCGGTCCTCACCGGCGCCGCCGGATCGCTCCGGCGCGCAGCGAGCCAACGCGCCTGGAGCGCCGCTATGTCGCCGTCGTCGAGCGGCCGCACACGGTCGAATACGACCAGCCGCACGCCCTTTTCGAGATTGAAGGCCTCGCCGGTGCGGCGGTAGTTGGCGCCGATCCCGCTGCCTTCCAGCATTTCGCGCGCCGGCACGATGACCGTCTGCTGGTACGCGGATACGAGATGCGTCTGGACAGGATCGCCCACCAGCATGAAGGCGCAATCCTTCAGCTGGTCGCCGGGCGGCCCGTCGCGCGTGTCGACATGCGGCATGCCGACGTCGATTTTCTTGGCTCGTTCGAGGACCGGCAGGCCTCCGGGGTCCATCTGCCAGAGTTCGTCGACGATCGCGTCGTTGATCGTATAGCTCGAGGCCAGCACGCAATAGCGGCGGTCGGGCGCGGCGTTGGCTTCGACCCAGGCCTTCAGGCGCGCCAGTTCGGCGAGGTCGCTGCGCGGCGGGGGCGGCAGACCCGCGGTCGGCGCCAGGCCCGCCGGCGCCCAGCCGCTGACCGCCGGCGTCAGGGTGACAGCGCCGAGCGCCGCCAGGCCGGCCAGGGCGCCGATCCGGCGCCGCTCGAACAGCACGACGAGGACCGCCCCGATCGAGGCGGCGACCGCCGGCGTCAGCAGGTAGACGTGATGGATCGCCGGCGATTGCACGCGTAGAAACAACGCCGCCGCGATCAGCGTCGCCCCGCAGGTCAGGCGCAGCAGGCGCCGATCGCCAGGCCGAACGGCCAGGAAGATCGCGCAGCACGCCGCGAGCGCCAGCGGCGCCGCGCCATACCAGTCGAGGAGTTCGGCGACCTGCGCGGCTACGGTCTTTCGATAGGCGGCGTAGATCGTCACATAGTCGTGGGTTCCCGGATCGGGCAGCCAGTCGATGAGGATGGGTGCGCAGAGCGTGAACAGGACGAGCCCGCACAGAGCCGCGGCGACGGTCGCCTCGCGCCAGCGGAATCGCGCGCGGCCGATCGTCGCCAGCCCGACGACCTCGAGCGCCAGCATGGCCGCGATCCCAACCGCGGCGAAGGCGTACCACCGGCGGAACAGGAACATGCCGAATAGCGCCAGCGCGAGCGCCAGCCCGACCCGGCGCACGAGCGCCCCAACCCGCGCATCGTGCCCCGGCGGCAGCGCAAGGAGGCGTGCGAGGCGCTCGGCGAGGCGCAGGGCGGCGACGGCCAGGACGAGTCCGCCGATGTCGGGCATGCCGCGCGCGACCACCGCCATCCCCGCGGGATAGGCGGCGAAGGCGGCGCAGACCGCGACCGCCAGGACCGGCCAACCCGCCCGGGCGCGCGGGCGCCCCCGCCGCCCGGCCAGGTCGCGTGCGAGAACCCCGAGCGCGAGATAGGCGGGGGCGGCGTAGAACGCGATTTCCGCCCCCTGATACCACGCCCGGGACGAGGGCGAGGTCGCCGCCAGGACCAGCCCGGGGAGCAGAGGCGGCAGCAGCGAATATTCGTCCTTCATCGAACCGACGAACAGCCTGATCAAATCGACGACGCCGCCCTGGTCGAGGATCGAGGCGGTGATGATCGACTCGATGCGCCGATACATGAAATCGCCGAACATCAGGTCGCGCGAGACGGCGACGTAGTAAAGGCAATAGAAGCCGAGGCAGGCGGCGGTCGCGGCCGCCACGATCCAATAGCCGGGCGCCCGCAAGACCGCAGGCCAGCGCGCCGCCTTGGCGAGATTGTAGGCCGCCGCGACGATCAGGCCGAACGAACCGAAGCCGAATAGCGTGGCCATCGCCGAGGGCTGGCGAATCAGGATCGCCGCGGCGAGCGCGGCGAGCGCGCCGACGACACCGATCGGGGCGAAGGCCCGGACGCCGGTCTCATCGAGCGCGAACGCCAGGGCGACGCCGCAGAGGAACGGCGCCATCGCGATGAGGGCGAGCGGCAGCGCCGCGAAGTCCGGGGCGACCAGCCGCATGACCAGCCAGGCGCTGGCGCCCATGCCGCATGCCGCCGCGAGAACGGCGACGCGGTGTCGTGACAGACCGGGCAACGGCGCGACTCCCAAGGCGAAGGTCCAGGCGACCCACCCTGCACGAGGCCGGTTAAATCTTTTCGGTTCGGAGCGTGGCGGCGGGGGGATCGGGCCAGGCGCGCGCTTCCGGCGCGCGCATCGCCTCGAATGCGCGCGAAACGGCGAGGACGCCGAGGTCGTCGAATCGCCGGCCGATGATCTGGAGGCCGATCGGGAGTCCCTGCGCGTCATAGCCGCAGTTGATCGAAGCGGCGGGCTGCTCGGACATGTTGAACGCGACGGTGAAGCCGATGTGCGGGAAGGGATTCAGCGGATCATCGCTCGGCGACGGCAACTCGGCAGGGTAGGCGGTGATCGGCGCAGTCGGCGAGATCACGAAGTCGAACGGCAGGGTCGCCGCTACGGCGGCCTTGCGCATCAGCATTATCTGATTGAATCCATGGAACAATTGTTCCGGCGAGAGGCCGGACGCCGATTCCGCCCATTGCCGTATGAACGGCAGGATCCTGGCCCGCCGCGGCTCTGGAAGCGCGCGTATGTCGATCAGCGAGCGCATGCGCCAGAACCGGTCGAGGCCGTCCAGCATGTCCTGGGTGAGGAACGGCGCGAGCGGTTCGACGATCGCACCTTCGCGTGCGAAATCGCGTGCGGCCGCCTCGACCGCGACGCGGACTTCGGCTGTCGGCGGGACGCCGCAGCCGGCCTCTAGCAGCAGCCCGATCCGCAATCCGCGCATGGACGCGGGCGCGATCCGCCAGTCGAGATCCTGTGACGGCAACGACATGAAATCACGGCCGTCGGGGCGGACAAGAGCCGCCATCAGCAGCGCCGCGTCCTCGACGTCGCGGGTAATGGGCCCGGCGACGCGCCCGATGTAGGGAGGATCGATCGGGATGCGTCCCGCGCTCGGCTTCAGTCCGAAAACGCCGCACCAGCCCGCGGGCAGCCGGACGGAGCCGCCGATATCGGTGCCCACGTGGAGCGGCCCATAGCCGGCGGCCGCGGCGGCCGCCGCACCCGCCGAGGATCCGCCGGGATTGCGCGCGAGGTCCCAGGGATTGCGGGTCAGCGGATGGAAGCTCGACAGGCCCGACGACAGCATGCCGTAATCCGGCATCGTCGTCTTGGCGAACAGGATTGCGCCCGCTTCGCGAAGTCGCGCGGCGGGCGGCGCGTCGGCGCCCGCCGGGGTGAGATCGCTGGCCGCAGTGCCGACCGGGACCGGCTGGCCCCTGGTCGCAATATTGTCCTTGACCGTCGCCGGCGTCCCGTCGAGCGCGCCGAGCGGCGCCCCGCGCCGCCATCGATCCTCGGACGCCCGCGCTTCGCTCAGCGCACGGTCTGCGTCGAGCAGGTAGGTCGCGTGAATGTGGGGCTCGAACGTGGAAACCCGATCCAGGACGTCTTGCATGGCCTCGACGGGCGACAAGGCGCGGTCCCGATAGGCCCGCACGAGCGCCGAGGCGGAGAGTTGGTACGGTCGCATGGCGCCTCATGATCCGCGCGCAGCCCGATCGCCCGCGGTGGCGACGATTGCGCTCCGCGCCCGGGGCGCACGCAAGTTCCGGACGCAAGCGCGACGCAGAAGCTTCGTCTATCTCACCGAAGCCGGTTCGGGCCAGTCATTTCCATGCCAGTGCGGAAAGATCGTTGGCGAAGATCGGCGAATCCTTCCACAGGCCGGTCAGGTTCGCATCGGCGACGGTGACCTGCGGCAGCTGGAACAGGAATGCGTTGACGCAATCGTCGGCGAGCTTGCGCTGCGCTTCGCCCATGTATTTCTTGTACGTCTCCAGATCGGGCGCGGCGGTCAGCTTGGCGATGATTTCGCGGAAGTCCTTGTTGTCATACTGGAAATAATAGTCGGGGTTGGCGTAGATGCCGATGTCGAGCGGCTCGACGTGGCTGATGATGGTGAGGTCGTAGTTCTTCGCCGTGTAGACGCCGGAAAGCCATTGCGCCCATTCGACGTTTTCGATCTTCGCCTCGATCCCGACCTCGCCGAGCTCGGCCGCGACGATCTCGCCGCCCTTGCGCGCATAGTTCGGCGGGGGAAGGATCAGCGAGAGCTGCAGCGGCGTCGTGACGCTGGCCTCCTTCAGCAGCGCCTTCGCCTTGGCGGGGTCGTGCGGATATTCGCCGGTCAGGTCGACATAGCCGGGGTCGGTCGGCGTGAGATGGCTGCCGATCGGCGCGCCAAGACCGTTGTCGGCGCCGTCGACGATCGCCTTGCGATCGATCGCATAGGCGATCGCGCGACGCACCCTAACGTCGTCGAGCGGCTTCTTCTTGTTGTTGATCGCGAGGATGGTCTTGCCCTCGGTGCCGCCGGCGGTCACCTTGAAGCGAGGATCGGACTGGAATTGTGCGACCGCATCGAAATTGCCGAACCGCGGGAATGCGTCGACGTCGCCGGCCAGCAGCGCGGCGACCTGCGCCGAGGGATCGTTGATGATCCGGAAGGTCGCCTTGGCGATCGCGATCTTCGCCGCGTCGCGATAGCCGTCCCATTTCTCCAGCGTGACCGACGAGCCCTTGGTCCAGTTGGCCAGCTTGTAGGGCCCGGTGCCGACCGGATTGGTCGCATCGGCCGCCGCGCTCTTCTCGTCGACGATCACTGCAGTATTCATGCCGAGGTGATAGAGCGCATCGAAGCTCGGCTGCTTGAACTTCAGCGAAACGCTCGCGGGATCCGACGCGTCGATCGATTCGATCGAGGCGAAGAACGCTTTTTCCTTGTTTGTGGAATCCTTCGAGGCGGCTCGTTCGAACGAAAACTTGACGTCCTTCGACGTAAACGGCGAGCCGTCCTGGAAAAGGACGTCCTTGCGGAGCTTGAAGGTCAGGGTCTTGAGGTCGGGCGAAAGGGTCCAGCTCTCGGCGAGCAGCGGCGTGACCGTGAAGTCGCCGTTGATCTTGGTCAGCCCTTCGAAGATATTATAGTGCGTGATCTCGCCGATCGCCGCCGCCGCGCCCGTCGTCGGATCGAGCCCCGGCGGCTCGAGCACCATGCCGATCGTCACGGTGTCCTTGGGCGCCGCGAGCGCACCCCAGGACAGAACCGCGGCGCTCGCGGCGACAATCACGCGAAGGGAATGACGCATTTCAGCTCCTTGGGGCCGAGGGCCGGGCGACTTCTTCATGCCATGCAATCCGAAGACGAAGCGGCCGTCAAGCTCATCAGTCTATAATATCACTAGATTGTTTCAGGCGGTTCAGATGTCGCCAGCGACCGTCGGAGGACGGGGTGCGCAAGCCCGTCTATCCGAACACGACGGCGTGCATGATGCGCCCCGGGACCAGCGTGAACGCCCCGGCGGCCAGGAGCCCTGCATAGTTCGAGGTCATTGCGATCGCGTGGGCGCGGACGGCGCCGCGCCGGCGCATCCAGATCGCGTAGGGGATGTTGACCAGCGTCATTGCCGAGAGGAGATGGATGAAGCTGAAATGACCGGGATTGACGCTGCCTATGCCGAGCGAAATGGCCGCGGCGATCATCATCGACCCCGCCCAGATCGTCCCGAGGCGACGGTGCAGCGGCGTTCCCTTGCGCAAAAAAAGAACCGCGGCGCCCAGAACGAGCGCCGCGGTCGCCAGAATCGTATGGACTATGACCGTCGCCGGGCTCGCCAGCAACGGCGCCAGGGTCACGCCGCGGGGCCTTGCGCAGGCCGGTTGCGCCGTTCGTTCATGAACCGCTCGAACTCCTCGCGATCCTTGGCGCGCCGGATGTTGTCGACAAACTCGGAAAACTCGCGATGCGCTTCCTGCAGCTTGCGGCGTTCCTCTTCGAGCCGGGCGATTTCGGCGGCTTTCCAGTCGTCGAACGCCGAATTCCCGGTCGAGGGGCCATAGAACCCGCTCCGGCGCTGCCAGGGCGCCCCGGACATCATGCCGCGCGCCTCACGCCACTTGTCCTGCGCGACCGTCTGAAGATCGCCCGGGTAGCCGCTCCGCCGCTGCCAGAGCTTGAAAAACAGGATCGCCAGGCCGATCGGCCAGAAGACGATGAAGCCGAGAACCATGGCGACGATCTCGAACGGCGACCAGCGACTGCGCCCGCGCCATGGCGCGCCCGTCCAATCGCACGCGCCGTATTGACGCGCCCCGCTCGAACCGTCCACCGCACCTTGCACCGTGCTCATGACGAGCCTCCTGAAAGTAACCACTGCGCCTCCGGCGACAGCAATGTAACGCGCATTTACATTGGGATGGCCGAGCGCGGCCGCAAGAGGGTCGCGCCAAAATATTCGCATGATCGTAGAGACGCAAGCAAATTATTGATTACAAAGGGAAATGACACGCGACGGCGCGGCCGTCGGCGAAGCCGCGCAGCGCCGGCGCCGCCTCGCGGCATCGACTCTGCGCGAACGCGCAGCGCGGGGCGTAGGGGCAGCCGCGGGCGCCGCCCGGCGCGTCGGCCTCGGGGGCCGGCGCGCGCCGGCGTTCGGCGTACAGCTTCGGCGCGGCGTCGATCAGCGCGCGCGAATAGGGATGGGCGGGTGCGGCCAGCAGCGCTTCGCTCGGGCCGGTCTCGACGAAGCGGCCGCGATACATCACCGCGATCTCGTCGCAGATGTGCTCGACGACCGCCAGATCATGGCTGATCAGCAGGTAGGTGATCCCGAAGTCGCGCTGCAGGTCGGTCATCAGATTGAGCACCTGCGCCTGGACGGAGACGTCGAGCGCGGAGACCGGTTCGTCGGCGACGACGAGCCGCGGCCGGGTGATCAGCGCGCGCGCGATCGCGATGCGCTGGCGCTGGCCGCCGGAGAATTCGTGGGGATATTTCCGGCCGTCCTCCGCGGCGAGGCCGACCGCGCGAAGCGAATCGGCGACGCGCGCGCTCCGCTCGGCGCGCGGCGCGCCGCCGAGGCAGGCGAGCGGCTCGGCGACGATTCGCGCGACCGGCTGGCGCGGATCGAGCGACCCGTAGGGGTCCTGGAAGATCATTTGCATATGCGCACGCAGCCCGCGCAGCACGGCGCGCGACGCGGAGCCGAGCGCGACGCCCATCAGGCGCGCCTCGCCCGAGTTCGGCCGCTCGAGCGCGATCGCCGCGCGCGCGAGCGTCGACTTGCCGGAACCCGACTCGCCGACGATGCCGAAGGATCGGCCGGCAGTCACACGAAAGCTGACGCCGTCGACCGCACGCAGGCGCGGCGCGGGCCCGAACAGCCGCGCCCGCGGCTGGGCGTAGCTCCTCACGAGGTCGACGAGTTCGAGCAGCGGCGGATCGGCCGGCGGCGCGCTCATGCTGCGCCCTCCACCGCGTCGAGCCGGATGCACCGCGCCATATGGCCCTCGCCGACCGCGACCTCGGTCGGCAGGGCCCGCCTGCAGGCGTCGATCGTCAGCGGGCATCGCCCCGCGAAGGGGCAGCCGGTAGGCCGATCGGTGGCGCCGGGCGCACCGCCGGCGATCGCCCGCAACCGTTCGCGCCGCGGCGCGCCGAAGCGCGGGCGGGCGTCGAGCAGAGCCCGCGTATAGGGATGGGCGGGCCGCGCGAGCACCGTCTCGGTCGCGCCGCTCTCCATCGTCGCCCCGCCATACATCACCAGCATGCGGCGGCAGTTCTGTGCGACCACCGCCAGATCGTGGCTGACGAGGATCAGCGCCATGTCCGAATGGGCGCAGAGATCGGCGATGAGATCCAGGATCTGCGCCTGCACGGTGACGTCGAGCGCCGTCGTCGGCTCGTCCGCGATCATGAGCCTGGGCGCGCAGGCGAGCGCCATCGCGATCATCGCGCGCTGGCGCTGGCCGCCTGACAGTTCGTGCGGATGGGCGCGCGCGCGGCGCGCCGGATCGGGCAGGCCGACGCGCGCGAGCAGCCGCACCGCCTCGGCGCCGGCGGCGCCCCGCGACAGGCCGCGATGGAGGATAAGCGGCTCGGCAATCTGCCGACCGACCGATTGCAGCGGGTTCAGCGCGGTCATCGGCTCCTGGAAGATCATCGCGACGCGGTCGCCGCGCAGGCGCTGCATCTGCGGCTCGTCCAGCCCGAGGAGATCGCGCCCCTCGAACATCGCCCGGCCCGACACCCTCGCCCCTTCGGGCAGGAGGCCCATCAGCGCCAGCGCGGTCAAGGTTTTGCCGGACCCGGATTCGCCGACCACCCCGAGCGTCTGGCCGGCGTCGAGCGCGAACGAGACGTCGCGCACGAGGCGGCGGAAGCCGCCCGCCGTCGGCAGATCGACGCTGAGATCGGCGACATCGAGCAGCATTTCACCGCCTCGCGCGAAGGCGTGGATCGAGCGCGTCGCGCAGACCGTCGCCGAGCAGGTTGAGGCCGAACACCGCGATCGCGATCGCGACGCCGGGAAACACCGCCAGCCGCGGCGCCAGGAACATGTATTGCTGAGCGTCGCTCAGCATCCGGCCCCAGGAGGCCTGCGGCGGCTGCGCGCCGAGCCCGAGGTAGGACAGCGCCGCCTCGGCGAGGATCGCGATCGCGAACTGGATCGTCGCCTGCACGATCAGCGCCGGCGCCACGTTCGGCAGGACGTGCTCGAGGGCGATCGCGAGCGGCCCCTTCCCGGCCGCGCGCGCGGCCATCGCGTAGTCGCGCGCCAGTACGCCGTTGCCGAGCGCACGCGTGAGCTTGGCGAAGATCGGGACGTTGGCGACGCCGATCGCCGTGATCGCGTTGACGACGCCGGGCCCGAGCACGGCGGTCAGCATGATCGCGAGCAGCAACGCGGGGAAGGCGAAGGTGAAATCGCACAGATTCATGATGACCGCCTCGGCCGCGCCGCGCGCCGAAGCCGCGACGAGGCCGAGCGCGACGCCAAATGCGAGGCCGATGCCGACCGCGATAATGCCGACCAGGATCGAGACGCGCGCGCCGGCCATGAGCTGCGAGACGATGTCGCGTCCGAGCGAATCCGTGCCGAGCCAATGAGCTGGGGACGGCTCCAGCAGTTTGTGCGGCACGTCGATCGCCGTCGGCGGATAGGGCGTCCAGGCCAGCGAAATCGCGGCGGCCGCGACCACCGTCGCCACCAGGACGGCGCCCAGCACGAAGCCGCGGTTGCGGCGCGCCCGGGCGGCGAAGCCCTCCCCGCTCATGCCGCGCGCCGGCGCAGGCGCGGGTCGATCGCCGCGCAGGCGACGTCGACGAGGAAGTTGACGAGGATCACGATCGCCACCAGCAGCATGACGCAGTCCTCGACGACCAGCAGATCGCGGTTGGCGATCGACTGGAACACCAGGCGGCCGAGCCCCGGCAGGGTGAAGACATATTCGACGACGATCGCGCCGGCGACCAGATTGGCGAATTGCAGCCCCATGATGGTCAGGATCGGCGTCAGCGCATTGGGCAGCGCATGGCGCCACAGGGCGGCGCGCTGGGAGAGCCCCTTGGCGCGGGCGGTGCGGATGAAGTCCTCGCCGAGCACGTCGAGCAGCGCCGAGCGGGTGACGCGGGTCAGCACCGCCGACTGCACGAGGCCGAGCGACAACGCCGGCAGGACGAGCGCGCCCAGCGCCCGCCCGATTCCGGCGCTCCAGCCGGGGAAGCCTCCCGACGGCGCGATCCGCCAATGCACCGCGAACAGCAGGACGAGCAGGATCGCGAACCAGAAGTTCGGCACGGCGAGGCCGATCTGGCTCGCCGCCATCACCGCGAGATCGCCGGCGCGCCCGCGCCGCTGCGCGGCGAAGACGCCGGCGGCGAGCGCCACGACGGTCGTGATCAGCATCGACAGGACCGCGAGCGGCGCGCTGACCGCGAGCCGCTCGGCGATCAGCGGCCCAATCGGCGATCCATAGGCGTAGGAGAGCCCGAGGTCGCCGCGCAGCGCGCCGCCGATCCAGGCGAGGTAGCGGACGCCGAAGCCCTGGTCGAGCCCGAGCCTGTGCGCGAGCGCGGCGACGGTCTCGGGCGTCGCGCTGGCGCCGAGCATGACCTGCGCGGCGTTGCCGGGCAGGATTTCGAGGACGCCGAACACAACGATCGAGGCGAAGGCCAGCGTCGCGAGCAACAGGGTGAAACGTTGAAGGAGAAAGAGTCCCATTGCCGCAGGACGCCGCCGTCGCCGAGCTTCCGAATCCGCCCCGCCGGGCGCGCCGGCAACAGGAGATGAACGACGGGACGCAAGGAATCAAGGGCGGCGCCGCGACGCGGCCCCTACGCGACCGCCCTGATCGTCTGCCCGACCTTGTCGACGATTTCGCCGATCTGATCCTCGTTGACGATCAGCGGCGGGGTCAATTCGATCGTGTCGCCGGAAATGCGGATCATGATGCCCGCCTCATGGAAGGAATGCTCGACCGCCTTGTAACCGCGCGCGCCCGGACCGCCGCTCGACGGCGCCAGATCGACCGCGCCGGTGAGCCCGAGACAGCGGATGTCGAGCACGTTGGGCAGGCCCTTCAGGCTCATCAGCGCGTCATACCATTTGGGCTCCAGCGTCCTGGCGCGCTCGAACAGACGCTCGTCGCGGTAGACGTCGAGCGTCGCCAGCGCGGCCGCGCAGGCGAGCGGATGGCCGGAATAGGTGTAGCCGTGGAACAGTTCGATCGCGTGCTCCGGACCCTTCATGAACGCGTCGTAGACATGTTTGCGGACCAGCACGCCGCCCATCGGCACAGTGCCCGAGGTTACACCCTTGGCGAAGGTGATCATGTCGGGAATGACGCCATAGCGCTCAGCGGCGAAGGCGGCGCCGAGACGGCCGAAGCCGGTGATGACCTCGTCGAACACGAGCAGGATGCCGTATTTGTCGCAGATCGCGCGCAGCTTCTCCAAATAGCCCTTGGGCGGCGGCAGCACGCCGGTCGACCCCGCCATGGGCTCGACGATCACGCAGGCGATGGTCGAGGCGTCGTGGAGGCCGACGATCCGCTCGAGATCGTCGGCGAGATGGCCGCCCCATTCCGGCTCGCCCTTGGTGAACGCCTGCCGCTCGCGGTCGTAGGTCGAAGGCAGGTGGTCGACGCCGGTCAGCAACGAGCCGAAAAATTTGCGGTTGTTGACCATGCCGCCGACGGAAATGCCGCCGAAGCCGACGCCATGATAGCCGCGCTCGCGGCCGATCAGGCGCTGGCGCGAGCCCTGGCCGCGCACGTTATGGTAGGCGATCGCGATCTTCAGCGCGGTGTCGCAGGCCTCCGAGCCCGAATTGGTGAAGAACGCATGGTCGATGTCGGCCGGCGCCATTGCGGTCAGCCGGGCGGCGAGCGCGAACACCTGCGGGTGGGCGAACTGGAACGTCGGCGAGAAATCGAGCTCGGCGGCCTGCCGCTGGATGGCGGCGACGATCGAGGGCCGGTTGTGGCCGGCGTTGCAGCACCACAGCGCCGCCGTCGCGTCGAGAATCTCGCGCCCCTCGGGCGTATAATAATGCATATCCTTGGATCGCGAGATCAGCCGCGGGGCCTTCTTGAAGGCGCGGTTGGGGGTGAACGGCAGCCACAACGCTTCGAGATCGTTGGGAACTTCGACGCGCGCCGCGGCGGTGGCCATAATGGACTCCAATCGTGACAGCGATCAGATGGCGATCGTTCCGCTGAACAGTGCCAGCGATGGCGAATTTTGTCCAATTGAGCGCCTATCAATCATTGTCGATCTCGAACGCTTCAACGGTTCCCGCCACGATTCTGAAATCGGCCAGCGTCTGCGCCGGCTCCGGCTCCGGCTGCGGCTGCGGCTGCGGTTGCGGTTGCGGTTCGGACCTTCGCAGCGCCCGCTCGCGCGACGGGCGAAGGTCTCGAACGACGCCATCTCGATGATCGAGGCCGATCGCGTCAGTCGCGCGCCGACGCACGCCCGCTTCCCGCCGGTCGAGCCGAAAATGTCGGCGAGGCCTGCGCCGAGCGGCCCGGCCGGCGAGGCATGCGCCGCTCCGGGACGGGGTCGCGCACGGCGGCGACAACCTCGCTGCAACGTTAAGCCGCGATAAACGAAATTGTCGGTATTGTCTTCGCCGGACCGGCGCTGGCGATCGGGCCGGGCAAAAGGCGCGTCAAGGCGAATCCGATTGGCAATGAAACTCGAACCTCGCGTGAGTTGTGTATGCGTCGCTCGCGGTTAACCTGGGCTTGTGCGGCGATCGCGCCATGGTGCCTCGCGATGGGGCTCATCGTCTCGATCACCGCCCAGGCGGGCCAGGACCCGGTATTTGACCTGGGCGCCGGGCCGATGCGCGACGCTTCGCTTTCGGCGACCATGCCCCTGCCGGGCGATCTCTTCAGAAGAACGAGCGCCGAGAATATCGGGCTCCAGGCGAGATTGACGATCGGGTCCCCGGACGATCTCTCCACTGTCGACGACGAAATCGATCCGCGGGCCGATCTCAAGCAGGCGCGGGTCGACCTCCCCGCAATCGACCGCTCGCGCAAGGGCGATCCCTTCATCGGGTTGCGGCCCGGCTTCGACGCCAGGCTCAATCGCCAGTTCGCGCCCGGCGTAAGGCGCGCGTCGGGCGATCCCGATTTTAACGCCGGGCTCGCCGGCGCGCCGTCGCCGCCCGCGGCGCCGAGTTCGGGCGCCGTCGAAGCGGAATCGACGGCGCCGCCGGCCGAACTCGGCCGGCGTTTCGACGACGGCGCGACCCCGAGCCTCCCGCTCGAGGTGGCGCTGAACTCGGCGACCCCGACGCCCAACGACGGCGTTCGGACGGTCGTCGCCGCGGCCGCTCCCGAAACCACGCTGGCGCGGATGACCGCGCCCGGCGAGAAGCCCGATTACGCCTCGCTGATCGACGCCAACGATGCGGCGCGTCAGCAGCGCTGCCTCGCCGATGCGATCTATTTCGAAGCGCGCAGCGAACCCGAGGACGGCCAGGCCGCGGTCGCCCAGGTCGTGCTCAACCGGGTGCGCAGCGGCAATTACCCAGCCGACGTGTGCGGCGTGGTCTACCAGGACCGCAATCATCCATTCGCCTGCCAGTTCTCGTTCGCCTGCGAGGGGAAATCGCTGCGGATCGAGGAACCGGCTGCATGGGCCGTTGCCGTCCGCATCGCCAAGGACGTCACCAGCGGCGCCTTGTACAATCCGCTGGTCGGCGAGGCCGTGAATTACCACGCCAACTACGTGCTGCCTTACTGGGCGAGCGCGCTTCAGCGGGTCGACCGGATCGGCCATCACATCTTCTACAAGTTGCGCGTCGGTCAGAACTGACGCTCCGCGCGGCGCGATCGGCGCTGGTCGCGCCCTTTTCCGCGAGCCGTGGCGCGAGGCGATCGCATCTGATTCTGCGCTGCGCGAGCTGGCGCAGCACTGGCGACGCGTCCGTCCCTCGCCGCCGCCCTATGGACGGCGCGCGCCGGGGCTGGCCCGGCGGCCCCGACCAATGCAACGATGGGGCGGGCCGGACGGCCCGGCGGACGCATGCCGCCCACGACGCTGAGGAGTCGAAAATGAGAACGCCCATCGTAATGACCTTCATTGGTCACGACAGACCGGGTCTGGTGAACGCGATTTCGGAAAAGGTCAGCGCTGCGGGCGGGACCTGGCTGGAGAGCAGGCTGGCGCGTCTGGCCGGCGAGTTCGCCGGCGTCGTGCTCGTCGAGGTTCCTGAGACGAACATCGCGGCGCTGACGGCGGCCCTGGTCGATCTGGAGGCGACCGGCCTGCGCGTCGCGGTCGAACGGAGTTCCGGCGCCGAACCACCCAGAAGCCGCCAGATCGTCCGGCTCGAACTCCTCGGCAACGAGCGGCCCGGCATCGTCCGCGACGTCACGCAGGCCCTGACCCAGCTGGGCGTCAATATCGAGGAGTTCAGCAGCAGTCTCGAAGACGCCCCGTTCTCGGGCGCCGTCATGTTCCGCGCTTCGGCGCGGCTCGGCGTCCCCGACGATCTCGCCAGCGACGAATTGCGAAAGACCCTGGAACGGCTGGCCGCCGAAATCATGGTCGACCTGACGGTCACCTCGGGCGATCCTTGAGCGCGGCGAGCGTCGTCGACCCGTCTGCGCATAGGCAAAACTCGACACGGCCCGCCAATGCGTTCATCCATGCCGGACCGAGTTCAAGCGGGGGTCGGAAAATGAAGATCACGATCGAGATCGACTGCACGCCGAATGAGGCGAGGCAATATTTCGGGCTCCCCGACGTCGAGCCCATCCAGGCCGCAATGCTCGCGCAAGTGGAAAAGCGGATGATGGCGGAAGCCGAAAAATTCTCGCCCGAAGGGCTCATGAGCGCCTGGTTTTCGAATGGCGCCCAAGGCGCCGACTGGTTTCGTGACATGATCGGCGGCTTCCTGACGAAGGCCGCCCCCGGCCAGGCCCGGGCCGACAGGCAAGCGAACCAGAAGAAGGATTGAACGCGACCGTCGCCGGGATGCCGCCTAGCGCGGGCGGGCGAGGCCGAAGGGCGGGCGCAACGACCGACTCGACCCGAGGCGGCGGACGGGAACGCCTGCTGGCGGCCGGTCGCGCAGCGATCCGGCGACGCCGGCCAATGACCTGGATCGATTCACGACAGGAGGCGGGATCCGATGGCGCGTTCGATCGCGGCGACGCCCAAACGCAGCGACGTCGAACAGCCGGTTTCCGCCGGGATGACGATGCTGCTCGCGGCCGGCTGCGGGGTGACCGCCGCCAACATCTACTATGCGCAGCCGCTGATCGGCCTGATCGCGCCCGACATCGGACTCGGCGCCAAGGCGGCGAGCCTGATCGTCACGTTCACCCAACTGGGCTATTGCGTCGGCCTGATCGCGCTGGCTCCGCTCGGCGATCTCTTGGAAAATCGCGCTCTGACCGTCTGGACGCTGTGCGCCGCGGCGCTGGCCCTGCTCGCGGCGGCCTTCGCGCCGTCGGCGACGTCGTTTCTCGCGGCCGCGCTGCTGATCGGTCTGACCTCGGTCGCCGCGCAGATGCTGGTGCCCATCGCCGCCCATCTGGCGCCCGATTCGAGCCGTGGCAAGACAATCGGCAATGTGATGAGCGGCCTGCTGCTGGGCATCATGCTGGCCCGGCCGGTCTCCAGCCTCATCGCCGACGCTTTCGGCTGGCGCGCCGTCTTCGCCGTTTCGTCGTTGGCGATCGCGATCCTCGCCGCCACGCTGCGCGGCCTCCTCCCCGAACGGCGCCCGACCGTCGCCCATGGCTATTTCACCCTGATCGGCTCCTTGTGGACCCTGCTGCGCGACACGCCGGCGCTGCGCCGCCGCACCGCCTATCAGGCCGCCCTGTTCGCCGCCTTCAGCCTCTACTGGACCGCCGTCCCGCTCGAACTGGCGGGACCGACGTTCGGCTTGAGCCAGCGGGGGATCGCGCTGTTCGCGCTGGCCGGGGCCGGCGGCGCCCTTTCGGCGCCGATCGCCGGGCGTATCGCCGATCGCGGCTGGGGCCGCGCCGCAACGGGCGCGTCGATGGCGGTCGTCGCGATCGCCTTCTTGCTGTCGCGAGTGGGCGGCGGCGGATCGATGGCCGCGCTCCTGGCCGCCGGCGTCATGGTGGATGCGGGCGTCCAGGGCAATCAGGTCGTCAGCCAGCGCATCATCTTCGCGCTCGGCGACCAGGCCCGGAGCCGGTTGAACGGGCTCTATATCGCGATGTTCTTCGCCGGCGGTGCGGCCGGGTCGGGCATCGCCAGTCTCGCCTACGCCCTCGGCGGCTGGACATGCGTCAGCTGGATAGGCCTCGCCTTTCCGCTCGTCGCGCTGGCGTTCTACGGAACTGAATTCGTCCGCCCGGAGTCCAGCGGCGCCCGCTGAGGAGTTCCAAACGGCGGAATTTCTGACGATATCGGCTCGGCGCGGCAGTGTGAAGCGAGACCCAGTCGAATTTGTCGCTTGCTCGGCGATGGACTCTGCTGCGAATATGGCGGCGACGAAGCGAATGGTTGGGAGGATCTGCGAGCGGGCTCATGCGCGACCCGCCGCGGCCGAGGCAACAGTGCGGATCAGGGTCCTGGGATCGGGCGCCGGCGGCGGCTTCCCGCAATGGAACTGCAATTGCGTCAATTGCCGCGCCGTGCGCGGCGGGGCGCCGGGGTTCCTCGCGCGAACGCAATCGTCGCTGGCGGTCAGCGCCGACGACGAGCGGTGGCTCGTGCTCAACGCCTCCCCGGACCTTCGCCATCAGATCGCGGCGACGCCGCGGCTCGCGCCGCCCGCGAACGGGAGCGTTCGCGCGAGCCCGATCAAAGCGGTCGCGCTGACCAGCGGCGACGTCGATCACATCGCCGGGCTGCTCGATCTGCGCGAGGCGCAGCCGTTCAGCCTCTATGCCGCGCAGCGGGTGCTCGACGTCCTGCGCGCCAACGTCATTTTCGAGGTTCTGGCGCCCGAGTGCGTCACGCGCGTCGCCTTGCATCCGGGCGAGCCCATGGCGATCTTCGGCGCCGGCGCCGATCTCGGCCTTTCCATCGAGGCCATTCCAGCCGCGGGAAAGGTCGCGCTCTATCTCGAGGATCCGCGGGCGCCCGATTTCGGCGCGAGATCAGGGGACACGCTCGGCTTGCGGATCGTCGAGAAATCGTCGGGCAAGGCGTTCTTCTACATTCCCGGTTGCGCGCGCGTCGACGAGGCCCTCGCCGCGCGGCTGCGCGGCGCGGCGCTGGTGTTGTTCGACGGCACGCTTTGGCGCGACAACGAAATGATCGAGCAGGGCCTGACCGGAAAGACCGGCGCGCGCATGGGGCACGTCAGCATGAGCGGGCCGGACGGTTCGATCGCCGCATTCGCGCGCCTGGATGTCGCGCGGAAGATTTTCGTGCACGTCAACAATTCGAATCCGGTGCTCGATCCGGCTTCGCGCGAGCGCAGAGCCGCGTCGGAGGCCGGATGGGAAATCGCGGAGGACGGCATGGAGATCGTGTTGTGAGCGCAGGGCCGGTGGACTTGGAGGAGCGGGACTCGGCGCTGACCCCGGTGGCGTTCGAGGCGGCGATCCGCGCGGTCGGCGCCGAGCGCTACCACGACAAGCATCCGTTCCATCGGCTCCTGCACGGGGGCAAGCTCGACAAGGGCCAGGTGCAGGCCTGGGCGCTCAATCGCTATTGCTATCAGGAAGCCGTGCCGCGCAAGGACGCCGCTTTCATGAGCCGCGTCCATGACCGCGAACTGCGCCGCGCCTGGATCCATCGGCTCCACGATCACGACGGACTGGGCGACGAAGCGGGCGGAATCGAGCGCTGGCTCAAGCTGACCGAGGGGCTCGGCCTTCCCCGCGACTACGTCACCTCGCGCCGCGGCGCGCTGCCGGCGACCAAATTCGCGGTCGAGGCCTATGTGAGATTCGTGGTCGAGCAGCCGCTGACGGTGGCGGTCGCCGCTTCCCTGACCGAGCTGTTCGCCCCATCGATCCATCGCGAGCGGATCGCGGGAATGCTCGAAAACTACGATTTCATCGACGAAGAAGTGATGGCCTATTTCAGGCGGCGCCTGACCCAGGCCCCGGTCGACGCCGATTTCGCGCTGAACTATGTGCTCGCGAACGCGCGCTCGCGCGCCGAGCAGGAGGCCTGCGTCGCGGCGGTGCGCTTCAAATGCGACGTGCTGTGGGCGCAACTCGACGCGCTCAACCACGCCTATGTGACGCCCGCGGTGATTCCGCCCGGCGCGTTCAAGCCGGCGGTCGGCGGGCATGAAGCCGTGCGGCGCGGCCGCTCGGGGTGAAGCGCAGCATCGCGCGAGAGGAGTTTGGCATGGCCGGCAATGCGGGCGAGGCGCAGCTCCTCTGCGTGCGCGATTGCGTCATCGATCTCATCCGCAGGTTCGGCGCCAGCATCATATTCGGCAATCCGGGTTCGACCGAGCTCCCGCTGTTCCGCAATTTTCCGACCGATTTTCGCTATGTGCTCGGCCTCCAGGAGGCGACCGTGGCGGGGATGGCGGACGGCTATGCGCAGGCGACCCGCAACGCCGCGTTCGTCAGCCTGCATTCGGCGGCGGGCGTCGGGAATGCGATGGGCAATATTTTCACCGCCCATGCGAACCGGACCCCGATGGTCGTCATGGCGGGCCAGCAGGCGCGCTCGATCCTGCCATTCGATCCGTTCCTGCACTCGGTCAACGCAGCCGAATTGCCGAGGCCCTATGTCAAATGGAGCATCGAACCCGCCCGCGCCGCCGACGTGCCGCTCGCGATCGCTCGCGCCTACGCCATTGCGATGACGCCGCCGCGCGGGCCGACCTTCGTCTCGATCCCGGTCGACGACTGGGACCGGCCCGCCGAACCGGTCGCGCATCGGGTGGTCAGCGGGGCGGTGCGGCCCGAGCCGGGCGCGATCGATCGGATCGGCGCCGCGATCGACGCGAGCGCGCGGCCCGCATTCGTCGTGGGCGCCTCGGTCGATCGCGACCAGGCCTGGGAGGCCGTGGTGGAGCTGGCTGAGCGCCACAATGCGCGGGTATGGGCGGCGCCGATGTCGGGGCGCTGCGGCTTCCCCGAGGATCACCCGCTGTTCGCCGGGTTCCTGCCGCCGATCCGCGAACGCATCGTCGGTCTGCTCGACGGCCACGACGCGATCTTCGCGATCGGGGCGCCGGTGTTCACCTACCATGTCGCGGGGGCCGGACCGCACGTCCCGGCCGGCGCCGCGCTGTGCCAGCTGACCGATGATCCCGATGTCGCGGCCAGGACGCCATTGGGCGTCGTCGCGATCGGCGGCGTCAGGCTCGGCGTCGCCGATCTGCTTTCGCGGCCGCCGCCGGGGCCGCGCGCCCCGCCACGCCGCAGGTCCAGGCCCCCGCGGGTCGAGCCGACCCAAGACATCTCGGCCGCCTACCTGTTTCAGACGCTCGCCGAGTTGCGCGACCCCGGCGCCGTCATCGTCGAGGAGGCGCCGAGCGCGCGCCCGGCGATGCAGGCCCATCTGCCGATCACGCGCAGCGACGGGTTCTTCACCATGGACAGCGGCGGCCTCGGCTTCGGCATGCCGGCGGCGATCGGGGTCGCGCTCGGCAGGCCGGGAACGCGGGTCATCGCGCTCATAGGCGACGGCTCGGCGATGTATTCGATCCAGGCCCTGTGGAGCGCGGCGCAGCTGCGCCTGCCGATCGCCTTCGTGATTCTCAACAACCGGCGCTACGCCGCGCTGCAGGAGTTCGCTCCGCTGTTCGGCTTCGCCGACGGCGAAGCCGTGCCGGGCACGGCGCTGCCCGGCCTCGACTTCGTCGCGCTGGCGAACGGCATGGGCTGCGCCGCGGCGCGTGTCGCCGAACCCGGCCGATTGCGCGAAGCGCTCGGCGAGGCTCTGCGCGCCGACGGTCCCGCTCTGCTCGACGTGGAAATCGGGTGAGGCGCGCCGTGGCCACTCCCAAGCCGCCCTTGCTTTTGGGGCGCTCGAAGGCCGCGGCGGCGGTAGCGACAGAACAAAGCCGAATGGCGCCGCCCCAGCCCATCGCCCTGATCGGCCCGCCATTCCGCCGCGTCGCCCAGGCCTGGAGGCCGGTGAAAATTTTTGGAAATATTTGGAACTTTTGGGAAATACTTGGAACTCTTCGGAACTTCCTTGGAACGTTTTTTTTATTTCCAGGCTTCATGGAATTCCGTGGGATTT
This sequence comes from Roseiarcus sp., assembly GCA_049509635.1. Lineage (GTDB taxonomy): Bacteria > Pseudomonadota > Alphaproteobacteria > Rhizobiales > Beijerinckiaceae > Roseiarcus. The sequence continues at coordinate 32,089 of JBEKZS010000020.1, forward strand.
CAAGGGTTTGCGCGCGAGTAGAAGCATTTCCCCCTCCCCATTGCGCCCGCGCCTTGGGAGTTACGCGTCCTGGGGTCTTGGGCGGCTTCTGGCGCAGCCTTGAATCTCCATGCCTTCACCTGCTTCAGACCGTCGGCCGGCCTCGATAAGAACAGTAGACCGGAGGATGGCTGGAGTCAAGAAGATTTCTGTAAAAGAGAAAGACCTCCGGCGTCGGCCAGAGGGCGGGGCAGGCGCCGACGTTATGGGATCAGCCGAAGCGGCGCCGGCTGCTCGAGCCATTTGAATCGCTCGAGTCCGATCCCCAGACCGCCCTGCGCCCGCGCGCGCGGTCACGCGGCGTCGGCGGGACCGCGCGCGCTTGTCCCGGCGAAGCTCCGGTAGCGGAACGGCATCTCGCGGTCGTCAGCCGTCTCCTCGCGCGCGATCTTGGCGACGGCGTCGTGGTGCGGCGACAAATGGCAGATCGGATCGGCCTCGCGCGCATCGCCCGCGAGCGCCATCGCCTGGCAGCGGCACCCGCCGAAATCCACCTCCTTGCGGGAGCAGGACCGGCAGGGCTCGCGCATCCATTCGGTCCCGCGAAAGGCGGCGAAAGCGGGCGAGGCAAACCAGATCTCGGCAATCGAATGGTCGCGCACGTTCCAGAACTCGAGGTCCGGAATGCTCTCGGCGGCGTGGCACGGCAGCGCCTTTCCCGACGGCGTGACGTTCAAGGTGCGACGCCCCCAGCCGCCCATGCAGGCCTTCGGATAGCGGGCATGGTAGTCGGGAATGACATGGTCGATCACGATTCGCCCCTCGTGAATCCGGCGCAGCCGCTCGACCTCTTCGATCGCCGCTTCCGCCGCCGCGCGCGAGGGCAGCAGGGCGGCGCGATTGACCATGCCCCAACCGTAGTATTGCGCGTGGGCGATTTCGACCCGCCGCGCGCCCAGCGCGACGGCGAGTTGCACCATCGCGCCCGCGCGCGCGGCATTGGCCCGGTGGATGACGGCGTTGATCGTCAGCGGCAGGCCCGCGTCGACGACCAGCTTGGCGACTTCCATCTTCCTGGCGAAGGCGCCGGCATAGCCCGCGATCCTGTCCGCGGAGACCGGCTCGGAATCCTGGATCGAAAGCTGCACGTGATCGAGGCCGGCGTCGCTGAGCCGCGCCATCACGGCGGCTGTGATTCCGATGCCTGAGGTGATGAGATTGGTATAGAGCCCGGTCCCGGCGCAATGGGCGACGATCTCGGCGAGATCCCGCCGCGCCGCGGGCTCGCCGCCGGACAGGTGGGCGTGGAGAACGCCCAGGGCCGCCGCCTCGCCGAGGACGCGCTTCCATGTTTCCGTGTCGAGTTCGTCGGCGCGCGGATCGAGCGCCAGCGGATTCGAACAATAGGGACAACCGAGGGGACAGCGATGGGTCAGTTCGGCGAGCAACCCGATCGGCGCCGGGACATCCAGCGCGGCGCTCATAGATCGATCAGGCGCTTTTGCGCGAGCTGCCCGAGCAGACCGCGCACATCCGCCTCGACGCGGGCGCTATCGGCGGAAAACGCGGCCGCCAATTCATCGACGATCGCCCCAAGAGTCCTTTCGCCGTCGCAGCGTTTGAGAACCTCGGCGGCGACCGCATCGGCCTTGAAGACGCGCTCGGGCGCCAGCAATGTCCATTCGCCGCGCGTCTCGTCCCGGCGCAACCTGACGCCCCGGGGAAAACGCGGCTTTACATCGCGGTCGAATTCGCCATTCCCGGCGCTCATGCCGCCTCGACGATGGCCAGAGCCGGGAGGCCGCACCGCGTCGTTTCCCGCTCATTCCGCCGTCGCGAAGGCTCGCTACGCGGCCCCGGTCTCGTCGGGGCCGTCGGCCCCGCGCAAAACAACGCCGCGCGCCCCTCCATCCCGAACCGCGCCGCCAGCGGGCGAAGGCCCCCCGAAGCTCGACGACCGGCCGGGCGGTCCGGGGCGCGTCCCGCGGGGAAACCAACCGGTCCGACCGCAACCGACGAGCACGACACGAACGGGTTCGTCATTGCCGGGCGCGCGAACGCGTCAATTCTCCGCGGAAAGGTAACTCGTCACCTCCATGCCGACGCAAACTTCGACGATCACCGGCGTTGTCCAGGCCATGTTCCGCTCCCCTGTTTTCCGATCGGGCGTGCTTCCGCCACCGCGTCGTCAGAATAGCACCGATCGCGGCGCCGAGACAAGCGGCAATTGTATGATGACCTTATCGCGCCAGACATGGATCGCTTTGCCGCCGCCGGCGGTCGATCATCGATCGAAGGGGACCAAAGGCTCAATTTCGGCGGCGACGCTCCGCTTCCGCCGCAGACCGCGCCACGGCTCGACCGCTCACGCCTTGACCGAGCCGGCGGTGAGCCCGGCGACGTAATGCTCGACGAAGAACGAATAGACGATCGCCACCGGAATCGAGCCCAGCAGGGCGGCGGCCATCAATTGGCCCCAGTAGAACACGTCGCCGCGCACGAGTTCGGCGATGGCGCCGACCGGGACGGTGCGGACCTCGGTCCTGGTGAGGAATATCAGCGCGTAGAGAAACTCGTTCTGGGCCAGCGTGAAGGCGAAAATGCCGGCGGAAATGAAGCCGGGGGCGCAGAGCGGGAGCACCACCTTGATCATCGTCTGCAGCCGGCTCGCCCCGTCGATCCGCGCCGCCTCCTCCAGTTCCCGTGGGATGCTCTTGAAATAGCCCATCAGCAGCCAGGCGCAGAACGGGACGAGCATGGTCGGATAGGTGAGGATCACCGAGGTCAGGGTGTTGCCGAGGCCCAGGCGGTTGATGATGTCGGCCATGGGTATGAACAGCAGCGGCTGCGGGACGAGATAGGTCGCCGCGACGGCGAACGCGATCAATCCTGCGCCTGGAAAGCGCATGCGCGCGAGCGGATAGGCCAGCATGACGCCGAGGACCAGCGAGATCGCGGTCGAGACGACCGCGACCACGGTCGTGTTCCACATCCACTGCAGGAAGCTGGTTTCGGTGAGCAGGTCGACATAGTGCTTGAGCGTCGGATGGTGGACGATCAGCGGCATCGCGTGGGTATTGTAGAGTTCCTGGTTCGGCTTCAGCGAGGTCACCGCCATCCAATAGAAGGGAAACAGGGTCAGGGTGAGAAAGAACGCGAGCGGCAGCCAGAGCTGGGCGATGCGCCGCAGGCGGCCGCGCTGGACCACGACTAGGCTCTCCTCATGTAGAGGGTGAGAGCGACGATCAACAGACCCAGAAACGGCAGCATGGCGAGCGCCACGGACGCGCCGCGGCCGAGTTCGCCGCCACTCATGGCGATGCTGAAGGCATAGGTCGCAAAGAGGTGGGTCGCGTTGGCGGGCCCGCCGGCGGTCAGGACGTAGACGAGCTGGAAGTCGGAGAAAGTGAAGATGATCGAGAAAATCGTCACGATCAGCAGCACCGGCCTCAGCAGCGGCAGGGTCACGAAGCGGAACAGCGCGACGGCGCCGGCGCCGTCGATCGTGGCCGCCTCGTAGAGATCGCCGGGGATGGTCTGCAGGCCGGCGAGCAGCGTGATCGCATAGAACGGCAGTCCCCGCCAGGTGTTGATGACGATGATCGACGCCATCGCCAGATCGGCGTTGCCGAGCCATGACGGACCGCGCGTGGCCAGGCCGAGATGCACCAGCAGCCAGTTGACGACGCTGAAGGAGGGGTCGAGCATCCACATCCACGCGATCGTGCTGAGGACGGTCGGCACGATGAACGGGAGCAGGATCAGCGCCCGCACGATGTTTTTCAGCGGGAAATCCTGGTTCATCACCAGGGCGAGGCCGAGCCCGCCGAGCATTTTCAGGATCGTCGCGGCGGTCGTGTAGACGATCGTGTTGCGCGCGACCTGCCAGAAAACGGGATCTTGCGCGTCGTCGACGAAATTGCGCAGGCCGACGAAGACCCCGGCGTGGCCGACCGGCCGGTCCTCCAGACTCAGCATGACTCCGTAGACAAGGGGGTAACCGACCAGCGCCGCCAGAAAGAGCAGCGGCGGCGCCATCATGACCCAGCTGAAGACCGCCTCACGATCGAGGGCGCTCGCGCCGCGAAGCAGCGAGCGGGGCGCGGCGCGATCGGGTAGCGCTGCGGACCGGACCGCCATTGCCTAGGCGCGCGCCGCCGGCGTCGCCCCCGAGGGGGCGCGCGTGAGCGCGAACGCTTCGTCCCGAACCGCCTGAATCATGATTTCCGCGGTCCCCCGCCGCCCAATTCCACGCCGGCGCCCGTCGTTCACGCCTGCCGGTAGATTTGCTTGATCTGCGTCTCCGCGCTCTTGATCACGTCGCGGGTCGATGCGCCCGCGCAGGCCTTGGCGAACATGTCGATGACCACATATTTGGCGATCACCGCGGATTGAGCCCGGCTCACCGGCGCCGGCCAGCCCGGGAGATGCGAAGTCGCGATCGAATCCCGGTAGGGCCTGTTGCGCGGCTCTGCCTCCCACATCGGCGAATCGTCATAGCCATGCAGGAACGGCGCGTAGTAGCTTTCGCCCGCGGCGAGCCAGCCGGCGAGCTGCTTGTCCTCCATCAGCCAGCGCAGGAACGCGCGGGCCGCCTCCTTGTCGGCGGCGTGGGTGAAGAGCGAATGGCTCCACGGATTCAGAATGTGGAAGCGGCCCTTCGCTCCCGCAGGGTTCTGCGCGTGATCGGTCACGGCCGCAATGTCGGGGAAGTCGCGCTTGGCCGACCAGAGGATGCTCTCGGCGTTGTTCGTACAGGAGATCTGCTCGCTCAGGTAGGACTTGTTGTTGCTGGGATCGGTCCAGCTGAGAACATCCTCGAACATCGCCGCCTGATAGAACCTCCGGACGAAATCGACGGCGCGCGCAGTCTCGTCGGAATCGATGACGATCGTCCTGCCGTCCGCCTCGACTTCGCGGCCGCCATAGGACCACAGCAGGGGGTAGAGCCAGCCGTGATTGTCGCCGAAGCCGTGCCCCATCTCGAAGCCGATCGGATGGCCGTTCGCCTTCAGCCTGGTTCCCGCTGCGAGAAGCTCGTCCCATGTCTGCGGGAAATCCTTGAACCCGGCTTCGGCGAACCAGTCCGTTCGCCAGACCATGACCTGCCCGACATTGCCCAGCGGCAACGCCTTCCATTTGCCGTCGACGACGCAGGCTTCGCGCGCGCCCGAATACCAACCGCCGGAGGCGGCGCCGACCGACTCCGCGATTTCGCTGAGGTCGACGTAGCGCTCATCGTAGAGGAACGGCCAGTTGAACATGTTGGCGGTGATTTCCGGCCCGGATCCGGTTTCAGCTATCGTCGTCACCCGGGTCTGAAGACTGCCGACGCTCGCCAGTTCGTAATTGACCTTGATTCCCGTCGCCTTCTGATAGGCCGGGGCAAGCGTCTTCTGGAAATAGGCGTCGAAGGTCGTGATGAACGAATTCTCGTGCAGCACGCTGAGCGTCTTGGCCTGCGCGTTCGCGATCGCCGGCGTCAGCGCGCCGATCAGGCTCGTCGCGGTCAGCGTCAGGACCTGGCGTCGCGTCGGCGACTCTCGCCGCTGAATCCGCTGCAACGCCCGATCCTCCCTGTGGTCGACCCGGTCGGAGCGGCGCGAGGCGCTTGCGGCGCCCGGGGGCCCACGTTATCGATATTGCCGTTCGAAGGCGCGGTTTGGCCGCACCTGTCTGGTTACCGGTCAATTGGTCCGACGATAACGAAAAGGCGGGCGATCCGCAATGGCGTCGGGCCGCGCGGAGCGGTCGGGGGGGGGGGTGGCCGACGTCGCCGCGCCGCCGTCGAACAGCCGGTGGTATGCGGCTCGGCGAGGGCGGACCGAAAGGAGGCGGGGAATGGTCGTCGCGGGCCCTGCGCCGTTGGAGCCGATGCCGCCCGCCCGCTATCCCGAGCCGCGCGAGGGGGAATGGGTGGCGCGTGACTTCCGGTTCCACACCGGGGCGGCGCTCGACCAATTGCGCATCCATTACCGGACCGTGGGTGAACCGTCCGGCGACCCCGTCGTCATCCTGCACGGCACCGCGAGTTCCGGCGCCGGCTTCCTGACCCCGGGCTTCGCGGGCGAACTGTTCGGCGCCGGACAGCCATTGGATGCAAACCGGCATTTCATCGTTCTGCCCGACGCCCTGGGCGCGGGAAATTCCACCAAGCCTTCCGACGGCTTGCGCGCGCGATTCCCGGGCTACAACTACGACGACATGGTCGCGGCGCAATACCGGCTCGTCACCGAAGGACTTGGCCTTGGCCATTTGCGCCTGGTGATCGGCAATTCGATGGGCGGCATGCAGACCTGGATCTGGGGCGAGACATACCCCGATTTCATGGACGGCTTCGTGCCGATGGCCTCGCTTCCCACGGCGATGTCCGGCCGCAACTGGATGATGCGACGCATGCTGATCGACGCGATCCGGAGGGATCCCGACTGGCACGGCGGCGACTATCTCGTCCAGCCGCGCGCGATCGCCACGGCCAACGCCTTCTTCGGGATCGCCACCAACGGCGGAACCCTCGCGCTCCAGAAGGCCGCGCCCTCTCGCGAGGCGGCGGATCGGCTGGTCGACGAACGCCTCGCCGCGCCGTTCGCCGCCGACGCCAACGATTTCCTGTTCCAGTGGGAGGCGTCGCGCGACTATGACCCCGCGCCGAACCTGCATCGCGTGCGGGCGCCCGTGCTCGTCGTCAATTCGGCCGACGACGAGCGCTACCCGCCGGAGACGGGACTCCTCGAGCGTTCGCTCGCGAAGGTGAGGGACGCGCGCCTGCATCTGATCCCGGCGAGCGAAGAGACCGCGGGCCACGGCACCGTTGCCATGGCGAAGTTCTGGAAGCGCGAGCTTCAGGAGTTCCTGAGCGATTTGCCGCGAAGGCCGCGCTGAACGCACGTCGGATTGAGGCTGCCGGCGTCGTGGGAGCGGCGGCCCGGACCATCTTCGGTTCCGGCCGCGCGGGCGTCCGAACCGCCGGCTTGCTCGCGGTCGTCAAACTTGTATGATGACGCGAGCGGCGGGGCGCGGCGCGCGAAGAGGAATCGAGGCATGCAGACGAGGCGAAAATTCCTCCTCGGGGCGCTGGCGCCGGCGTTGCTCGTGACCGCGGCGCGGGCGAACGTGCGTTGCGTTCCCGACGCCAGGCATGGCGGGGAATTGTGCAAGACCTCGATCGACTTCAAGGACGCCTATCAGGAGACCTACCATGCGCGCCATGAGCCGGCGGCGGTGTGGATCGCCTGCGTCGCCGTGGTGTTCGCGACCTACGGACACGTCGTCCAACAGACCCGAATCGCCGAGGAGGCCTATGGCGACGTCAGCAAAGTCGCGCTGGGGTCGAGCGCCGCCGCCATCGCGCCGCTGGCGCGGACCTGGAAGGACGACGACGGGGTCGCGTTCCGCGCTTCGGGCGAGCAATTGTTCGACTCCGGCGCGCCGGGCGCGAAATTCGACCAGGAGGCGTTGGTCCGGGCGGTCTCCGACGGCGATCCGGTCATTCTCGTCGGCGGCGGACACCCGGTGGTGCTGACCGCGCTGGCCTATGCGCAAAGGAACGGAGCTCAGCCGCTCGTCGCAGGGTTCGTGTTCGACCCGATGCCGATGATCGGGCCGCGGGCGCTCGACCTCGACGAGGTCGTTCCCGAGAGCGCCGGGGGCGATCTTCGATACGCGATACGCATGAAGCTGGTGAAGGCGTAGGGCCTGCCGGCCGCCGAGCGCGGGAAGCAGCGCCTGCGCTAGCGCTGACTCGCCGCCAGCTCCGCGAGCCAGGCGAGGACGGCGTCCTCGGCCTTTTCAGGCGTATTCTGATGGCGGCTCGGTATCGAGAGGTAGCGGTTGAGCGGATTGGCGGGGGCGTTGGCGAACCCATAGTCGGGGCCTCCGCGCTGCGTCGGATCCTCGGCGCCGGCGACCCACAGCAGCGGCGCGGTCAGGCGACGCGCGTCGCCCGGTATGTCGGCCGGCGACGCCGGACCAAAAAAGCTCAGATAGATCGCCGGCGTGGTGGCGATTTCCGTCGTATAGGCGCCCGACGGGCCGAAGACGACATCGGCGAATGTCGCCTGCTCCTCGCCCTTGCCGTCCTCGGCAAGCCGGCGCGCCCGCGCGACGCTGTCGGCGACTTCGGCGTTCTCGGCCGCAGACCGCGCGTCATGCGCGGGCGCGAGAGCGAAAATCCCGAGCAGCCCGGAATGGCGGGCGCCGTAGGCGATCGCCGCGGCGCCGCCGAGGCTGAATCCGCCGACCGCGATCGAAGTCGCGCCCAGATTCCTCAGCCTGACGATCGCCTCGTCGATTGCAGCCAGGCACGCGTCGAACGGCGCCTCATAGCTGCGCCGGGCCGACCAGCACATGTCGGGCCGCCCGACGAGATAACCGCCTTTCTCCAGCGCCTGCGCCAGGCCCTCGATGATCCGGCCGGGCGCGCCCTGCTCTCCGTGCATCAACACGACTCCGATCCGCTCCGCGGCGCGGACCGGCTGGACGGCGGCCGTCGCGAGCCAGGCGGCCGGCAGGAGCAACAGCAGCGCGACGAGGCGCCGGAATCGGCATTCGGCAACAGGCATGGCGATCTCCCGGTCGGCGGCCCGCGGCGGGGTGGTCGCTACTCCTT
>JBEKZS010000200.1:0-6300 GCA_049509635.1 Roseiarcus sp.
GATTAGCCCCCCAGGAGGAGCCCCGCCATGCCCGACCCCGTCCCCGCGACGCCCGCCGCAGAGCCCGCGCGGGCCCAACTCCCGAGGCGCCCTTCCGTCAGCGTCCGAGAGGCCCCCGCTGAGGCGATCCTCGCGGAGACCGACTTTGGGGTGTTCGTGATGCCATTCGCCCTTGTTCCATCGCTGACCCCCGCCGGGGCCTTCGACAGCCCCGAGAGCGCGGGAGGCTCGGGGTCAAAGAAGCTTCCGGCCTCTCGCAAGCTGTTGAAATATAAAAGAGATCCGGAAAATAAGAGATTTCCAAAAGGCTTCCAAAAGGCTTCCAAAAGGCTTCCAAAGATTTCCGCGTCTCTCGGGCCCGGGCGACGCGGAGGGATGGCGGCCTGCTGCGATGGGCTCGGCGGCGCCATTCGGCTTTGTTCGCTACCGCCGCCCGGGCCCTTCGAGCGCCCCTGGAGCAAGGGCGGCCTGGGCGTTGCGCGCGGGCTTCCTTTTGCCTGCAACCCTCTGATTTCGTGCAATCGGCCGAGAATTGAGTTTCCAAGAATTTCACTTCCAAAAGGACTTTTCGCTCAGCCGCCGCGGGCCCGGCGGCCTTTTGGCCTGGACGGCGGCGGGGCAGGATGAGTTCGAGGAGAGACAGGCGCCGTGACCTGGGCAGGCCCTCATCCGGCGCTTCGCGCCACCTTCTCCCGCAAGAACGGGACAAGGGTTTTCCGCGGCTTGCATGGCGCCGATGGCGGGGTCAGTGTCGGCGGTGGGATTTCCCATGCCCGAGGTCCATTCGCGCCGCCCGCCCGCGGCCCCGAACCCAAAAGGAGGCGCCCGATGTCCGCAGTCGAGACGAGCGTCGACGGCCCGGCGTTCACGATCCTGATGAACCGGCCGGACAAGCGCAATGCGGTCGACGGGCCGATGGCGGCGCAATTGCTCGCCGCGTTCGAGGCGTTCGAGGCCGAGCCGTCGCTGCGCGTGGCCGTCCTCGCCGGGGCGGGCGGGCATTTCTGCGCCGGCGCGGATCTCGCCGCGATCGGCGATCCCGCGCGCGCCCATGAACTCGATCCGCACGGCGGCGGGGCAGGGCCGATGGGGCCGACCCGGCTCGCCCTGTCCAAGCCGCTGATCGCGGCGGTCAGCGGCTATGCGGTGGCGGGCGGGCTCGAGCTCGCCCTGCTCGCCGACCTGCGGATCGTCGAACGCGACGCCGTGTTCGGCGTGTTCTGCCGGCGCTGGGGCGTGCCGCTGATCGACGGCGGCACGGTGCGCCTGCCCAGGATCGTCGGCATGGGCCGCGCGCTCGACCTCATCCTGACCGGGCGCCCGGTCGGGGCCGAGGAGGCGCTCGCCATCGGCCTCGCCAACCGGCTCGTCGGCGCCGGCGAGGCGCTCGCGGCGGCGCAGGCGCTCGCCCGCGAACTGGCGGCGTTTCCGCAGCAATGCCTGCTCGCCGACCGCCGGTCGGCGTACCGGCAATGGGATATGCCGCTGGCCGACGCGCTGCGCCAGGAGGGCGCGCTCGGCGTCGGCGTCGTCGCCGACGAAGGCGCGGCGGGCGCGGCGCGCTTTACGGCGGGCGCCGGCCGCCACGGCGCGTTCGCGCCATGACCAGCCGGACCGCATGCTCAGGCGAGTTCGACGCCGGCCAGACTCTTGCGCGCGCGATCGATCGCCGCCGACAGCACCTCGGCGCTCTGGGCGCCGGGAACGCCGAACCGCTGGGCGAAGATGAAGAACGGCACCCCGGTGACGCCGAGACTCTGGGCCTCGGCGATTTCCGCGCGGACCTCGCGCTCGTCGGCGCCCTCGGCGAACAGCCGCGCGACCAGCGCCTCGTCCATCCCGCAGGCGCCCGCCGTCTCGATCAGCAATCGCCGGTCGCCGATGTCGCGCCCCTGCTCGAAATAGAGCGCGAACAGCCGGTCGACCACGGCGTTCTGCGCCCCGGCGAGGAAGGCCCAGCGGATCAGCCGATGGGCGTCGAGCGTGTTGGGCGCGCGGGCGATCCGGTCGAACGCGAAGGCGATGCCTTCCTCGGCGCCGAGCGCGTCGAGCCGCTGGTGCACGGCCTCGATGCGGCCGTCCCCGCCGAACTTCCGCGCCATATAGGCGCGGCGCTCCAGCCCTTCGGGCGGAATGGCGGGGTCGAGCTGGTAGGGCCGCCAGCGCACCGCCAGCGGCTCTCCCGGCTCGGCGGCGAGCGCGCGCTCCAGCCGCTTCTTGCCGAGATAGCACCAGGGGCAGACGACGTCGCTGACGACGTCGATGGTGAGCGCGGCATTGTCCTCGGTCATCGAACCCTCCGGGTCGTCAGCGGAACGGATGAATCGTCGAAATCGCATGCGCGAACCAAAGCCTGGGCCGGCGGGCGTTCAGTCGCCCTTGCTCCACCAGGCTTCGGTCGCGACCCCGAACAGCGGCGTCCTTGCCGGTCGCCCCAGCCGCGCCGAATAGGCGATCCACTGATCGGGAGCATAGAACAGCGGGACGATATAGAAACCCGAAATCAGCACACGGTCCAGCGCCCGGACCGCGGCGACGAAGTCCTCGTGCGATTGGGCGGCGAGCAGGGCGGCGATCATAGCGTCGATCGCCGGGGAGGCGGCGCCGCAGATATTGTAGGCGCCGTCCATATTGGCCGAGGCCGAGCCCCAGCGCGTGCGCTGTTCGCCGCCGGGCGAGGGCGAGGCGGCCCAGGCGCCGATCATCATGTCGAAATCGAATTTGGTGCGGCGGCGCTGGTACTGGACCTCGTCGTTGAGCCGCACGGTCGCGGCGACGCCGATCCGGGCCAGGCTCTGCGCATAGGCGAGGGCGAGCCGCTCCTCCTGCCGGTTCTTGACCAGGATTTCGAACGCGATCGTCTCGCCGCGCGGATTGGCGAGCGCGCCGTTGCTGAGGACATAGCCGGCGTCGGCGAGCAGGGCGAGGGCGCGCCGGGCGAGCGCGCGGTCGCGGCCGGAGCCGTCGGAGGCCGGCGGCGCCCATGCCCCGGCCATGACGTCGGCGCGGACCGCGCCGGGAAACGGCGCCAGCAGCGCGCGCTCGATCGCCGAGGCCGGCCGGCCCGCCGAGGACAGTTCGCTGTCGGCGAAGAAACTGCGCGAGCGGCGATAGGCGCCGCCATAGAGATTGACGTTGATCCACTCGAAATCGAACATGGTCGCCAGGCCCTCGCGAACCCGCGGGTCGGCGAAGACCGGCCGCCGGGTGTTGAAGGCGAATCCCTCCATGCCCTTGGGCAAGCCGTTCGGGACCGCCTCCCTGACGATCCGCCCGTCGCGCAGGGCGGGGAAATCATAGCCGTTGCGCCAGCGCGTCGGATCGGTCTCGACCCGGAAGTCGTAGAGTCCGGCCTTGAACGCCTCGAACATGGCGGTGGCGTCGCGATAATAGTCGATGCGGATCTCGTCGAAATTGTAGAGCCCCCGGTTGACCGGCAGGTCGCGCGCCCAATAGGCGGGATCGCGCCGCAGCACGAGTCTTTCGCCCGGCTTCACCTCGGCCACGACATAGGGGCCGGAGCCGACCGGCGTCTGCAGGGTCTGCTCCTCGAAATGCTCCGCGTCGGTATGGGCGCGCGACAGCACCGGCATCAGCGCCAGCGTCAACGGCAATTCGCGGTCGCCGGCTCCGGTGAGATCGCAGCGGACGGTGAGGGCGTCCGGAGTCTCGATCCGCTTGACGAGGCCGAGCGCCGCGCGCTGCTGCGGCCGGCCCTTTTCCTTCAGCAGGCCGAAGGTGAAGGCGACGTCGTCGGCGGTGATCGGGCCGCCATCCGAGAAGCGCGCGCTGGGATCGAGATGAAAGACGACGTGCTCGCGCTCCGCGTCGGTCTCGATCGAGCGGGCGATCAGGCCGTAGAGCGTGAACGGTTCGTCCGCCGAACGCATCATCAGCGACTGGTAGACATTGCCGCTGAGGCCCTGGGCCGTCGACAGGGCGCGGACATTGTAGGGATTGAGGCTGTCGAAGGCGCCGGGATAGGCGAGGGTCAGCCGCCCGCCCTTGGGCGCGTCCGGGTTGGCGTAGGGCAGGCTGGCGAACCCCGGCCCGAGCGCGGGCGCGCCGTGCATGGCGATGGCGTAGGACGGCGCGGCGGCGTCCTCGGCTTGGACGCCCGCCGGCCCGAAGCCGCAGCCGGCCGCCAGCGCCAGCGCGGCCAGTCCCATCCGAATCGACTGCGCCATCATCCGCGCACCCTAGAGAAGGCCGAATCCGCCGTCACCCCGCGCGCCCGCCGCGGACAATTCAGATTCCTGTTGGATTGTCGCGGCCGATATGGAAAGAAGTCGCGCAGGCGGTCATGCAAGCCCCCGCGCCGCTATATGGCCGCATTGTCGGGACATCCAGCGGTCGAAAATCGCCGGAGGCTTCGATCCCGGCGAGGTCGCGGCGCCGGTGCGCGCGCGCGACGTTCGGCCGCGTCGGGTTGGATTGAAAGGATCTCTGATGACTGTTGTTCTCGGGCGCCTCGGCGCTGTGACGCTCGCCTGCGGGGTCGCGATGGCGGGCGCCGCTTTGGCGCAGAGCGCGCCGAAGCCGACGCCGGCGGCGCCCGCCGCGCCGGCCGCGCAGGCGGCGCCCGCCGCCCCGAGCGGGCCGGTCAGCCTCGATCTGCAGCCGATGCAATCGCCCTGGACCAAGATCTGCGGCAAGGACCAGGCCTCGAGCAAGGAGGTCTGCTACACGACCCGCGATTTTGGCCAGGCGCTCGACCAGCCGCCGACGCTCGCCGTGGCGGTCTACCAGATGTCCGGCGAGGAAAAGCGGATCGCCCGCTTCCTGCTGCCGGTCGCGCTGATGCTCAAGCCCGGATTCCGGCTGATCATCGACAAGGGCGAACCGATCGCCGGCGCCTTCGCGATCTGTTTCCCCAACGGCTGCTTCGCCGAGGCCGAGCTCAACGGCCCGACGATCGGCGCGTTGAAGAAGGCGCAGACCGCGGTGGTCCAGGTTCACAATCAGAGCAACAACATCGTCAGCTTCACGCTGCCGATGAAGGATTTCGGCGCCGCGTTCGACGGCCCGCCCACCGACCTGCAGAAGATCGAGCAGCAGAACAAGGCGCTGCAGGAGCAGCTCCAGAAGAAGACGCAAGAGGAGCGCGAACAGCTCGAAAAGCAGAATGCGCAGCAGCCCGCGCCGCAGGCGCCCGCCGCGCCGCAGCCGCCCAAGTGAGCGCGGCGGCCGGCCGTCCGCGATCGATCGCGGACGGTTCAGCTGGCCCGATGACTGGTCCGCATGCGGTAGGAGCCGTCCTCGGCGCGAACGAACATTTCGTCGATCTGGGGGTTGCTTCTGACCGGCTCGCCCGATTCGTCCGGCAGCAGATTCTGCTCGGACACATAGGCCACGTATTGGGTTTCCGCGTTCTCGGCGAACAGATGGTAGAACGGCTGATCCTTCGCCGGCCGCACTTCGGCGGGAATCTGCCGCCACCATTCCTCGGTGTTGGCGAAAACCGGATCGACGTCGTAGATGACGCCCCGGAACGGGTAGATGCGGTGTCTGACCACCTGGCCAATTCCGAACTTGGCTACCCGCGCTTTCATCGCAATGTTACGCCCTCTGCTCGATCGGCTGGTTACCCTCGGGGACGTCGGGAGTCAATTCCTCGCGAGGCGCAGGCACGGGTCGGAACTCAGGCCGATGCCTGGCGCGATGTCGAGTCTCCGCCCTCTGGTAGATCAAGTCGGAGCCCTTATTGCACGTAGCATCCCTGTGTTTGGTTAACCCGGCTTGCGAACGGTGGCGCGAAGCCGCCGCTGTCGGCGCGCTCCCCTGCGCTCAGAGGCCGTAGAGGGCGGCGAAGGCGCTGTCCTTCGCCGCGACCTGGCGCGCGAGGTCGACGATCACCTTGGCCTGCTTCCAGGTGGCGTCGTCCTGCATCCGGCCGTCGATCATCACGGCGCCGGAACCGTCGGGCATAGCCGCGAGGATGCGCCGCGCGAACGCGACCTCCGCCGGGTCCGGCGAGAAGACCCGCTTGGCGATCGCGATCTGGCTGGGATGGAGCGTCCAGGCGCCGGCGCAGCCGAGCAGGAACGCATTGCGGAACTGCGCCTCGCAGCCCTCGGGATCGGCGAAATCGCCGAACGGCCCGTAGAAGGGCTTGATTCCGTTGGCCGCGCAGGCGTCGACCATGCGCGCGATCGTGTAGTGCCAGGGATCCTGCTGGGCGGCGCTGCGCGGACCGCCGTCGGCGGCGGAATCGGCGATGACGCGATAGTCGGGATGGCCGCCGCCGACCCGCGTCGTCTTCATCGCCCGCGACGCGGCGAGGTCGGCCGGGCCCAGGCT
>JBEKZS010000201.1:0-6289 GCA_049509635.1 Roseiarcus sp.
GCCTTCGTGCTTGGCGGCCACGGCGACGACATGGTGCCGTCGGTCCGCTATTCGACGGTCGCCGGCGTTCCATTGCCCGACCTCATCAAGATGGGCTGGACGACCCAGGAGCGGCTCGACGCGATGGTCGAGCGGACGCGCAAGGGCGGCGGCGAAATCGTCAACCTGTTGAAGACCGGTTCGGCCTTCTACGCGCCCGCCGCCTCGGCCATCGCGATGGCCGAATCCTATCTCAAGGACCAGCGCCGCGTGCTGCCCTGCGCGGCCCGGCTCACCGGCCAATATGGCGTGACCGGGATGTATGTCGGGGTTCCCGTCGTGATCGGCGCCGGCGGCGTCGAGCGGATCGTCGAAATCGCGCTCGACGATGTGGAAAAGGCGATGTTCGCCAAATCGGTCGCCTCGGTGAAGACGCTGGTCGACGCCTGCAAGAGCATCAACCCGGCTTTCGCCGATTGACGATCCAGCTTCCGGCGAGGCCGCCGGCGCAACCATGCCACCCCACCCGAGCGCTCAGCATGAACATTCATGAATACCAGGCCAAGGCGGTCTTGCGCGAGTTCGGCGCGCCGGTCTCCAAGGGCAAGGCCGCCTTCAGCCCCGACGAGGCGGTCGCCGCCGCGGCCGATCTCGGCGGCTCGCTCTGGGTCGTCAAGAGCCAGATTCACGCGGGCGGCCGGGGCAAGGGCAAGTTCAAGGAAGCCTCCGCCGGCGAGAAGGGTGGCGTGCGCCTCGCCCGGGATATCGCTGAAGTGAAGGCCTTCGCCGGCGAAATGCTCGGCGCGACGCTGGTCACGGTCCAGACCGGACCCGCCGGCAAGCAGGTCAATCGCCTCTACGTCGAGGAGGGCGCGGCGATCGACAGGGAATTCTACCTGTCGGCGCTCGTCGACCGCGTGACGGGCCGCGTCGCCTTCGTGCTGTCGACCGAAGGCGGCGTCGACATCGAGGATGTCGCGCATAACGCGCCGGAGAAGATCCATTCCTTCGCCATCGACCCCGCCACCGGGGCGATGCCGCATCACGGACGCACGGCGGCGCGGGCCCTCGGCCTGACCGGCGATCTCGCCAAACAGACCGAGAGGCTGATCGCGCGGCTCTATGCCGCGTTCATCGCCAAGGACATGGCGATGCTGGAAATCAATCCGCTGATCGTGACCTCGTCGGGCGAACTCAAGGTGCTCGACGCCAAGATCTCGTTCGACGACAATGCGCTCTACCGGCATCCCGACATCGCCGCGCTGCGCGACGAGAGCGAAGAGGACGCCAAGGAGATCGAGGCGTCCAGGCACGAACTCAACTACGTCACGCTCGACGGGTCGATCGGCTGCATGGTCAACGGCGCCGGCCTCGCCATGGCGACGATGGACATCATCAAGCTCTATGGCGAGAGCCCGGCCAATTTTCTCGACGTCGGCGGCGGCGCCTCCAAGGACCGGGTGACCGCAGCGTTCAAGATCATCACCGCCGATCCCAACGTCAAGGGCATATTGATCAACATATTCGGCGGCATCATGCGGTGCGACGTGATCGCCGAGGGCGTGATCGCCGCGGTCAAGGAGGTCGGGCTGAAGGTTCCGCTGGTCGTGCGGCTCGAAGGCACCAATGTCGAACTCGGCAAGAAGATCATCCGCGAATCGCGATTGAACGTGATTCCGGGCGACGACCTCGACGACGCCGCGCAGAAGATCGTCGCGGCGGTTCGGGGGACGGCATGACCGAGACGATGTGGACCTTCGGACCTCCGCTCCTGTTGGCCGCCGCGGTGCTGTTCGTGCGACGGACGGTGATCGCGCGGAACGACCAGGCGATCGCGCTGAGGAAAGAAACGATCGCCGATCGGAAGGCCAGTCTCGCCGACGCGAACCGGTTCCGATCGGCTTCGAAAGGGGCGCAACGCTGATGTCGGTCCTCATCGACGCCAACACCAAAGTCATCACCCAAGGGTTCACCGGCAAGAACGGCACGTTCCATTCCGAGCAGGCGATCGCCTACGGCACCAGGATGGTCGGCGGCACATCGCCCGGCAAGGGCGGCTCGATCCATCTCGGCCTGCCGGTGTTCGACACCGTCGCTCAGGCGCGCGAGGAGACGGGCGCGGACGCCTCCGTCATCTACGTGCCGCCGCCGGGCGCAGCCGATGCGATCTGCGAGGCGATCGCGGCCGAGATCCCGCTGATCGTCTGCATCACCGAGGGCATTCCCGTGCTCGACATGGTCAGGGTCAAGCGCGCCCTGCAGGGGTCGAAGTCGATCCTCGTCGGCCCCAATTGCCCCGGCGTGATGACCGCGGGCGAATGCAAGATCGGCATCATGCCCGGCAACATCTTCAAGCGCGGGACCGTCGGCATCGTCTCGCGCTCGGGCACGCTGACCTACGAGGCGGTGTTCCAGACGAGCCAGGAGGGCCTCGGCCAGACGACGGCGGTCGGCATCGGCGGCGATCCCGTCAAGGGGATGGAATTCATCGACGCGCTCACGCTGTTCCTCGCCGATCCCGCGACCGCGTCGATCGTCATGATCGGCGAAATCGGCGGTCAGGCCGAAGAGGACGCGGCGCAATTCCTGAAGGACGAGGCCCGGGCGGGCCGCGCCAAGCCGGTCGTCGGCTTCATCGCGGGCCGCACCGCCCCGCCGGGGCGCCGCATGGGTCATGCCGGCGCCATAATTTCGGGCGGTAAGGGGGGCGCCGAGGACAAGATCGCGGCGATGCAGAGCGCCGGGATTCGCGTGTCGCCGTCGCCCGCCAGGTTGGGCAAGACGCTCGTCGACCTTCTCAACGGCAAGTGAACGGCGCACGGCGCGAAACGCCGCGCGCGCAGGATCGGATGCGATTGCGATGACCAGGCAGGATTTCAACCAGGCGCTGCTGCAGACCTCGTTCCTCTACGGCGCCAACGCGGCCTATATCGAAGAGCTGCAGGCCAGATATGAAAGCGATCCGGCCTCCGTCGAACCGGACTGGCGCGAGTTTTTCGCCGCGCTCGGCGACGATCCCGCCAGCGTGGAGAAAACCGCGCGCGGCGCCTCGTGGAAGCGCCCGAACTGGCCGCCGACGCCGCGCGGCGAACTCATTTCCGCCCTCGACGGCGACTGGCCGGTCGCCGAGAAGATCATCGCCGAGAAGCTGCGCGCCAGAGCGGCGCCGGCGGCGGAGGGCGTGGCGCTTTCCGAGGCCGACCTGCAGCGCGCCACCCGCGAGAGCGTGCGCGCGCTGATGATGATCCGCGCGTTCCGCATGCGCGGCCATCTGCACGCCAATCTCGACCCGCTCGGGCTCGAGCCGCAGAAGGATCACGAGGAGCTGCACCCCTCGAACTACGGCTTCTCGGAAGCGGACTACGGCCGGAGAATATTCATCGACCACGTGCTGGGCCTGGAGTTCGCCACGATCCCGGAAATGCTCGCCATCCTCCGGCGCACCTATTGCGGCACGATCGGCTATGAATTCATGCATATCTCCGATCCCGCGGAGAAGGCCTGGATGCAGGAGCGCATCGAGGGACCCGACAAGGAGGTGAGCTTCACCAAGGAGGGCAAGCGCGCCATCCTCAACAAGCTCGTCGAGGCCGAAGGCTTCGAGAAATTCTTCGACGTGAAATACACCGGCGCCAAGCGCTTCGGGCTCGACGGCGCCGAGGCGATGATTCCGGCGCTCGAACAGATCATCAAGCGCGGCGGCGCGCTCGGCCTCAAGGAAATCGCGCTCGGCATGGCCCATCGCGGCCGGCTCAACGTGCTGAGCCAGGTGATGGGCAAGCCGCACCGCGTGATCTTCCACGAATTCAAGGGCGGTTCGGCCTCGCCCGACGAGGTCGACGGCTCCGGCGACGTGAAATACCACCTCGGCGCCTCGTCGGACCGCGAGTTCGACGGCAACAAGGTGCATCTGTCGCTGACCGCGAACCCGTCGCATCTCGAGATCGTCGACCCGGTCGTGCTCGGCAAGGTGCGCGCCAAGCAGGACCAGCTCAACGACTATATCGAGCGCGTCAAGGTCCTGCCGCTGCTGATCCACGGCGACGCGGCCTTCGCGGGCCAGGGCGTCGTCGCCGAATGCTTCGGCCTGTCGGGCCTGCGCGGCCATCGCACCGGCGGCTCCGTTCATTTCATCGTCAACAACCAGATCGGCTTCACCACCTATCCGCGCTATTCCCGGTCCTCGCCCTATCCTTCCGACGTCGCCAAGCTCGTCGAGGCGCCGATCTTCCACGTCAACGGGGACGACCCGGAGGCGGTGGTCTATTGCGCCAAGATCGCAACCGAATACCGGCAGAAGTTTCACAAGCCGGTCGTCGTCGACATGTTCTGCTACCGGCGCTTCGGCCACAACGAGGGCGACGAGCCGGCGTTCACGCAGCCGCTGATGTACCGGATCATCCGCTCGCATCCGACCACGCTCGAAATCTACGCCAGGAAGCTGATCGGCGAAGGGCTCGTCACCGAGGGCGAGGTCGACAAACTGCGGGGCGACTGGCGCCACCGCCTGGAGGCCGAGTTCGAGGCGGGGCAGGGCTACAAGGCCAACAAGGCCGACTGGCTCGACGGCCGCTGGGCCGGAGTGAAGGCGGCGCAGGACATGGTCGACGACGACCGCCGCGGCCTCACCGGCGTCGATCTCGACAAGCTCAGGCAGATCGCCGCGAGGATCACTTCGACCCCGGGCGGGTTCAGCGTCCACAAGACGATCCAGCGCTTTCTCGACAACCGCCGGCAGGCGATCGAGACGGGCGAGGGGATCGACTGGGCGACCGGTGAGGCGCTCGCCTTCGGCACCCTGCTCGACGAAGGCTATCCCGTGCGCCTGTCGGGCCAGGACAGCGAGCGCGGCACCTTCTCGCAGCGCCATTCCGTGCTGATCGACCAGCAGACGGAGGCGCGCTACATCCCGCTCAACCACATCCGCGACGGCCAGGGCCGTTTCGAGGTGATCAATTCGATGCTGTCGGAGGAGGCCGTGCTCGGCTTCGAATACGGCTATTCGCTCGCCGAGCCGAAGGCGCTGACGCTGTGGGAGGCGCAGTTCGGCGATTTCGCCAATGGCGCGCAGGTCGTGTTCGACCAGTTCGTCTCGTCCGGCGAGCGCAAATGGCTGCGCATGTCGGGCCTGGTGTGCCTGCTGCCGCACGGCTACGAGGGACAGGGGCCGGAGCATTCCTCGGCGCGGCTCGAGCGATTCCTGCAAATGTGCGCCGAGGACAACATGCAGATCGTCAATTGCACGACGCCGGCCAACTATTTCCACGTCCTGCGCCGGCAGCTGAAGCGCGAAATCCGCAAGCCGCTGATCGTCATGACGCCCAAGTCGCTGCTGCGTCACAAGCGCGCGGTTTCCTCGACGGCCGAATTCGCGTCGGGCGCCTCGTTCCACCGCGTCCTCTGGGACAGCGCCGAATCGCACAAGGGCGAAAAGATCAGGCTCGCCCGCGACGAGAAGATTCGCCGCGTCGTCCTGTGCACCGGCAAGGTCTATTACGATCTCTACGAGGATCGCGAGAAGCGCGGCGTCGACGACGTCTATCTGCTGCGGGTCGAGCAGATCTATCCCTTCCCGCTGAAGGCGCTGGTGAAGGAACTGTCGCGATTCAAGAAGGCCGAGATTGTCTGGTGCCAGGAAGAGCCCAAGAACATGGGCGCCTGGAGCTTCGTCGAACCCTATCTCGAATGGGTTCTGGGGCAGGTCGGCGGCAAGTCGAAGCGGCCCCGCTACGCCGGCCGGCCGGCCTCGGCCGCGACGGCGACCGGCCTGATGTCCAAGCATCTGGCGCAATTGAAGGCGTTCCTCGACGAATGTTTCGCCGAGTGAGCGGCCGATACGCGCCAGGCGTTCCGCGGGCCCGGAGAGGTCCCCCGCGGCGTCCCAACCGACCAACAGGGGCCGCTCGGCGGCCGAAGTGATGGCATGACGACTGAAATCCGCGTTCCCGTTCTCGGCGAATCGATCACCGAGGCGACGGTCGGTAAATGGTTCAAGAAGGCCGGCGACGCCATCAAGGCGGACGAGCCGCTCGTCGAACTCGAGACCGACAAGGTGACCCTGGAAGTCAACGCGCCGGTCGCCGGCGTCCTGGCCGAGATCGCCGCGCCGACCGGCGAGACGGTCGCGGTCGGCGCGCAGCTCGGATCGGTCGGCGCCGGCGCCGGCGCGGCCCCCCCTCCTGCGCTGAGGCAGGCGGCCGCCGCGCCGGCGGCGCCCAGGGACGTGAACGGCGCCGCTCCGGCGCCCAAGGGATCGGCTGCAGCGCCGACTTCGATGCCGCCGGCGCCGTCGGCGGCCAAGCTCGCGACC
>JBEKZS010000202.1:0-6286 GCA_049509635.1 Roseiarcus sp.
TGCGAGAGGTCGAAAATCTCGATTTCCGGGGCGATCCCGTAGTCGCGCATCTTCGTGGCGAGATCGTCGACGAGGGCGGGCGCGTTCTCATAGACGATCGAGGGAAAGTTCACCGATCCCGTCGACAGCGAGGCCATGTCGGGGCGCAGGCTCAGGGCGTTCCCGCGCGCGGCCTGGTCGCGCCCGCGGCCGCCGGTCGAGAACTGGACGATCATGCCGGGGCAATGGCGGCGCACCCCCGCCATGACCTGCGCGAACAGCGCGGGATCGGACGAGGGGCTCTCGTCGGGATTGCGCACGTGGATGTGGACGAGCGAGGCGCCCGCCTCGAAAGCGGCGTGGGTCGATTCGATCTGTTCGGCCGGGGTGATTGGAACCGCCGGATTGTCCTTCTTGCGCGGCACCGAGCCGGTGATCGCGACAGCCAAAACCACCGGCCGCATTCCGCCCTCTCCGATCCGCGCCGACCCGCCAATCCAGCGCTGGCGGGAACTTCCTAGCTCATCGAGCCGGTCTTGGGTAGACCGCCGGCCGCCTCACCTGCGCCGGCTCGTCGATCCCTCGCGCATCCAGACCAGCACGATCGCGCCGAGCAGCGCGGCAAGGCCGAGGAAGCCCGCCGCCAGCGGGGTTGAGGCGACCCCGACGACGACGCTGGCGCCCGTCCGCTTGACGCCAAGATAGTCGGCGCCCCCGTAGCTCGCCGAGGGATGCATCGCGATGACGGCGGGCAGGACCACGCCGTCGCCCGGTCCGTCGGCGATCCGCCGCACCGTGCCCCCGGTCGCCTCGACGAGCGGGCGCAGCTTCTCGGTCGTCGAGACGACGTCGCGGAATTCGAGGGGATTGTCGGGCCCGACATTGACCAGCGCGCGATGGTCGCCGTCGCTGATTCGGTAGAGCCCGAGCCGATCGACCTCGATCGTGGCGCGCGACAGCCCCGGCTCGGCGCCGACGAGCTGCGCCTGGCGCGTCTCGCCGGTCGGCCCGACCACCGTGACCTCGGGGTTGTCGGGCTTTAGGCTCTGCCGCTCGATGGTCAGCGCATGGCCATGCGCGATCGCGCGCAGCGCCTCCTCCTCGAGCTCGGGCTCCTTCATCAGCCAGTGGGCGAGCCGGCGCAGCAGGTCGAGATGCGGGCCGCCGCCCTCGTAGCCGCGCGCCCACAGCCACATCTGGTCGCTCAGCAGCAGCGCGACGCGGCCCTTGTCGGCGCGCGAGAGCACCAGCAGCGGCTTGTCGCCGGCGCCCGAGAGGATGTTGACGCCGGTGGTGACCTGGGCGCCGATCTCGCGAAACCACTGGCCCCAGGCGGGCGGCGAAGAATCCCCGCCGGCGAGCCCACGCGTGACCGGATGCCTCGCGCCGTCGGGCGAAATCACCGGGCGAAACGCGTCGGTGGCGACCTCGCCGTCCGGCTTGGCGGGCGCGAGTTCGCCGAGCGGCGAGAAATAGAGGCCCTCCGGGGTCGCATAGTCCGGGCCCTCGGCCATCAGCAGCGCGCCGCCCGCCCTGACATAGGCGACGATGTTGTTGAAATAGACCTTGGGCAGGATGCTCTGGCTCGAATAGCGGTCGAGGATGATGAGGTCGAAATCGCGAATCTTGCGGCCGAACAGGTCGGCGACCGGGAAGGCGATCAGCGAGAGCTCGTTGATCGGCGTGCCGTCGGACGATTTCTCCGGCGGCCGCAGAATCGTGAAATGAACGAGATCGACGTTGGCGTCGGACTTCAGCAGGTTGCGCCACATCCGCTCGCCCTGATGCGGCTCGCCCGAAACCAGCAGCACGCGCAGCTTGTCGCGCACGCCCTCGATGGTGACGACGGCGCGGTTGTTGATGTCGGTCAGCTGACCCGGCAGCGGCGCGACCTCGAGTTCGACGACATTGGGCCCGGCGTGCTCGATCGGGACCTTCGCGACGATCGCCGCACCGACGGTCGCGCCGAGCGTGGCGATCGTCTCGCCGTCGCGGCGCACCTCGACCGAGACCGGGTCGCCCGACCCGTCGCTGTCGAGGACGCGGGCGGTGATCGTCTGGTCCTTGCCGACGATGCCGAAGCGCGGCGCCTCGACCAGCTCGATGCGCCGGTCGCGCTCGCCTTCGTGGCCGGTGATGAGAGCGTGCAGCGGCGCGTCGAAGCCGAGCCCCCTGGCGTCGGCGGGAATGTCGTGCACGACGCCGTCGGTGACGAGGATAGCCGCGCCGATCCGCTCGGGCGGCACGTCGGCGAGGCCCGCCTGAAGCGCCGCGAACAGGCGCGTTCCCCGGTCCTCCGGTTCGTTCCTGCCGGTTTCGATGAAGCGGGTCTCCACATTGTCGAGGGCGCCGAGGCGCTTCTCGAGCGCCGCGCGCGCATGCTGCGTCTGGGCGGCGCGATTGCCGATCGTCTGGCTGCCCGATTCGTCGAGGACGACGGCGACGACGTCCTTCAGCGGGCGGCGATCCTCGCGCGTCAGCGAGGGATCGAACAGCGCGAGCAGCAGCAGGGCGAAGGCGAGCGCGCGCAACACGGCGCCGCGCCGGCGCGCAAACAGCGTCAGACCCCCCAGGATCAGCGCCGCGACGGCGAGGCCGATGAGGACGGCGTTCGGCAGCAGCGGCGAAAAGACGATCGCATAGGCTTTCAATGGGACAGCCTTTCGATGAGATCGCGCGCGTGGACCTGGTCGGCCTTGTAATTGCCGGTCAGCGTATACATGACCAGATTGACGCCGCCGCGCAGGCTGAGCTCGCGCTGGCGCGCGCCGCCGGGGATCAGCGGAAACAGCGGCTCGTCCTCGCTGTCGGCGGCCCAGGCGCCGGCCAGATCGTTCGAAGTGATCACGATCGGCGAAACGCTGTCGCCCGCGCGCGCCGGCCGGACCGACGTGTCGCCGGGATCGGGCGGCGGCAGGGCCTCGATCCAGGTCTGGCCGATCGTGGTGCGGCCGACGAAGCCGTCGATGAGATAGAAGCTCTTGGTGACGACGTGGTCGTGCGGCACCGGCTCGAGTTCGGGCACGTCGACGCCGGCGAGCAGCCGCTGCAGCCACAGCCCTTCGGGGGTCTGCGGCCCGCCCGGCCGCGCCGCGAGCGCATCGCGGGTGTCGAACAGGAACGTGCCGCCGCTTTTCATATAGGCCGCGATCCGGATCACCGCCGCCGAGGCTGGCTGCGGCTTGCCCGCGACGACAGGCCAGTAGATCAGCGGATAGAAGCTGAGCTCGTCGCGCGCCGGATCGAGGCCGAACGGTTCGCCGGGGGACAGCGAGGTGCGCTGGGCGAGCACGCGCGACAGCGTCATGAGACCCGAGCGGCTCGTCGCGTCGACGCCTGCGTCGCCGGTTACGATATAGGCGAGATGGATCGACAGTGCGGCGTCCTTGTCGCGCTGCGACACGATCGGCGCGTCCGCCGCGGCGACCCGCCCGTCGAACGGCGCCGCGACGCCAAACAGCAGCGCGAGCGCGGCGGCGGAGGCGGAGGCGCGCCGGAGCCCGAACGCGCCCCCGAGCCACAGGCCGGCCAGAGCATCGGCGAGAAAGCCCAGGAAGGCAGCCCCGAGCAGCCACGGCCTGAGGTCGAGCGGCCTGGCGAGGTCGAGCGCGCCGGCGCGGACCCTCAGCGGGCCATAGGCGGCCGGGCTCAGTTCCTGCGCCGGCGACAGGACGTTGACCGCGATCAGCGCCTCGCCGGCGCCGTAGAAGCCGGGCGGATGGGCCTCGTCGGCGACGGCGGAAAAGTCCGCCGCGATCGGCTTGGCCGTCACCGGCGGCGGCCCGAGCGCGCCGAACCCGTCGAGCGTGCGCGCCGGCGCATGCGTCGCCGCCTGCGTCGCGGCGTCGGGCTTGGCCGCATCCTTGTCGGGCGGCGGCGCGCCGGCGAGCGCGACGACCCTGTGCAGCATTTCGACGAACAGGCCCGACAGCGGCAGGTTCGACCAGGTCGTGTCGGCGGTGACGTGGAACAGCACGATGAGGCCCTTGCCGCGCCGGTCCGCGGTGACCAGCGGCGTGCCGTCCGACAGCCGGGCCCAGGTCTTGGCGGCGAGGCCCGGTTCCGGTTCGGCGAGAACCTGCCGCGAAACGGTGACCTCGCCGGGCGTCGCGAGGCCGAAGAACGGGCTGTCGCTCTCGAAGGGCGCAAGGCGCTTGGGCGTCTCCCAGGACAGCGCGCCGCCGAGCGTGCGCCCGCCGCGCCGCAGTTCGGTCGGGGTGAGATCGTCGGCGGTCGCCGCCAGCCGGGCGCCGGCGAACCGGATCAGGACGCCGCCGCCCTCGACGAACTGCTCCAGGGCGTCATGCGCGGGGCCGCCAGTCACGCTCATGTCGGCGAGCGCGAGCACGGCGGGCTTTTCCGCAATCAGCGCGACGATCGGATCGGCGGCGCTGTCGCGCGATTCCCTGATGTCGGCGAACGGCGAAAGCGCGCGCGAGAGATAATATGTCGGCGCCAGCAGCGGCTGGGCGATGTCCGCGGTTGCGCCCGAGGCGATCGCGACACGGCGGCGCTTCCACCGCTCGTCGAGCAAGGCGACGGCGCCCGCCGAGCGCTCGCCGGCGATCGTCACGCTGGCGACGTCGTTGCGCAATTCGATCGGCAGGTCGAATTTGACCGTCGCGGCGCGGTCCGCGCCGAAATCGAAGGCGCTCTCGCCGATCGTCAGGCCTTTGGCGTCGAGCGCGCGCAGGACGCCGGTCCGCGGCGCGTCCGCGTCCGGTCGCAGCACCCGCGCCTGCAAGGCGCCGGCGAGGTTGTCGACGCCGGTCACGCCGAGCGCGCCCCGCCGATCGGTGACCACGGTGACGTCCTTCGAAAGCTTCGCCAGTTCGGCCGCCAGCGCGCCGGCGCCGCCGAGTTCCTCGCCGTCGGCGATCCAGACGATCTCCGCCTGCGGGTTCTTGGCGACGAACCGCTGGATCGGCCCGAATGTCAGGCTGCGATCGGGCGCGTAGGGCACGGGGGCCAGCGCGCGCAGAGCCTCGGCGGTCCGGGCGGGATCGATCGGCGCGATCTCGAGGCCGCCCTGCGAGAGCGGCGCGAGGGCGGCGAGCCGTCCGGCGACCGCCGCGGCCGCCAGGCGCTCGCGGGCGTAGCCGATGCGGCGCTCCCAGGACGGCGCCGCCGGCCAGCCGTCATCGACCAGCAGGAGCAGCGGCCCCGCTCCCGGGCCGGGCGCGACCGCGTTCCAGATCGGGCCCGCCATCGCGAGCACGACGGCTGCGCCGATCGCCATTCGCAGCAGCAGGAGCGGCCACGGCGTGCGGTGCGGGGTCTGGTCCTTCGGATCGAGGCCGAGCAGCAGGCGCAACGGCGGGAACCGGATCTCGCGCGGGCGCGGCGGGGTGACGCGCAACAGAAGGTAGAGCGCGGCGAGCAGGACCAGCGCGGCGAGCGCGGCCGGCGCGGCGAAAGTGAGCGGAATTCCGAGCATTCAGGCGCCTCGCGCGGCGGGCGCGCCGGCGGCCGGCGTCGGGCCCTCGAGCCGCATGCGCAGCGCCAGCAGCGCTTGCACGGCCGGCTTGTCGGTGCGGTGGATCGCGAAACCCCAGCCGCGCGCCGCGCAGGCCGCGCGCACCGCGTCGCGATGGCGGGCGAGCCGCGCCAGATAGGCCTCGCGCAGGCCCTGCGCGCGCGGCGCGCGCAGCCGCAGCGCGCCGTCCGCGCCGACGAATTCGGCATGGCCCTGGAACGGAAACGTCTCCTCGATGGGATCGGCGATCATCAGCGCCTGGCCCTGCGCCCCCTGGGCCGATAGCGCATCGATCGCCCGGCGGACTTCGGCCTCGTCGCTGAGGAAATCGCCGATCAGGACGACCTGCGTGCGGGCGCCGAGCGCGATCAGCGGCGGGAGCGGAGCGCCGCGCCCCGACAGGCGCTCGTCGAGCGCGATCGCCTCGGCGAAGCGCTCGATGACGCCGCGCGTGGCGACCGGCCGGGTCAGGCCGATCAGGCCGACCCGCTCGCCGCCGCGCACCAGCAGGTCGGCCGCGGCGAGGCCGAGCACCATCGCGCGCTCGACCTTCGAGGCGTTGGCGAGGTCGGAGGCGAAGGCCATCGATGGCGAACGGTCGATCCAGATCCAGACGGTGTGCGCGGCTTCCCATTCGCGCTCCCGCACGAACGCGCGGTCGTCGCGTGCCGAGCGGCGCCAGTCGACGCCGGCGGCGGGCTCGCCGGAGATGAAGGGACGGAACTGCCAGAATGTCTCGCCCGGCCCGGCGCGGCGTCGGCCGTGCACGCCGTGCAGCACGCTCTGGGCGACCTGCCGCGCGGCGATGACGAGGCTCGGCAGCCGCGCGGC
>JBEKZS010000203.1:0-6060 GCA_049509635.1 Roseiarcus sp.
AGAGCTTTGACGCCATTTTGAAAATCGCCTTCGTTTCAGACCCAGCGGAACGCCGTGACCCCCTTGTAGCCTATCTTAATGGGAAGTAACTGTTTTCCAGTTGGCGCTCTTAATATCGCTACAATCGGCCGCGTAGAACATAGAATACTATTTAATAAAAAGAATTTGTTTACCAAGAAGTGAATGGGTACTAGTACCCAGCCGACCTAGCTCCATGTCGAACCATCCGTTTAACAAGTGTGGAACCAGCTGCGCGCAATCTCGGCGCAGCTTTCAGAGGCAGGCTGTCGCCGGAACCTCACGAACGCCCAGCCGGAGCAGCTTCAATGGACTACGTCGCCAAGCGATTCCTCGCCGACGAAACAGGCGCCACCGCCATCGAATACGCCCTTCTCGCGGCGCTGCTCGCGCTCGCGATCATCGCGGCGATCACCGTCGTCGGGACCCAATTGCAGAACACCTTCAACGAGGTCTCCAGCAATCTGAAATGATGCCGCCTGATCGGCGCCGAATCCGCGTGGAGGCGGTGACCCGCGTTGGCGCGCCGGAAGTCGGCCGGCCGCCGCACGAAGCCAAGCGTTCGCGCCCGCGCGACGCCGGCCTCCTCCAAGCGAGTACGCCCGCGCCGCGCGGGGCGCGACGATAGGTGTCCGTCAACGGCAAGGTTCATCGCGAGGCGCGCCGGTCGGACCGTCACGCCCTCACCCCTTGCTCCGATCGAGCCAGCGCCATCTTCGCCGCTGGACCGCGTCTGGCAGGGCAACGCCATCGCGGCGGGGCGACCGGAAGGACTTCGAGCGGGTGTGCGCTCGGCTGAGGGTTGCCTGCAACGCCTGTCGCGGCGCCGTCAAGATCGGGATTGCGACCTGATCGCCGTTCAACAACCCGACGGTCCCGCTGGAGCAGGCGGGTCCCGCGGCGCGTCAGACCTTCATCTGGGCGCCGAGCTCCACGACCCGGTCCGAGGGAATCTGGAAGAAGTCCGGGGCGCTCGCCGCCTGCTTGGTCATCGCGATGAACAGCTTGTCCTGCCATCCCGGCATGCCCGAATGCGAAGAGGGCTTGAGCGTGCGGCGTCCGACGAAGAACGACGTCGTCATGATGTCGAACTTCAGGCCGGACTTGCGCATGACGGCGAGCGCGTCGGGAATGCGCGGCGATTCCATGTAGCCGTAGTGAAGGGTCACCTGCAGGAAATCGGGCGACAGGGTCTTGACCTCGAAGCGCGCCTTGGCGGGCACGCGCGGCGAGGTTTCGGTGCGCACGCACATCATCACGACGCGCTCGTGGACGACCTTGTTGTGTTTGAGATTGTGCATGAAGGACGACGGCGCCGATTCCGGATCGTTGGTCAGGAAGATCGCGGTGCCCGGCACGCGCACCGGTTTGGACTTGGCGAGCATCTTGATGAGATCGATCATCGGGATGGAATCGCGATGCGTCTTGGTCGACAGGATCGCGCTGCCGCGCGTCCAGGTCCACATCAGCGTGAACGATGTCGCGCCGAGCAGCAGCGGGACCCAGCCGCCCTCGAGCACCTTGCTCAGATTGGCGATGAGGAAGCTGAGGTCGACCGAGAGGAACCCGGCGACCAGGGCGAGCGCGCCCCACAGCGGCCAGCGCCACATCCGCCAGACGACGAAGAAGGCGAGCGCGGTGGTCGCCACCATCGTTCCGGACACCGCGATGCCGTAGGCGTTGGCGAGCGCGTCGGAGGAGCGGAACATCAGCACCAGCGCGAGCACGCCGAACAGCAGAACCCGGTTGACGCGCGGTATGAACAATTGCCCTTCGAGCGTGTCCGAGGTGTGGACGATGTCGAGCCGCGGCAGAAGGCCGAGCTGGATCGCCTGGCGCGCGAGCGAGAAAGCGCCGGTGATGACGGCCTGGCTCGCGATGACCGTCGCGACGGTCGACAGGACGATGAGGGGAATCAGCGCCCAACCCGGAGCAAGCAAGTAGTAGGGGTCCTCGGCCGCCGTCGAGAAGGCGATGATGTGCGCCCCCTGGCCGAGATAGTTCAGGATCAGCGCCGGCAGGACCAGCAGGAGCCAGGACATCTGGATCGGCATGCGGCCGAAATGGCCCATGTCGGCGTAGAGCGCCTCGCCGCCGGTCACCGCCAGGAATACGCTGCCGAGCACGACGAAGCCGATCGCGCCGTGGCTGGTGAGGAAGAACACGCCGTGCACGGGATTGAGCGAGGAAAGGATTTCGGTGGCCTCGCCGATGTGGGTCGCGCCGAGCGCCGCGATCGTCACGAAAAAGACCACCATGATCGGGCCGAAGAAGGCCGCCATGCCCGCCGTGCCGCGGCTCTGCACGAGGAACAGGACGATCAGGATCACGATCGTCGCCGGCAGGACGAAAGGAGCCAGATTGGGCGATATCTGCTTCAGGCCTTCGAGCGCCGAGAGGACGGAAATGGCCGGCGTTATGATCGCGTCGCCCGAGAACAACGCCGAGCCGGCGACCCCGAGGAAGAAGATCAGCACCGTACGCTTGCCGAGCGCGCTCTGCGCGAGCGCCATCAGCGAGAGGATTCCGCCCTCGCCCTTGTTGTCCGCCTGCATCAGGAACAGCACGTATTTGGCGGTCACCGTGACGATCAGCGCCCAGACGATCAGCGATACGACGCCGATGACCTCGAACGGCGCAATGCCGCCGTCCTTGATGTGGGACAGGCAGGTCTGTAGCGCATAAAGCGGACTGGTGCCGATGTCGCCGAACACGACGCCGACCGAGCCGAGGGCCAAGAGCCAGAAGTTGCCCGGGCGATGAACGGCGGCGGCCTCGCGGCCGAGCGCCGCGGGCGCGTCAGCGCCGGGCGCCGCATGTTGCATCGGGGACAGATCTCATGAGGCCGCCTGCGGCGTGAACGCGCGACCAGCGTCCGCCAGCCGGCTCTATACAGGGTTGCGCGCGACGCTGGAAGGGGGGCCTGCCGGGGTTCATCGTCGTCGCGGGCGGACCCGCGCCTATGTCGCAAGCGAGCCCGGCGCAGCGGCTTTCGCCGGTGGGCGCGGAGGCTCGCCGGCGTAGCCGCAAGCCTTCAACGCGGCCAGCATATGGGCGGGCGCGGGCGCCTCGACGACGATCGCCGGCCTTGCCTGCGCCAGGGGAATCGCGACGCGACGCGCCAGCAGCTGCAGGCCCGGATTTCCCGGGACGTCCCGGTCGCGCGGCGCCGCCCCATAGACGGCGTCGCCGACGATCGGCCAGCCCCGCGCGGCGCAATGGACGCGCAATTGATGGGTGCGGCCCGTCAGCGGCTCGAGTTCGAGCCACGCGACCGCGCGGCCGGCGAACTCGCCGCGTCCGGCGACCGTCCATCGCGTCTGCGACGGCGCGCCCTCCGGATCGACCTTCATCCACCACCCGCGCGCCGGGTCGAGCCGGCCGAGCGGCAGGTCGATCATGCCGCCCGGCTCCTTCGGCCCGCCCTCGACGATCGCCCAGTAGGTCTTCCCGACCCGGCCCTGCTTGAACAGAAGTCCGAGCTTCTCGAGCGCCTTGTGGTGGCGCCCGAGCACAAGGCAGCCCGCCGTCTCCCGATCGAGCCGGTGCGCGAGGGCGGGATTGCGCGGCAGGCCGAATCGCAGGGCGTCGAAATCATCCTCGAGGCTCGCCCCGCCCTTCGGGCCTTTGTGGACAGCCACACCCGCCGGCTTGTCGAGCACCAGCATCAGGCCGTCGCGATAGAGCAGCCGCGCTCTTGTTTCTTCGGGCGTCATGACCCAATAGCTAGCCCGGCGACGTCCGCGCGCCAAGCCCGCGGAAGCCAGCCAACCCGCGACGTCTCGCATCGGGCGCGCGCCGGGCGTCGGAAGGCCGCATGACATCGAACGACGACGACGCGAACAAGATCAAGCATGGCCTGCTGCGGCGGCTGTTTTCGCGCGCCGGGCCGGCAGAGGCGGCCGCGCCGGAACCCGAGCCGGTCGAGCGCAACTGGCTGTCCCGGCTGACGAAGGGACTGTCGCGCTCCTCCGCCTCGATCGGCCAGGGGATCGTCGACATATTCGCCAAGCGCCGGCTCGACGCGGCGGCGCTCGATGATCTCGAGGACGTGCTGATCCAGGCCGACCTCGGCCTCCCCGCGGCTGCCCGCATCCGCGAGGCGGTGGGGCGCGGACGCTACGACAGGGCGATCGATCCGCAGGAGGTGCGCGCGATCCTCGCCGCCGAAGTCGAGCGGATCCTCGGTCCAGTCGCGCGGCCGCTGATCGTCGATCGCGCCCGCAAGCCCTTCGTCATCCTGGTGGTCGGAGTCAACGGGTCGGGCAAGACGACGACGATCGGCAAGCTGGCGGCGAAATTCGCCGCGGAAGGGCTGAAGGTGACGCTGGCGGCCGGCGACACGTTCCGCGCCGCCGCGATCGAGCAGTTGCGGCTGTGGGCCGCGCGCGTCGGCGCCGGCCTCGTCGCGCGCGAGCAGGGCGCCGACGCCGCCGGCCTCGCCTTCGACGCAATCAATGCGGCGCGCGCGGACGGCTCGGACATCCTGCTGATGGACACCGCGGGACGTCTGCAAAACAGGAGCGAGCTGATGGGCGAGCTCGAAAAGGTGATCCGCGTCATGAAGAAGGTCGAGCCCGACGCGCCGCACGCCGTCCTGCTGGTGCTCGACGCCACCGTCGGCCAGAACGCGCTGAGCCAGGTCGATATTTTCGGGCGGGTGGCGGGGGTCACCGGCCTCGTGATGACCAAGCTCGACGGCACCGCGCGCGGCGGGATTCTGGTCGCGATCGCCGGGAAGTTCGCGCTGCCGATCCATTTCATCGGCGTCGGCGAGAGCGTCGACGACCTCGAACCCTTCGCCGCCGGCGATTTCGCGCGGGCGATCGCGGGCGTCGACGATTGAGCGGCGCGCATTCATCTGCTCCCAAAAAGTCGAGTACTGGCAATCGGAGAGAGGCTCGATGACCAACGGCCAAGCCACGATCAAAGCAAAAAAAAGGACCATCAATCCGATCCTCAAGTTAGTGCTTGAGCTGGGTCCGCTCGTACTGTTTTTCGGGGCTTATTGGTTGGCCTCCAAAGAGCCGGCCGGATTGCTGATGCTCGGCGTGCCCATGACGCCTCTTCTGGAGGCTACCGCCGTGATGATGGTCAGTGTGATCGTGACGCTCGGCGTCTCCTACGCGCTGCTGCGGCGCATCCCCATCATGCCGCTCGTTACCGCGATCATCGTCGTCATCTTCGGCTCGCTGACCCTCTTCTTCCACGACGAGACGTTCATCAAGATGAAGCCGACCGCGCTCTATCTGCTGTTCGGCGGCGCGCTGATCGGAGGACTCGTCTTCGGCCGGCCGCTGCTGCCGATCCTGTTCGACGGCGCCCTGAACGTCACTGCGGAGGGATGGCGCAAGCTGACCTGGCGCTGGGCGTATTTCTTTTTCGCGCTCGCGGCGCTCAACGAGATCGTCTGGCGCACGCAGACCACCGGAGTCTGGGTCGGGTTCAAGACCTTCGGCATCATGCCGCTGACGGTGCTGTTCGCGCTCGCTCAGGCGCCGCTGATCGTGCGCCACGAAGCCAAGGACGACGAACGCAACGAGGCGCTCTGAAACGGTCCGGCGAACCGATGTAGGTCATTTCCAGGCGTCGAGGGCCTGGGCCATGACCCGATCGCCGGTATCGCCCTTCTCGAAGGTCAGCTTGGCGATTCTTTCGTCGGTGAGCAGCATCGGAAAATCGAACCAGGCCCGCGTCGCGAGCAGGCCGAGATTATGCGCCGCATCCGCGTCCGAACGCGTCAGGCCGATCAGAAAATAGCCGTCGCTGATCTTCACCTTCACGCCCGACAGGGCCTCACCCGAGGTCGCATCCGCCCTGCGCAATTGCGGCAGGCCGAGGTCCTGGATGCCCCTGATCTCGGCGCCGTCCGCGAAGGTCGCGCGCAGATCGATCGTGTGGGTGGCCCAGACGAGGCCGAGACCGGCGGCGTGCATCTCGACCAGATCCCGGGGAGTGAGCCGGCCCCCTTCGTCGGCCTTCCGGAACGACCCGTCCCAGACCTCCTTGAATCGGGTGGCGCCGGCGATG
Organism: Roseiarcus sp.; assembly: GCA_049509635.1. Lineage (GTDB taxonomy): Bacteria > Pseudomonadota > Alphaproteobacteria > Rhizobiales > Beijerinckiaceae > Roseiarcus. Next base: position 6,049 of record JBEKZS010000203.1, read on the forward strand.
TAGCCGGCCGCC
>JBEKZS010000204.1:0-11665 GCA_049509635.1 Roseiarcus sp.
GGATTTCGGCGACCTGTCCGTCATCAACGGCGTCGACCTGCAGGTCGAGGACGGCGAGTTCGCCGTGTTCGTCGGCCCCTCCGGATGCGGCAAGTCGACGCTGCTGCGGCTCATCGCCGGGCTCGAGGACATTTCCTCGGGCCAGATCCTGATCGACGGCAAGGACGTCAGCCGGGTCGGACCCTCGCAGCGCGGGCTGTCCATGGTGTTCCAGTCCTATGCGCTCTATCCCCACATGAGCGTGCGCAACAACATCGCCTTCGCGCTGAAGATGGCCAACCAGCCCAAGGACGTCATCGAAAAGAAGGTCGCCAAGGCCGCCGGCATCCTCAATCTGACCGACTATCTCGAACGCAAGCCGCGCCAGTTGTCGGGCGGCCAGCGCCAGCGCGTCGCGATCGGCCGCGCGATCGTTCGCGAGCCCAAGGCGTTCCTGTTCGATGAGCCGCTGTCCAACCTCGACGCCGCCTTGCGGGTCCAGATGCGACTCGAGATCGGCGACCTCCACCAGAGCCTCAAGACGACGATGATCTACGTCACCCACGACCAGGTCGAGGCGATGACCATGGCCGACAAGATCGTCGTGCTCGACAAGGGCGCGGTCGCTCAGATCGGCTCGCCGCTCGAACTCTACAACCGCCCGCGCAACCTTTTCGTTGCGCGCTTCATCGGCTCGCCGACGATGAACCTCGTTGCAGGCCCCTCGGCTGAACGGCGCAAGGCCGCGACGATCGGCGTGCGGCCCGAGCATGTCGCACTGTCGTCGACCGCGGGCGAATGGCCGGCGCGCGTGCGCCTCGCCGAACATCTGGGGTCCGACACCTATGTGCATGTCGAGGCCGACGGCCTCGGCCAGATGACGATCCGCCAGGCCGGCGAGGCGCCGCACGCGCCCGGCGACCGGGTTTTTGTGGTCCCCGAGGAATCGCGTATCCATCGCTTCGATCAGGAAGGGCGCAGAATTAGTGGATGAAGTCGATGGAAGCGCGGCGGTTCGCCCGCCTTGCGATGGGATTGGCGAACGGAAGGCGCGAAACTGCGATCGGCCGAACGCCGATCCGGTGAAACGAAGTCGGCGCCGGCGCCAAACCGCAAGCCTTCGCTCGCGGGGGCTGTTTATCACGGCTGTAGTCTCGATTGCGTCGGCTGAGGACGACCAGGCAAATTCGCTGGGCATTGAGCCATGAACGTCAAACTTTCCGCCGCCACCCTCGCGCGTCTGCCGCGCGAAATATCCAGGCCGAATTATGACCGCTCTGATTTGCGAGCGGGGATCGTTCATTTCGGCGTGGGCAATTTTCATCGCGCCCATCAGGCCGTCTACATGGACGATCTGTTTGTCGCGGGGCTCGATCGCGACTGGGGCATCGTCGGCGCCGGCGTGCGTGACGCAGACATCGCCATCCGCGAAAAGCTCGCAGAACAGGACTGGCTGACGACGATCGTCGAGCAGGAGGCCGATTCGACGACGCCCCGCGTCATCGGTCCGATGATCGATTTCGTCAGGCCCGGCGATGTCGCGGCGCTGCTCGATTTCCTCGACCGGCCGGAGATTCGCATCGTCTCGCTGACCATCACCGAGGGCGGCTATTACATTTCGCCGGCCACGCAGGCGTTCGACGCCGCCCACCCGGACATCGTCGCCGACGCGCGCCAGATCGACGCGCCAAAGACGGTGTTCGGCCTGATCGTCGCCGGACTCATGCGCCGCCGCGTCGCGGGCGTTGCGCCGTTCACCGTGATGTCCTGCGATAATATTCCGGGCAATGGACACGTGACCGAAAACGCCGTGGCGGGTCTCGCCGATCTCGTCGACCCCGCGCTCGCCGCGTGGATCCGACAGAATGTGGCGTTTCCCAATTGCATGGTCGACCGGATCACGCCCGCGACCACGGATCGCGAGCGCGCGCTGTTGCGCGATGGATATGGCCTGGACGATAGCTGGCCGGTGTTCTGCGAGGCGTTCCGGCAATGGGTCCTCGAGGACAAGTTTCCCGCGGGCCGGCCCGCGCTGGAGAAAGTGGGGGTGACCTTCGCTTCGGATGTCGCGCCCTACGAACTGATGAAGATTCGCATTCTCAACGGCGGCCACGCGGCGATCGGCTATCCGGCCGCTCTCCTCGACCTCCACTTCGTTCACGAAGCGATGGCGCACCCGCTCGTGCGCGATTTCCTGCGGAAGCTGACGCAAGAGGAAATCATCTCGACCGTGCCGCCGCCGCCGCAGACCGATCTCGAGCAGTACCGCGAACTGATCGCCCGGCGCTTCGCCAATCCCAAGATCGGCGACACCGTTTCGCGCCTGTGCCTGGACGGTTCAAACCGGCAGCCCAAGTTCATCCTGCCGACGGTCGCCGACCGGCTGAAGGCCGGGCGCGGCGTCAGAGGCCTTGCGCTGGTTTCCGCGCTGTGGTGCCGCTATTGCCATGGTGAAACGCAAAGCGGGCAGAGGATCGCCCCCAACGACGCCAACTGGGACCGCCTGCAGGCCGCCGCCAGGCTGGCGAAGGACGCGCCGCCGAAATTCCTCGAGATGCGCGACATTTTCGGCGAGCTTTCGCAGCATCCCGCCTATATCGAGGCGTTCTCCGGCGCGCTTTCGCAATTGTGGGCGCGCGGCGTCGGCGATACGCTGACGGACTATTTGTCCGCTCCGGCCTGAGGTCTTGACTGCGAAGCTCGAGCCGGACGAGAGCGATCCTGCGCGGCGAAAGGCGTCGAGATGAAGCTGAGGGGAAAGACCGCGCTGGTGACCGGCGGCGCGCGCGGCATCGGACGGGCGATCGTCGAGCGCTACCTCGCCGAAGGCGCCCGTGTCGCCATCGCCGACCTTTCCGTGGGCCAGGCGCGCGAGGTCGCGGAGAAATTCGGCGACATCGCGCGCGGCTTTGAAGTGAACATGGCGAGCCGCCCGTCGATCGAAAGCATGGTTGCCGACGTCGTCTCGCATTGGGGCGGAATCGACATCCTCGTCAATAACGCGGCGGTGTTCGACCTCGCGCCGATCGTCGATGTCACCGAGGCGAGCTACGACAAGGTGTTCGGCGTCAACGTCAAGGGCCTGTTCTTTTCGCTGCAGGCCGTCGCGCGCCACATGATCGCGCGCGGGCAGGGCGGCAAGATCATCAACATGGCCTCGCAGGCGGGGCGTCGTGGCGAAGCGCTGGTGTCGATCTATTGCGCTTCCAAAGCCGCGGTCATCAGCCTCACTCAATCGGCCGGGCTCGATCTCATCAAGCATGGGATCAACGTCAACGGCATCGCGCCGGGCGTCGTCGACACGCCGATGTGGGACGACGTCGACGCGCTGTTCGCCAAATACGAGCGTCGCAAGCCTGGCGAAAAGAAGCGCCTGGTCGGCGAGGCCGTTCCTTATGGCCGGATGGGCGTTCCCGAGGACCACACCGGCGCCGCCGTCTTCCTCGCCTCCGCCGACGCCGATTACGTTGTCGCGCAGACGCTCAATGTCGATGGCGGCAATTGGATGAGCTGAGCGGCGCCGCCGTCCAAGGCTGGCGCAGATGGGCCGGTCTGAATTGGCGCCCGTAGAAACGGCGATCGCGCCGATTTTCTTGGGACTCGCCGTCGTTGTGAGCGCCGGCAGGATTCTCTGGCGCCGCCTCGGATGCTAGTCTGCGTCTTTATCGCTCCGAGTCGCGCCCCGTGGACGTCGAACACGTCATCCACGAATTCGCCGTCGCCGGGAGCGATCTGCCCAGGGAATCGATGCGATGGGCGCTCGACAATTGGGACACGGCGCTGCCGCGCTTCCGGAAAATGCTCGCGCGCTACGCCGACGGCGCCGATCGCAGCAAGGAAACCGCGGACGCGCTGTTCTTGCGTAGGTCGCGCTCATCGGAGTCTTTGATCAGGCGGCCGCCGCCGAGGCGACCGCGTCGCAGACGTCGTCGACGAGGCGTTCGACGAGATCCTTGTCCTCCGCTTCGGCCATCACGCGGATGACCGGCTCGGTGCCGGAAGGGCGGATGACGAGCCGGCCGGTGTCGCCGAGCCGGGTCCGCGCCGCGGCGATCGCCTTGATGACCGAGTCGGCGTCGAGCGGCCGGCCGCCGTGGTAGCGGACGTTGCGCAGGATCTGCGGCAGCGGCTCGAACCGGTGGCAGATTTCGCTGACCGGCCGCTCGCGCCGCTTGACGACCGCGAGCACCTGCAGCGCGGCGACGAGGCCGTCGCCGGTCGTCGCATAGTCCGACAGGATGATATGGCCGGACTGCTCGCCGCCGACATTGTAGCCCTTCTCGATCATCCGCTCGAGCACGTAGCGGTCGCCGACCGCGGTGCGCTCAAGCGCAAGGCCGATGCTCGCCAGATGCCGCTCCAGCCCGAGGTTGGACATGACGGTGGCCACGATGCCCGGTCCCGCAAGACGGCCATCGGCCTGCCAGCTCTGGGCGACCACCGCCATCAGCTGGTCGCCATCGACGATATGGCCCTTCTCGTCGATGATGAGGACGCGGTCGGCGTCGCCGTCGAGCGCGATGCCGATGTCGGCGCGCATCTCCCGCACCTTGGCGGCGAGCGCCTCGGGCGCGGTCGAGCCGACGTCGCGGTTGATGTTGAAGCCGTCGGGATCGACGCCGATCGAGAACACCTCGGCGCCGAGCTCCCACAGCGCCTCGGGAGCGACCTTGTAGGCGGCCCCGTTCGCGCAGTCGACGACGATCCGCAGGCCCTCGAGCGAAAGATTGCGCGGCAGCGTCCGCTTGGCGAATTCTATGTAGCGCGCATGGACGCTCTCGATACGCTTTGCGCGTCCCAGATCCCTGGATTTCGACAGGCGCGGCGCGATTTCGCCGTCCATCAGCACCTCGATCGCCGCCTCGATCTCGTCGGAGAGCTTGTAGCCGTCGGGGCCGAACAGCTTGATGCCGTTGTCCTCGAACAGGTTGTGCGAGGCCGAGATCATGACGCCGAGGTCGCAGCGCATCGAGCGGGTCAGCATCGCGACCGCCGGCGTCGGGACGGGGCCGAGCAGCAGGACATCGACGCCGACCGAGGCGAATCCGGCGACCAGCGCATATTCGATCATGTAGCCAGAGAGCCGCGTGTCCTTGCCGATGACGACCCGGTGGCGATGATCGCCGCGTTGAAACGCCAGGCCCGCGGCCTGGCCGACCTTCATCGCCAGTTCCGCAGTGATCTTGCCGTTGGCCCGCCCGCGAATGCCGTCGGTGCCGAAATATTTGGCCGCCATTTCAATCATCCCCGTCGCCGTGGCGCGGCGCTTCACAATTCCTTTACCTGATTTCGCGGTTCCGGAGGATCAAAAATCATTTCGGACAGTAAACGCGGGCGGCGCGCCGGTCCGCCGGCGCCGGCATGGGGCCTGCGGGCCGATTTGGATCAGGGCGGCCGGTCGATTCGGGCCTAGACTGGCGCCGGTCGCGTCGGCGATTCGCCTCGCGCCGCCATCTCCCCCGCTGAGAGGTTCAAATTCATGTCCCAGTTGCTGATCGCCGCGGCGGCCATCCTCGCCGCGAGCTTCGCCCCGCGCGTCGTGCCGGACGCGTTGGCCGGCTGGCGGCGCACGGGCGCGATTGCGGCGCTGAGGCTCGTGTTCGGCCTGGTGGCGCTCTATGAGGTGCTGGCCACCAGCGTCGTGTCGATCCCGGCGAGCGAGGTCGGCGTGGTGCGCAAAATCTACGGCATCGCCAATATCGGGCCGGGCCATCTCATCGCCGCCAACGCGGAAACCGGCTATCAGGCCGAGATCATCCCGCCCGGCACCTTCCGCATCTCGATATTCTTCAACGTGCTCAATCGGGTCGACCTGCTGCCGGTGGTCCTGGTCCCCAACGGCTTCTATGGACGCATCGTGGCGGCCGACGGCCAGAGTATTTCATGACCCATGGCGGTCAGAAGGGCCTCCAGCTCAGCGTCCTCAAGCTCGGCGTCTATCCGCTCAATCTCGCGCTGTTCCAGGTCAAGATCGGCTACATCAGGAACGGCAAGGACATCGTCGCCGACACCGACGACGTCTATGATCTGCGCGGCCTCACCAGGGAGGAGACCCCGCTCGACACCTCGATCACGCGCGTGCCGGCCGGATCGGTCGGGGTGGTCCGCTCGAGCGTGCAGAGCCCGGGGATCGACTGCAAGGCGCGCACCGCCAAGACCGACGAGGGCGGCCTGACCGCCGAACTCGTCACCCAATATTGCAAGGGCATCTGGGACACGTCGCTGCCGCCCAACGACTATTATCTCAATCGCGACGCCTATGACGTCACGCTGGTGTCGACGCGCGTGACCGCCCTCGAGTTCAAGGGCGGCTTCACCCGCCGCTACCTCGACCTGAAGGTCGACGCCAAGGGCGATTTCACCCAGACCGAGCGCACCGCGTCGTTTCCCCAGCCCAAGGACGCCGCGGATCCCGCGATCAACACCAAGATCGAGGGCTGGGAAATCCCGCAGGAGCTGCGCGCGATCGTCCCGATCACACCGGAGAACGCGCCGATCGTGGTGGCGGCGGTCGGCGGCCAGGAGGAAGTCGACCAGCGCATCCTGGTGCCCTCGATCCGCTCGCTCGTGCGCAACGTCTATGGCGGCTCGATCACCTTCCGCGAGCACGACGACAAGGGGGGGCTCGTCGAGGTGACGCGCCCGACCCGCGTGCTCGACACGGTCGAGAACCGCACCGTGCTCGAACAGGCGATCCTCGAGCGGGCGCAGATCGACGGCCGGCGCGCCGGCGTCGACATCAAGGAGATCCGGCTCGGCGAATCGGCGATTCCGCCCGAGCTGCTGCTCGCCCGCCAGCGCGAGCAGCTCGCCGGCCAGCTGCGCGCCGCCTACATCCAGGAGCAGTCGGCGCAGGAGCAGCGCCAGAAGACCGAGCAGGCGCGCGCCACCGCCGACCAGCAGCGCGACATCGTCACCGCGCAGACCGCGGTCAAGGTGGCGCTGCTCGCGCAGGATCGCCGGCAGGCCGAGGGCCATGCCGAGCGACTCTATCTCGACGAGCAGGCGGCCGGCCAGACCGCGCAGGCCGAAGTGCTCGGCAAGGACAGCGTGCTGAAACTGCAGCAGCTGAAATTGTTCCTCGAACTGCTCGCCGCCCATCCCGAACTGGTCGCCAATCTCCGGCTCCCCCAGGTCTATGTCGGGGGCGGGGGCGCCGGCCTGGAGGGCGCCGCGGCGATCTTCGGGTCGTTCCTGAAGCCGGTCGACACGGCGCCAGCCGGTCCGGCCAAATGAACAGCGGCGCCCGGATCGCGCCGCTCTCGCTCGGCTTCGCGCCCCGAGGGGCGCGCCTTCGTGCGCCCGTCAGGTCTGCGGCTGCGGCTCCAGCCCGCCGGCGTCGGGGCCGAGCGCCGGGCGGCTCTTGCCGGAGGCGGGCACGGCCGGACGCGGCGGCGCCGGCGGCTCCTTGTCGCCAGTGTCGCGCACCGGACGCACGCCCTGCAGGAGGCCGAACAGCTCGTCGCCCGACAGGGTCTCGAACTCCATCAGCGCCATGGCGAGCGTCTCGAGGTCCGCGCGCCGCTCGGTGAGGATGCGGGTGGCGGTGTCGTAGCCCTGCTGGACGAGCCGGCGCACCTCGGCGTCGATCGTGTTGGCTGTCGCTTCGGAAATGTTCTGCGTCCGGCCCATCGAATAGCCGAGGAACACCTCCTCCTGGTTCTCGCCATACATGACCGTGCCGAGCTTCTCGGAGAAGCCGAGCCGCGTCACCATGGCGCGGGCGATCTTGGTCACCTGCTGGATGTCGCTCGCCGCGCCGGAGGTCACCTTGTCCTTGCCGAACACGAGCTCCTCGGCGACGCGCCCGCCCATCGACATCGCGAGCAGCGCGGTGAGCTGCTCGAAGCTCTGCGAGATCTGGTCGCGCTCGGGCAAGGACTGGACCATGCCCAGGGCGCGGCCGCGCGGGATGATCGTCGCCTTGTGGATCGGCACGCTCGCCGGCATGCTGACCGACACGAGCGCATGGCCCGCCTCGTGATAGGCCGTCAGCTTCTTCTCGTCCTCGGTCATCATCAGGGTCCGGCGTTCGGCGCCCATCAGGATCTTGTCGCGCGAATCCTCGAATTCCGCGCGCGTCACCACCCGCTTGCCGCGCCGGGCGGCGAGCAGCGCCGATTCGTTGACGAGGTTCATCAGATCCGCGCCCGAAAAGCCCGGCGTGCCGCGCGCGACGATCTTGAGGTCGACGTCCGGCGCCAGCGGCACCTTGCGGACATGGACTTTGAGGATCTTCTCGCGGCCGATGAAATCGGGATTGGAGATCACCACCTGGCGGTCGAAGCGGCCGGGGCGCAGCAGCGCGGGATCGAGCACGTCGGGGCGGTTGGTCGCCGCGATGATGATGATGCCTTCGTTCTGCTCGAACCCGTCCATCTCGACCAGCAACTGGTTGAGCGTCTGCTCGCGCTCGTCATTGCCGCCGCCCAGGCCGGCGCCGCGATGGCGCCCGACCGCGTCGATCTCGTCGATGAAGATGATGCACGGCGCGTTCTTCTTGGCCTGTTCGAACATGTCGCGCACCCGGCTGGCGCCGACGCCGACGAACATTTCGACGAAGTCCGAACCCGAGATCGTGAAGAACGGCACGTTGGCTTCGCCCGCCACCGCGCGCGCGGTCAGCGTCTTGCCGGTGCCCGGAGGGCCGACCAGCAGCACGCCGCGCGGGATGCGGCCGCCGAGCCGCTGGAACTTCTGGGGATCGCGGAGGAACTCGACGATCTCCTGCAGGTCCTCCTTCGCCTCGTCGACGCCGGCGACGTCCTCGAACGTCACGCGCCCGTGCGCCTCGTTGAGCAGCTTGGCCTTCGACTTGCCGAAGCCCATCGCCTTGCCGCCGGCGCCCTGCATCTGGCGCGACAGGAAGATCCAGACCCCGAGGAAGGCGATCAGCGGCAGGCCGTTGACCAGCAGCGTCATCAGCCAGGAATTGCCGTCCGACGGCGGCTTGGCGGTGATCGAGACGTTCTTCTTGTAGAGCGTGTCGACCAGCGACGGGTCGCTCGGCGCATAGGTCATGAAGGACCGACCGCCGTCCGCATAATGGCCTGAAATATCGGGTCCGGCGATCGTCACGTCGCGCACGCGGCCCTGGTCGACGTCGGCGAGCAACTGGCTGAAGCTGATTTCGGTGCTCGAAGTCTTTGGCCCGGGGCTCTGGAACAGCGTCACCAGCGCGAGGACGAGAAGGAAGATGATCACCCAGAGTGCGAAGTTCCGGAAATTCGGGTTCATAGCCATCCCACCGCAGCCTGTCGAAGCGCAACGCCTTTCGGCGGCTCCAGTTGCTGCAAATCACCATTTAAGCGCGCGCGGCCCAATTGCCAAGGGAAGCCCAATTGTCTGAATTTGGCGTGAAGATCGGCGCGCGATCGCGCCTGGGTTCGACGGTCGCGCCCCGACCGGCGATTTGACGGCATGTCCCGCCCGCTCGCGCGCGAGCGGCCGCGCGCGAGGCGCTGCGGCGTCGGGGAGGCGCGCCGGGCGGCGGCGCGCTCACCGCGTCGGATGAATGAATTCCCACGGCGAGACCTCCACGCCCTGCGGGACGACGACCTCGATCAGCGCGGGCGCGTCGGCCGCGAGCGCACGCTCCAGCGCCGGCGCCAGCGCGGCGGGCGAATCGACGCGCCGGCCTTCGACCCCGAACGCCTTCGCGAGCAGCATGAAATCGGGATTGTCGAGCTGCGCGCCGATCTCCCGGCCGCCGAATCCGATCTGTTGATCGCGCAGCACATTGCCGAACGCCCGGTTGTTGAACAGCAGCGTGACGACGCCGATCCGATATTGCGCGGCGGTCGCGAGCTCCTGCACGCCGAACAGGAAGCCGCCGTCGCCGGCGATCGCGACGACCGGCCGGTCGGGATGGGCGACCTTGACGCCGAGCGCCGTCTGGAAGCCGAAGCCGAGCGTGCCCTGGTAGCCGCAGGAGACATAGCTGCGCGGCTGGTAGACGCGATAGCCGAAATAGGAGGCGAAGCCGACCTGGCACAGCTCCTCGACCAGCAGTCCGTCGCGCGGCAGCGCCGCGCGGATCGCCTCGAGATAGGCCATCTGCGGCTGGACCTTGGCGGTCGCGCGCGCCGCCGCGGCGCGCGCGGCGGCGATCGGCGCCGGGTCCGGCCTCGCGCGCGCTTGCGGCGCACGCAGCCGCCGGACCGCCGCGAGCAGCGCGCGGGCGCCGGCATCGGCGTCGGCGACGACCGGCGCATGGGGCGCGAGGCGTCCCATCTCGGCCGGATCGACGTCGAGGCGAATCAGCAGCGGCGGCGCGGCGGGACGGTCGATCAGCCGCATCATCCCGGTCCAGCGCATGTAGGGCATTTCCAGCCGCGTCCCGATCCCGAGCAGCGCGTCGACCTCGGGCCACATCAGGTACGCCGCGTAGGACGAGACGCCGAGCGGATGATCCTCGGCGACGACGCCGCGCCCGCCGCGAAACGCGGCGACCGGGGCGCCGAGCTCCTCGGCGAGCGCCAGGACCGAATCGGCCGCGTGCTGCGCGCCGCCTCCGGTCATGATCATCGGTCGGCGGGCGTCGACGAGGATGCGCGCCGCCGCTTCGATCTGACGCGGGTCCGGCGGCGGGGCGGGCGCGATCGCCGCCGCCGGCAGCGGCGCCACGAATTCGGACCCGGCCATCGCGTCCCAGGCCATCTCGACCGCGACCGGGCCGGGGCGGCCGGACAGCATTTGCCGGAAGGCCTCGTCGAGGACGCCCGGCGCGTCGGCGGGCCGCTCGATCCGCGCCGCCCATTTGGTCAGGCCGCGCAGGATGGCGAGCTGGTCCGGCAGTTCGTGCAGATGGCCGCGGCCGCGTCCGATGAACGCGCTCGGCGTCTGGCCGGTCACGCACAGGACCGGCGCGCCGCAGCCGAGCGCGGTCGCGAGCGCCGCGCCCGCGTTGAGGACGCCGGGGCCGGGCACGACCGCGAACACGCCGGGCCGACCGGTGGAGCGCGCATAGCCGAACGCCATATAGCCGCAGGCCTGCTCGTGGCGCGCGCCGATGGTGCGCACCCGATCCCGGTTCTGCTGGAGCGCGTCGAAGAGCGGATAGATCTGCGCGCCGGGCAGGCCGAACACCGTTTCGACGCCGTTGGCGATCAGCGCCTGCACGATCGCCATCCCGCCGGTCACTTGGGCGCCGCGCGGCGCCGGCTCGGTCGATTCGGTCATGCGCGCCCGCGTGTTCGAGGAGGCCGTCCTGCGACGCGCCATCCTAATCAGAGTCTGATCGACCGACCAATGGACCTCCCGCGCAAACACGCCAAGCCGGCGTCGGCGCCGCCAGGGCTGGGCGCGCGCGTCAAGGTCGGGCCGCCTCCGGCTGTCGCGCCGCGCCAGGAGGCGCTCCGCGAACATTGACCCGCGCGCCCGGCCCCGGCCGTTTGCAACCATGACCTTTTGGTGAGCGCCGCGGCCCAGGAGGGCCGCGGCGCGCACCAAAAGGTCATGGTCGCCAAATTGCCGCGCCGACGGCGCGCAGTCACCCCGAGGCGATCGCTTGCGATCGCCCTGACTTGACGGCGCGACGGCGGCGTGGCTCCGCGGCGCTTGGCGTGCGCGTCCCTCAGGTCGACGGCTCATCGCCTTGCCCTCTTGCTCAGGCGCGATTCCCGTCGCGGCGAAACGTGCGGGCCGCGCCGTCTGACGCGACAAAGCCGACTGGCGCCGCCCGGCC
>JBEKZS010000205.1:0-11491 GCA_049509635.1 Roseiarcus sp.
TCCTACTCCTCGATACGCTACGCTCAAAACCAACCCCATTTCGCAAACCCTGATCGACCATCGGGGGCGCCGTCGCCGACGTCAACCGATCCTGAGCGCTTCGCTGAACGCTTCGCTAAACGGTGCAATTGGCATCGGGCCGCCCGCGCCGTCGCGCCGGCGCCCGGCGCGTTGAGGATCGCAAGGCTTGCTCGCCCGGTCGACCGGGCTGCGCCGCGCACGATGAGGTCACGGCTGCAAGCGGCCGCGGGACGGGCGCGCGGGTCGAGCTTCGCCAGGCGCCTCCTGGCGCGCGACCGCCGGAGGCGGCTCGACGCGAGGGCGCGGGTCCGGCGCCGGCGGCGCGGAGGGTCGCCGATTGGTCGCGTTCGGCCTGACCGCATTGCAGCGCCCTGCCTGACCCGATATTTTCGCTTTAACAGAAAAATAGCTTGACTCCAGCCGCTCTCCGAGCGATAGTGACGATACCGACCCACGGCCGGTCCGAGCCAGGCCAACAGAAGGAGAGTCACCGCCGCCCCGAAGACCCTGCGGCGCGAAACGTCCAAGGCGCTTCCCCTTTCTCGCAAGCCCCTGGAATCCCGACAAAACAATCATTTCCGATGCTTTCCGATGGCCTTCCGAAGCATTCCGAAGCCTTCCAAAGCCTTCCAAAAATTTCCGGGCCCCGGCGACGCGGGGGGATGGCGGGCCGAGCGCGGCGATGGGCCTGGCGGCGCCGTTCGGCTTGGCGCCGGGCTGCCGCCGCCGGGGCTCTTCGGGCGCCCGAAAAGCAGGGCGGCTCGGGAGATGCGCGCGGGCTTCCTTTTGCCTGCAACCCCCTGATTTCCCGCGATCGGCCAAAAAATGAATTTCCAGATATTTCCGCATCGAAAGCATTTGTCGGGCGAGGCGGCCGGCGCGGGGAAATCCCGCGCGCGCCCGGTCGGGCGCCGGCCGGGCCGAGCGTCCCGGCGCGAGACGATGGCTTCCGGTCCGCCCTAGCCCAGCGGCTCGAACAGCCCGCGCCGCGCCGCCTCGATCTCCGCCTCGCGCGCCTGCAGCGCGCCGCGGTCCTTGGCGATCAGCGCGATCCGCTCGCCGGGCATCGAATCGTCGAGCCCCTGGCCGCAGCTCATCTCGAAGATCGTGCGGAACATCTGGCCGTTGACCCGCTTGACCAGCGCCGAACCGCTGAGCGCGGGCTTGCGCTGCGCCTCGATCAGCCAGGGCTCGCCGTCGGCGTCGACCAGCACGTCGAGCCCGAACAGCTTGGGCGGGAAAGCGCGCCGCGGCGCCGCCCTGGCCTGGCGGGCGAACAGGCCGTCGGCGGCGACCATCCGCAGGAAGCCGCGCACGAGCTCCTTCAGCCCGGCGCGCAGGCGCACGACGTCGCGCCCGTCGGCGGCGAGCCGCTCGAGATAGCCGCGCAGGCTCCACACGGCGCCGACATTGTCCTGGCTCGCATCCTCGCTGACCACCAGCCCGGGATGGCCGCGATGCAGCGCGGTGTTGGTGACGAGGCCGTAGAGCCGGACATGGCCCTTGCGGCCGTCGGTGAGATGCGGCCGGTCGAGATAGCGCTGGACGACGACGTCGTCGCGCCCCGCCATCTCACGGACGTCGCGGGCGATCGCAATGCCCTGGCCGCCGGTCCCGCGATGCGGCTTGGCGATGAACAGCGCGCCCGGCTCGCGCGCGGCATAGGCGAGCAGCGCCGCGCGGTCCTCGGGCAGGACGAAGGTCGCAGGGAAGGCGGGCGCGCCCGGCTCGCGGGCGGCGTGGCGGGCCAGCGCGCGGGCGAGCTCGCTCTTCTGGGCATAGCGGGTCCATTCGTGGAAATCGATCGAATTGTCGCGCTCGATCAGCGCGGCGGCGATTCCGGCCGGATTGGCGCGGGCGAGGCCGATCAGCTCGTGCATGTGGCGCTCGGCGGCGAGCGGCGCGCCGACGTCGCGCAGCAGCATCGCCATGCCGCGCAAGGCGTGCGGCCGCTCGGCGTCGTCGCGCTTCAGCTTCGCCAGCAGCGCGCCATAGGCCTCGACCGCCTCGCGCGCGCGCCCCAGCCGGTGCAGCATCAGCGCCGCCATCGCCGCGGCATGGGCCTGCGGCGCGATTGCCTGCGCCTGGCCGTAGAGCCCGAGCGCGCCCTCATAGTCGCCGAGCGCGATCGCGCACAGGCCCATCTGGCTGAGGATCGCCACGCTCTTGGGATCGAGCGCGAGCGCGGCGCGATAATGCTCGAGCGCCGGCGCGATCTCGAGGCTGCGCAGGTAGGAATTGCCGAGCAGCACGCGCGCTTCGGTCGAATGCGGCAGCCGGGCGACGAGATCGGCGAGCAGAGGCCGCGCCGCCTTCTGGTCGGTCTCGATGAGCGCGCGCAGATCGCCGCTGAGAGCGGTCATGGTGGATTTCCAGGCGCCCGTCGGGGCGGCGACGAGCCGTTCGACCACGGCCGCCCCCCTCGATACGCCGCCCCGCCCGCCCGGGCAACGAGACGCCCGCGATCGCCCGGGGCGGGTCCTTCGGAAGCCCGCGATCGATGTCGAGGGTTCGCTCCCATCGGGCCGGCCCATCCCGAGGCAATCTGGTCTGGGAACCATGTCCAGACCGGATCGCCCGGGGCGGCTTGCCCGGCCGCCGCCGAGCGCGTTGCGGATGGCGCTCACCCCGCCGGTCCAGTCGCCGGGTCTGGCCTGGCGGAACGACCAATGGGCCGGCGACAGGCCGCTGATCGTCGCCGACGCGCAGACGATCGACCGCGAAAGCACGCTGGCGCGGGCGGATTCCCCAAAGACCTTATCGTCCATGCCGGTTCGCCTTGGCGGAAGATCAATTTCTTTTTCTTTGACCTAGATCAAATTGGTCGGCTAGTCTGCTCGCGGGCGGACAGTTGTTCGGGAGACGAACAATCCGACGGCGTCGCGAAAGCGGCGATCGGATCGCGGATCGAATTCTGGCGTGTTCGATCGGGAAGCCCGACGCCGACTGATTGCTGCGAAGCGAGCGGACGCCAACAGTCCGCCGCGAGGGAGGGAGAATGGAGCATGCTGAACCTGGCAGCCGGGGCGGCTCGCTATGGCTCGCCTGAGGTCGCACGCAGCCGCGCCCGCGATTCGGGGGCGGATCGATCGACCGGCGGAATCGGCTGGGATTTGGTGCGACCCAAGCCCTACGATCTGGTATTTCACAACAAGACGGACGTCATCTGCCTGCTGTTCGGCGCGATCGAGGCCAGAACCGCCTACGACGGCGCGCGTCCGGCGGCGATGCGTTTTGAGCCGCTGAGCATCGCGTTTCATCCCGAGGGCGGCGAAGTCGCAGTCAGCGCGAGCCAGGTCAGCGGCGGGTTCGTCGCCTTCACGTTCCCTCCGGCGTTTCGCGAGAATTACTTCGGCGAAGACGCGGCCGTCACCGACGTTTCGCGCAGCGTCGACAACATCGTGTCGCCGACGATCGGCAATCTCGTCGCCTATGCGCGCACCGCGATGGTTTCGGAGCGCGGAGGCGACGGGCTGCGCATCGAATCGCTCGCGTGCCTGGCCTTCGCCGAAGCGATGCAAGGCATCGGCGCGCTTCGCCAGCGCACGCATTGCAGGGTCCTCTCGAACCGCGATTCGGCCCGCCTCGTCGCCTATATCGAAGACAACCTCGGCGAGCCGCTCAGCATCGCCGATCTCGCCAAGGCGGTGGATCTGCCGATCGCCACGCTCCGGCGACAGTTTCACGTCAGCACCGGACGCACGCTGCACCAGTTCATCATCGAGCGCCGGCTCCAATATGCCTGCAAGCTCCTGATAGAGGCCAGCCACACAATTCCCGAAATCGCCTTGGCCGCCGGTTTCTCGTCGCAGCAACACATGACGATGGCCTTCAGGAATCGGCTCGGCACGACGCCGAAGTCCTTTCAACGGGCGAACGGGGGCGCTTGAGCGCGCCGCCTCGCCGTCGGCGGGGGCGTGCTCCCCCGCGCGCTTTTTATAATTGCCCTTTTTTGTAAGACCCGGACGCCGTCGTTGCGGTAGCAACGGACAACAGGCACGGGATCGGCGTGGGCGAAGGGTTGGTCCCTTCGGAAAGCCGCACGCGGCCCAAGCCGCATATCGATCCGGAGGACGCCACGGCGAGCGCGCTCGCCGCCGCGCCGAACGTCCAAGGTGGAGCTGTCCATGTCCGACTTGAACACCGTCGCCAAACGCCGCTCCGCGGCGCCCGCGCGCCCAGGCGCATTCGAGGCGGAGGCCGACATCGTCGTCGTCGGCAGCGGCGCCGGCGGCCTGTCGGCCGCATTGTTTGCCCGCTGGCTCGGCGATGATGTCATTGTGCTCGAGAAGGCCCCGGAAATCGGCGGCACGACGCGCAAGGCCGCCTTCTGGTACTGGGTGCCCAACAACGCGGCGATGCGCAAGCAGGGCCTGACCGACCCGAAGACCGATTGCATCCGCTATATGGCGCGCCTGTCGCGGCCGGAGACCTACGACCCCGATCTTCCGACTTTCGGCATGGGCGCCTGGGACTATTCGATGTGCGAGGCGATCTACGACAATGCCTCGCCCGCCGCCGAACTGCTCGCGGCAAAAGGCGCGCTCGAATACCGCCATTGCCCGGACGTCCCCGACTATTGGTGCGAGCTTGCCGAGGACAAGGCGCCCAAGGGCCGGGTACTGCTGCCCAAGGGCGCTTGCGACACGATGTCGGACGGCGGCGAGGTGGCGGTGCGCACGATGTCCGAGGCGGCGCGGCGCGACGGCGTTGAAATCCGGACCGGAATGCGCGTGCAGCGGGTGGTTCGCAACGAGCGCAACGAGGTCGTCGGCGTCGAAGCGGACGGCGCCGACGGCAGAACCGTCGCGGTCCGGGCGCGCAAGGCGGTCATCTTCGCGACCGGCGGATTCACGCATGATGTCGACATGCGCAAGAATTTCCTCAGCGCGCCAGTGCTCGGCGGCTGCGCCGCGGTCACCAACGAGGGGGATTTCGTCAACATTGGCGCGTCGGTCGGCGCCCAATTGCGCAACATGAACTATGCCTGGATGTGCCCGATCGTACTGGAGAAGGCGCTCAATCGCGACGCCTCGCTGATCGGCACGTTCTCCCCGTCCGGCGACTCGATGATCTACGTCGACAAGCACGGCCGGCGCGTCACCAACGAAAAGCTCGCCTACAATGAATCGGCCCAGGTCTTTTTCGAATGGAATCCTGCGCTCGGCGAATATTCGAACCTCGTCCTCGTCGCGGTCTGGGACCAGCGCAGCCAGGACAATTCCGCGAGCAGCGAATATGGCCGCTTCATCGTTCCTCCTGGCGAGAAAGACGACCATGTCGTCAAGGCTGCGACGATCGAGGAGCTGACGCGCCGGGTCGCCGAGCGGCTCGCGAAATATTCGCGCCAGATCGGCAATCTGAAGCTCGCGCCCGATTTCGCCGCCAATCTCGTGCAATCGGTCAAGCGGTTCAACCAATTCGCCCGCGACGGCAAGGATCTCGATTTCCATCGCGGCGAGCGGCCGGTGGAGCTCCTCTTCAACGGCCCCGCCGCGACGCCGCCCTGATGACGGGCGGCAATCTCGACACCAAGGGCGGGCCCAAGACGGCGCCGGATGGCAAGGTGCTCGACGTCGGCGATCAGCCGATCGCCGGCCTCTACGGCGTGGGCAATTGCGTCGCCTCCGCTTCCGCGCGCGCCTATTGGGCCGGCGGCGCCACGCTCGGGCCTATCCTCGCCTTCTCCTATCTCGCCGCCAGGGCGGCGCATGCCGAGCCGGTGAAGGAAGCCGAGCCGGCAAGAGCGGCCGCGGAGTAGCCTCAGAGGGCGCGCGGTCGCGTCGAAGCGCAAAATCATTCTCGAGGGGAGGAGCCATCCATGGCGTTGACAAGGCAGACGATGACCAATGAGCAGCGCAAATCCGTCGCGGTCGAATACCTCAAGGCTTTCGACAACGGCGGCGTCACCTCGGACGGCGGCAGCATTCTCGATCTGTTCGCCAGCGACGCGCAGGTCTATTTCCCCAAATGGGGCGTCGCCCGCGGCACGGACCAGATCGGCAAGCTGTTCGGCGACGTCGGCGGAACGATCAAGTCGATCGTCCATCACTATTCCAATTTCAACTGGATCTTCTCGGGCGAGGATTTCGTCGTCGCCGAAGGCACCAGCCATGGCGAGCACCGGGACGGCCCATGGCGCGCCGACGCGCCCGAACATCTCGCGGGCCGCTGGTGCGACGTGTTCGAGATCCGCGACTGGAAGATCCAGCGCTGTTTCATCTATCTCGACCCCGACTACGCCGGAAAGGACACCGAGCGCTACCCGTGGCTGAACAGGAAATAGACGAGGGACAGTTTTGCTTCGCGTCATAATACAATGCAGGGAGGAAACGAATGACAAGAAACGTTGGGATTGACCGGCCGTGGGCGGTTCCCGCCGCGGCGGCCGCGCTGTTCGCCCTCGCGGCCGCTCCGAGCCAGGCGCGCGACGTCAATCAGCTCATGATGAAGTCGGTCGGGACCACCGAGAACGCTTCGCCGGTCATCGTCGAGGCGATCAAGCGCGCCGCGATCGACCTCACGCCGGAACAGCGCGCGCTGGCGCTCAAATGCTGGAAGGACAATGTCTGCGAGACCGGCCACGGCACGCTCACCGTCGCCTATGCCGATGGTTTCGGCGAGAACGTCTGGCGCAAGGTGACCAAGATGGAGTTCATCCTGCAGGCGCTGACCTATCCCGACATCAAGAAGATCGTCTACGCCTCCGCCGGCGGCGACGCCACCAAGGCGGTGTCGGACCTGCGGGCGTTCGTTGCGCAGAAGGTCGACGTCATCGTGATCTTCGCCGACGCCGGCGCAGCACTGCTGCCGACCGTCAAGGAGGCCACCGAAGCGGGCATTCTCGTGACGCTGCATAACGGCACCGACGTCGGCGGCAAGGGCGGCAAGGACTATGTGACGGCGATCGCCGAGAACGTCTGCAACCTCGGCAACGATTTCATCAAGGCCGTCGCGGACAATTCGAACAAGAATCCGACGACGGTCGTCGAACTCGGCGGCACGCCGGGCAATCCGTTGAGCGCGACATGGCAGAAATGCGCCGACGAGGAGCTCGGCAAGCACAACAACCTGAAGCTTCTCGGCAAGGCCGACACCAACTGGACCCAGGAGGGCTCGTTCCAGGCGATGACCGGCTTCCTGTCGCAGAACGGCGCGGTCGATTCCGTCGTCTACGAATATGCCGACGGCTTCCGTGGGGGCTTGCGCGCCTGGCAGGCGGCCAACAAGAGCCCGGACGTGATCGTCGCGCTGCGCACCGACGAGCAGGGCCTGTTCTGCGACTGGGAGAAGGTCAACGATCCCAACTTCAAGATCTTCTATTCCAACGGCCAGAACGACCAGTCGCGCTTCGCGCTGACCGCGGCGATGATGAAGAAGGCGGGCCAGGACGTGCCGACCAAGATCGACGTGCCGTTCAAGCTGAAGCCGGTCGTCAAGGGCATGTGCAATCCTGCTTTGCCCGAGGACGCCTCCGTGTCGACGCTGGTGGACGACGAAACCATGAAGGCGATGTTCGCCAAATAGGCCGAGCGCAGACTCCGGGCGAGCGGGCGCGAAGCCGGTTTGGCGCCCCCTGCGGCCCGGGGCGTTCCGCGGGCGACGCCACGCGGCTCTCTCCTGCTCCGCAGCGGAGCCATGCTGTCCACTCCGGGATTTGGCGCCATGGCGACCGTATCGCTCGCACTCACCAACGTTTCCAAGCGGTATCCCGGCGTTCAGGCGCTCAATCGCGTCAGCTTCGAATGCCGGCCGGGCGAAATCCACGCCGTCCTCGGCGAAAACGGCTCCGGCAAGAGCACGCTGCTCGGCGTCGCGAGCGGGGCGACGCTCGCCGACGAGGGCGAGGTGATGATCATGGGCGAGGCGCTGACCAGCGCCGATCCGCTGCTCGCGCGCCGGCTCGGCCTGGCGAGCGTCTATCAGGACGATTCCCTGGTTCGCGAGTTCACCGTCGCCGAAAATCTGCTTCTCGGCGCCGTCGACGGGCCGGTTTCGCTCAGCGGAAAGCGCGCCTGGGCGGCCGCAAGGCTCGCGGCCTACGACCTCGAAATCTCGCCCGACGCCTTCGTCGGGAGCCTGAATCCGACCCAACGTCAGTTCCTCGAAATCGTCAAGGCATTGGCCGCCAACCCCTCGGTGCTGCTGCTCGACGAGCCGACCTCGACGCTCGACTTTTCCGGCGTCGAGAAACTGAGCGGCATCGTCGAACAGATCGCGGCCGCCGGCGCGGCGGTCGTCTATGTCAGTCACCGGCTCCCGGAAATTCTCGCGCTCGCCGACCGCGTGACGATCTTGCGTGACGGCGAAGGACAGGGCACCTACGATGTCGACGGCGATCTCTCGGAGAACGATCTGATCGCCCTGATGACCGGCCGCCCGATCGAATCGGGTTATCCAGCCCGGCGGCGCGTTCTCGACGACGACGTCGTCCTGTCGGCGGAGCGGTTCAGCGGCCCGCGGTTTCGCGACGTCGCTCTGCAGGTCCATCGCGGCGAAATTCTCGGCTTTGCCGGCGCCGAAGGCAACGGCCAGCGCGAGGCGTTGCGCGCGCTCGGCCGCCTCGTCGAATCCAGCGGCGTGGCGATCTGCCGCGGCAGGCTGGTCGCGAGCGGCGGACCTCGGCAGGCGCTCGCCGCCGGCATCCTCTCGCTGAGCGCGGACCGGGCGAACGAATCCATCTTCCCCCCGCTCGGACTGCGCGAGAACATGACCGTTCAGGCGCTGCCGGATTTCGTCGTGGGCGGATTGATTTCGGCGCCCGCCGAGCGCGCGCGGACGCGCGCGCTGATCGACCAACTCGGCATCGTCGCCGCGACGCTCGACCAGCCGATAGCCGGCCTGTCGGGCGGCAATCAGCAGAAAGCCGTGCTCGCGCGCAGCTTTCTCCATGACGCCAGGGTCGTGCTGATCGACGAACCGACCCAGGGCGTCGACGCCAATGCGCGTTTCGACATCTATCGCGCGATACGCGCCAAGGCCGACGAAGGCGTCGCCTGCGTCATCAATTCCTCCGACGCGATGGAGCTGGCGGGCCTCTGCGATCGCGTGCTGGTCTTTTCGCGCGGGCGGGTGATCCGCGAATTGAAGGGCGATGATATCACCGAGGAGGCGATCGTCTCCGCCTTCCTGCGGGCGAGACAAGCCGCTACGGCGGCCGGGAGCGCAACCCACGGGCGTCGGTCGAACGGGCTGTCGCTCGAGAGCCTGGTCGGGATCGTCGCCGGCGCGAGCGCCAAATGGTGGCTGCCGCTCGTGTTGCTGAGCCTGCTGACGCTCGCCGTCGGGGCCTATGCGTCCGCGCAGACCGACGTCTTTCTGACCGGGCTCAACATCAGGCATATCCTGTTCGCCACGGCGCCGCTCGCCCTGGTCACCATCGCGCAGTTCAACGTCCTGATGGTGCGCGGATTCGATATTTCGGTCGGTTCGGTGATGAGTCTGACCGTCGTCGTCGCGTCCTTCCTGATCGTGGGAGAAATCGGCCCCGGGCTCATGGCGCTCGGCTCGGCGCTCTGTCTTCTCGTCGGCGTGATTGTCGGCGCCGCCAACGGCGTGCTCGTACGCTACGTCGGCATCAATCCGGTGATCACCACCATCGCGACGCTGAGCGTCGTCCAGGGCGTCGCGCTCTACCTCAGGCCCTCGCCGCTCGGAGCGATCAATGACGACTTCCTCGACATATTGAAGACCCGCATCGGTTTTGCGCCGGTCTCGTTCTTCGTCATTCTCGCCGCCGCGATCGCCGGCGACGTCTGGCTCTACCGCACGCGCAGCGGCCTCAAATTGCGCGCCGTCGGCTTTCGCGAGGAAGCGGCCAAGCGCAACGGCGTCCACATCGACATCGTCCATCTGCGCGCCTACCTCCTGTCCGGCCTCGTCGCCGGCCTCGCCGGCCTGTTCCTCGCGTCGGAAGTCGGCGTCGGTCATCCCGTCGTCGGCTCGGGCTATACATTGACCAGCATCGCCGCGGCGGTGCTCGGGGGCGCCTCGCTGGCCGGCGGGCGCGGCTCGTTCGTCGGCGCCGTGCTCGGCGCCCTTTTCTTCACCCTCACGATCAACATCATCACGCTGCTCGGGCTCAGCACCGGCGCCGGCATCATCACGAGCGGCGCCTTGACCTTGTTCGCCATCCTTCTCTACTCGGGATGGCAGCCGACCCGGGCCCTTCTCGTCAGCCTTCGGCGCGCGGTTCGGCCACAGCCGAATGCCGCGAGCAGCCGATGACCGCGCCGGTTGCCCGATCCCGCGACGCGCCGCCGGTCGCAACCGGCCCGTCCCCCGCCAAATCCGCGCCGCCGCCGATCCGGGCCGGCTCGCCGCTGCGGATGCGCTTCATGGCGATCTGGATCGGCATGCTCGCGCTGCTGGTTCTTTGCGCCCTCGTCGTCCCGCGCAGCCTGCTTCCCTCGACCTTCCTCGCCATCATCCCGCTCGCGGCGTTTCTCGCCATCGCGGCGATCGGCGAGGCGCTGGTGCTGATGGCGCGCGGCATCGATCTGTCGATTCCGGCGATCATCGCCTTGTCGAGTACGATCATTCTCGGCGTCTCGCGCGGGCGCGAGGAATACGCCATGGCCGCGACCGCGGGCGCCTTGTTGCTTGCGACCGCCATCGGCGTCGTCAACGGCGTTCTCGTCGCGGTGTTCAAGCTCAATGCTCTGATCGTCACCCTCGCCATCGGCGCGATCACTTCGGGCGCCACGCTGTGGTACCGCGAATCGCTGCCGGCCGAGGCGCGGGTGCCCCCGGGCATGGCCGAACTCGGCGATGCGCGGTTTCTCGGGTTCAACATATCGGTCTGGATCGCCGCGGGGCTGGTCGTCGCGCTGGGCGTCGGGCTGGGCAAGACCACGGTCGGCCGGCGCTTTTGCGCGGTCGGCGCCAATCCGCGCGCCGCCTGGGTCGCCGGGATCAATGTGACGATCTACGAATTTGCCGCCTATGCCGTCGCAGGGCTGCTGTATGGCGTCGTCGGCATCCTGCTGTCCGCCTTCATCCGCAACCCGACGCTGAAGGTCGGCGACCCCTATCTGCTGGCGCCGATCGCGGCGGCCGTGCTCGGCGGGACGGCGATATCGGGCGGCGTCGGCAGCATGGCGGCCGTCGCCGGCGCCGCGCTGTTCCTCACCCAGCTCGGTCAGATGCTGAAGATGCTCGGCCTGTCCTCAGCGTTCCAGTTCATCATCCAGGGCGTAGCCATCGGTCTGGGAATGGCGGTGGCCGGAATTGACTTCCGGCGCCTCGCCGAACTGTTCACGCGAGGGCGTAGGGCGGACCGTCCCGGCGGCGCGCAGGACGCGGATCCCGATCGCGCCGACAAAGCCCGCGCGCCGAGTTCGGGTTAGTCCACCGGCGCCTGCGCCTGGTCGAGACGCCATCATTGCACTCCTCCAGCTCGGCGCTGCAGCCCTGCTTCGTCGACGCGACGCGGGGCGCAGGATCTTCGTTCGCGCCGGCTCGATCGTGC
>JBEKZS010000206.1:0-5906 GCA_049509635.1 Roseiarcus sp.
GCGATCGTCTTCGCCGTATGGAGCTCCAAAGACGTAACGATTGTCGGCAATACGGAAAGCTGGATACATAGTCCAGATCACCGGCACTTCTGCGCGACGTGCGGATCATCACTTTACAGCATTGTGAATGGAACTAACGAGGTCGAAATTCGCGCAGGCGCCCTCGATGAGGCGCCGTCTGGTCTACTCCCTACCTACGAACTTTGGTTGAAACGACGCGAGCGATGGTTGAGACCTATTGAAGGAGCTGAACAACACACCGGCAATCGATCTTGAAGCGCGTAAACGTCGAGGCCATGGGTCGGCGCGACGCCCCTTCGGCAATGACCGCTCGCGCGTTGGTTTTTACACCGGCCCGCCGCCCGCGTCGGTCGATTTGATCGGCTCGCAAAGCCGTCGCGGCTGACCGCTATTTGCGCCTCCCGACGTCGGGCTACTTGCCGGCCGGCTTCTCCAAATGGCCGCCGAACTGGAAGCGCATCGCCGAGAGCAGTTTGTTCTGGTAGTCCGCGTCGCCGCGCGAAAAAAATCGCTCATAGAGCGCAGTGCTGAGCACCGGAACCGGAACGCCTTCGTCGATGGCCGCCTTGATCGTCCAGCGGCCCTCGCCTGAGTCGGACACGCGCCCGGAAAACTTGGAGAGCACGGAATCCTCGGTCAGCGCCGTCGCCGTCAGGTCGAGAAGCCAGGAGGCGATCACGCTGCCGCGCCGCCAGACCTCGGCGACGTCGGGCAGATCGATGTCGTATTTGTAATGGTCGGGATTGCTCAGCGGCGTCGTCTCGGCGTCGATTGCGTGAGTCTTGTTGCCGATGTTCGCTCCCCGGAGGATGTCCAGTCCCTCGGCATAGGCGGCCATGATGCCGTATTCGATGCCGTTGTGGACCATCTTGACGAAATGTCCCGCCCCGTTCGGCCCGCAATGAAGGTAGCCGAGTTCGGCCGTCGTCGGGGCGCCCTTGCGGCCGGGGGTTCGCGAAATGGAGCCGGCTCCGGGGGCGAGCGTCTTGAAGATCGGATCGAGACGTTGCACCTCGTGATCCGGGCCGCCGATCATCATGCAATAGCCGCGCTCGAGCCCCCAGACGCCGCCGCTGGTGCCGACGTCGATATAGTGCAGGCCCTTCTTCGCCAGCGCGGCGCCGCGCCGGACGTCGTCCTGCCAGAACGTATTGCCGCCGTCGATGATGACGTCGCCCGGGCTCAGCAGCGGCGTCAGAATCTCGATCGTCTGCTCGGTCGGCGCGCCGGCGGGAAGCATGATCCAGACCGTGCGCGGCGCCTCCAGCGAATCGACCAGTTCCTTGATCGAGCCCGCGGCGGTCGCGCCGTCGGCGGCGAGCGCCTTGCCGGGGGCGGGATCCCGATCCCAGACGCTGCAGGCGTGCTGGTTGCGCATCAGCCGGCGCACGATGTTGGCGCCCATCCGTCCGAGGCCGATCATGCCGAGCTGCATCAGGAATCTCCCTTGGGTGGACTCTTCGACAACGCGGGGCGAACGCGGGCGTTGCGCCGGCTCAGTCCTTGGCGCGCTCGACGTAGGAGCCGTCCTCGGTCTGGATCACCACCCGCGTGCCCGGCAGGATGTGCGGCGGCACCATCACCCGCGCGCCATTGCTGAGCCTGGCGGGCTTGTAGGAGGAGGAGGCGGTCTGTCCCTTCATGCCGGGCTCGGTCTCGGCGATTTCGAGCGTGACGCGCGGCGGCAGCTGGATCGCCACGGCGACGTCGTTGAACACCGAAAGGATCACCTTCATCCCTTCCTGCAGCCATTGCCCCTGGTCGCCGATGACGTCGGTGGCGACCTGCATCTGGTCGTAGGTCTCGTCGTTCATGAAATGATGGCCGTCGGCGTCCGAATAGAGATAGCTGTAGTTGCGGTCCTCGACATAGGCGCGCTCGACCTGCTCGGTCGTCTTGAAGCGGTCGGTCACCTTCACCCCGTCCGAAATGCGCCGCATGTCGATCTGGGTCGTCGGCGTGCCCTTGCCGGGGTGGAAGCTCTCGGCCGACAGAACGACGCACAGCTGACCGCCCTCCCGCTCGATGATATTGCCTTTTCGAATCGAGCTTGCGATGACTTTCACGTCTGGGGTCCTTAGGCTGGGTCGGCCGCGGCGGCCAGACATCACGGGCCGAGCGCGCGCTTGCGCGGTTGCGGCGCGCAACATAGCGATTTTGCCGCCAAAGGCCAGACGGATTGTTCCGTCGGGCCGCGGCCGCCGCCTGGGATCGATCGACCGCCTTGAAACCGCCGTCCCCGTTCTGGTCGAAAGACCGCCACGCCGACCGCCGGCCGCGCCTCGCCGCGCGCGCGCGGATCGTCGGCGCGCTGCGCCGCCATTTCGAGGCCGAGGGCTTCACCGAAGTCGAGCCGGCGATCCTCCAGGTCTCGCCCGGCAACGAGGCCCATCTGCACGGCTTTGCGACCGAGATCGTCGCGCCGGACGGTTCGGCGCGGCGCGCCTTTCTGCACAGCTCGCCCGAATTTGCGATGAAAAAGCTGCTCGCGGCCGGCGAAGCGCGGATCTTCGCGTTCTCCCGCGTGTTCCGCAACCGCGAGCGCGGCGCCTTGCACGCGCCGGAATTCACCATGCTCGAATGGTATCGCGCCGGGGCGCCCCATGAGGTCCTGATGGACGATTGCGCCGTCATCCTCGCGCTCGCGGCCCGACAGGCGGGCGCCGACCGCCTGCGCTTTCGCGACCGGGCGGCCGATCCGTTCGCCGCGCCCGAACGGCTCACCGTGCGCGCGGCGTTCCTGCGCCACGCGGGGATCGACCTCTATGACAGCCTGGCGGCGGACGGCCGCGGCGCGGATCGCGTGCTGTTCGCCGCCGAGGCGGCGGCGCTGGGGATTCGCATCGCGCACGACGACGGCTGGTCCGACATTTTCAGCCGCATCCTGACCGAACGGATCGAGCCTTCGCTGGGGCTCGGACGCGCGACCGTGCTATGCGACTATCCCGCGCGCGAGGCCGCGCTCGCGCGGATTGGCGGCGACGACCCCCGGGTCGCCGAGCGCTTCGAGCTCTACGCCTGCGGCGTCGAGCTCGCCAACGGGTTCGGCGAGCTGACCGACGCGGCCGAGCAGCGCAGACGATTCGAGGCGGAAATGGCGGAAAAGCAGCGCGTCTGGGGCGAGACCTATCCGATCGACGAGGATTTCCTCGCCGCGCTCGCGCAGATGCCCGCCGCGAGCGGCGCCGCGCTCGGCCTCGACCGGCTGGTCATGCTCGCCTGCGGCGCCGAACGGATCGAGGACGTCCAGTGGACGCCGGTGTTCGACGCCGCGGAGGCGTCCCCGCGATGACCGCCGCCGATCGCCTGCTCGACAAGGCCCGCGCCGAACTCGGCCGCGTGTTCGGCTTTCCCGGCTTCCGCCCCGGCCAGGAGGAGATCATCGGCGCGACGCTGCGCGGCGAGGACGTGCTGGCGGTGATGCCGACCGGCAGCGGCAAATCGCTGTGCTATCAATTGCCCGCGCTCGCGCGCGAGGGGCTCGCGCTGGTCGTCTCGCCGCTGATCGCACTGATGCGCGACCAGGTCGCGCAATTGCGTGAACTCGGCGTGTCGGCGGCGGCGCTCAACTCGGCATCCGACGCCGACGAGCGCCAGCGCGTCGCCGAGGCGATCAAGGACCGCTCGCTGCGCCTGCTCTATGTCGCGCCCGAACGGCTCGTGCGCGACGACATGATCGGGCTGCTGCGCAGTGCGAAGATCGACCTGTTCGCGATCGACGAGGCCCATTGCGTCTCGCAATGGGGCCATGACTTCCGCCCTGAATATCTGCGCCTGCGCGAGGTCGCCGACGCGCTCGGCGGCGTGCAGACGATCGCCGTGACCGCGACCGCCGACGGGCCGACCCGCGCCGACATCGTCGCGCGGCTGTTCGCGCGCGCGCCGCGCGTCTTCGTGCGCTCGTTCGACCGGCCGAACCTGTTTCTCGCGATGCGGCCCAAGGCCAATGCGACGCGCCAGCTCGCCGAGCGGCTCGAGGCGCACCGGGGCGAGAGCGGCATCGTCTATTGCGCCTCGCGCCGGCGCACCGAGGAACTGGCCGCCGAGTTCAACCGGCCGGGGCGCCGCGCGCTCGCCTATCACGCCGGCCTCGACCACCAGATCCGGGCGCGCAACCAGGACGAATTCCTGCAGAACGACGGGGTGATCGTCTGCGCGACGATCGCCTTCGGCATGGGCATCGACAAGCCGGACGTGCGCTTCGTCTTCCACGCCGACATGCCGTCCTCGGTCGAATCCTACTACCAGGAGATCGGCCGCGCGGGCCGCGACGGCCTGCCCGCCGACACCTTCACCCTCTACGGCGCCGGCGACATCGCCCTGCGCCGGCGCCAGATCGCCGAAGGCGACGCGCCGGACGCGCGCAAGCGGATCGAGACGCGAAAGCTCGACGATCTCGTCTCGCTGTGCGAATCGGCGCGCTGCCGCCGGCAGGTCCTGCTCGGCCTGCTCGGCGAGGAGGCCGAGCCCTGCGGCAATTGCGACGTCTGCAAGGGCTCGGTGCGGCTGATCGACGGCAGCCTCGACGCGCAGAAGGCGATGTCGGCGATCCTGCGCACCTCGGGCCGGTTCTTCTTCGGCCATCTCGGCAACATCCTGGCGGGCAAGCAGACCGAGGCGGTGCGCCAGTTCGGCCATGATGGGCTGAAGACCTTCGGGGTCGGGCGCGAGCGGACGCCGGCCGAATGGCGCGGCGTGCTGCGCCAGCTCCTGTCGGCGCGGATGATCGCCCACGACCCGGCCGACCGCGATCGGCTCGTCCTCACCGAGGCGGGGCGGAAGGTCCTGCGCGGCGAGGCGCCGTTCTCGCTGCGCGAGGACGTCGTCTCGGCGCGGCCGAAACGACGCGGCGAGGCGGGAAAGCCTGCGCCGGCGGGCGAGCCGGGCGCGGCCGTGCTCGACGCGCTGAAGGCGCTGCGGACCGATCTCGCGCATCGCCAGAACCAGCCGGCCTATGTGATCTTTCCCGACCGCACGCTGAGCGAGATGGCGGCGCGCCGCCCGCGCACGCTCGAGGAACTCGCCGCCATCCACGGGGTCGGCCTCGCCAAGCTGCAGAAATACGGGCCGGCGTTCCTGGCGGCCATCAAGAGCCATGCCGATGCCTGAACTGCCCGAGGTCGAGACGGTGCGCCGCGGCCTGGCGCCCGTCCTCGTCGGCGCGCGGATCGAGCGCATCGACCTGCGCCGCGCCAACCTGCGCTTTCCCTTCCCCGACCGCTTCGTCGAGCGCCTCACCGGGCGGCGCATCGAGACGCTGTCCCGGCGCGCCAAATATCTGCTGGCCGGGCTCGACAGCGGCGAGACGCTGATCATGCATCTGGGCATGTCGGGTTCGTTCCGCATCGGGCGCGAGACCGAGGTGGCGCCGGGCGCCTTTCACTTCGCCCGTTCGAAGATCGCCGCCCACGACCACGTCGTGTTCGGCCTGTCGAATGGCGCGGTCGTCACCTACAACGACCCGCGCCGCTTCGGCTTCATGCTGCTGGCCCCGTCGGCGGCGCTCGCCGCCCATCCCCTGTTCCTCCGTCTCGGCGTCGAGCCGCTCGGCGCGGACTTCGACGCCGCCGCGCTCGCGCGGATGCTCGCCGGGCGGCGCGCGCCGCTGAAGGCGGCGCTGCTCGACCAGAGCGTCGTGGCCGGCCTCGGCAACATCTATGTCTGCGAGGCGCTGCATCGCGCCGGGCTTTCGCCCGAGGCCGAGGCCGGCGCCGTCGCGGGGACCGCCGGCCGGCCGACCGCGGGCGCCAAGCGGCTCGCCCGCGCGATCCGGGCGGTGCTGGAGGAGGCGGTCGCGGCGGGGGGATCGACCCTGCGCGACCATCGGCAGACCGACGGCGACCTCGGCTATTTCCAGCATTCGTTCCAGGTCTACGGCAAGGAGG
>JBEKZS010000207.1:0-5899 GCA_049509635.1 Roseiarcus sp.
CCCGCCACCGCGGCCGGCGGCGTCAAGCGCCGCATCGCCGCCGCCGCGGCGCTGCCCGATTTCGACGCGCTCGCCGGCGCGGTCGCGCAGGCGCGGGAGGAGGTGCACGGCGCGTTTCGCGACGTGCTGGGGGCGGGCAGGGGCAAGTGAGCGCGGGCGGCCCGGCCTCTCGCGCCGCATCCTCGAAGACGGGGTCTTCGTGGCCGGCGCGGCCGGCGCCGGCGGCTACACGCCCGGCGGGGCCGCGCCGCTCGCCGCGCCCGTCTCCATCGTCCCGCCGGCGCCCGCCGCCGGCTTCGGCGCGCCCGCGAAACGCTCGCGCTGCCGCTGAAACACGACATAGAGCATCGGGATGACGAAAATGCCGAGGATGGACGACGCCAGCATGCCGCCGAACACCGGCGTGCCGACGGCGCGGCGGCTGGTCGCCCCGGCGCCGACGGCGATGACCAGCGGCAGGAGTCCGAGGATGAAGGCGAAGCTCGTCATCATCACCGGCCGGAATCGCAGGCGCGCGCCTTCCGCGGCCGCCTCGAGGATCGACTTGCCGAGCCCGCGCTGGTCGACCGCGAATGCGACGATGAGAATGCCGTTCTTGGCGGCGAGCGCGATCAGCACCACCAGGCCGATCTGCGAATAGACGTCGAAGCTGCGTCCGGTCGCCACGACCGCCGCTATGCCGCCCAGAATGCCGACGCCGACCGACAGCAGAACCGGAATCGGAATGTTCCAGCTCTCGTACAGCGCCACCAGAAACAGATAGGCGAACAGGAACGCGAGCCCCAGGACGATCGACGTGCCGCCGGCGGCGGCCTTCTCCTGCAGCGCGGTTCCCGTCCATTCATAGCCATAGCCGGCGGGCAGCGTCGTCGCCGACACGCGCTCCATCGCGTCGAGCGCCTGGCCCGAACTG
Source organism: Roseiarcus sp. (assembly GCA_049509635.1). GTDB lineage: Bacteria > Pseudomonadota > Alphaproteobacteria > Rhizobiales > Beijerinckiaceae > Roseiarcus. The sequence goes on from JBEKZS010000207.1 coordinate 914, forward strand.
ATTCCGGGCCTGGGGGCGCCGTTGATCAGGGCGGCGCGAAAGCCGTTGTAGCGCACCACGAGTTGCGGACCCTGGACGATTTCGGGCTGGGCGAGCACCCGCACGGGCACCATCGACCCCGACCCGTTGCGCACGTAGACGTCGAAAATGTCGTCGATCTCGTGCCGGAACGGCGTGTCGGCCTGCACGTTGACCTGCCAGGTCCGACCGAACACGTTGAAGTTGTTGACGTAATATCGGCCGATGGTCGACTGCAACGCGTTGAACAGGTCGGCGATCTTGACCCCGAGCACCTGCGCCTTGTTGCGGTCGAAGTCGAGATAGACCTGCGGCGTGTCGGCGGCGAAGGTGCTGAACACGCCGGCGAGTTCGGGCTGCTGGTTGGCGGCGACGAGCAGGCCGCGCATCGCGGCGGCGACTTCCGCAGGCGGCTGGCCCTGCTGGGCCTCGAGCACATACTGGAATCCGCCGGTGTTGCCCAGACCCAGGATCGGCGGCAGGTTGAACGGGAAGACGACCGCCTGCGCGATCGCCGCCAGCCGCGGCCGCAGCGCGACGACGATCGCGCCGGCGCCCTGCGCGGGATCGGTGCGTTGCTCGTAGGGTTTGAGCCGGATGACGAAGAAAGCCTGGTTCGACGAGGTGATCCCGTCGATGAAGTCGAATCCGACCACCGACAGCACGCCTTCGACCCCGGCGATGCCGCGAATGACGCTCTCGGCCTGCTCGACGACCGCCGCGGTCCGGTTGATCGAGGCGCCCTCCGGCAGTCGCATGGCGGCGAACAGGGCGCCCTGGTCCTCCTCCGGCAGGAAGCTCTGCGGCGTTCGGGTGAACAGCAGCCCCGACGCCGCCAGGGCGCCGATCGCGACGAAGAGGCCGATCGCGGCGACGCGGACGAGCCGGCCGACGATCGCCGCATAGCCGTCGCGCACGCGATCGATGCCGGCGAGCACGTAGCGGATCGGCCCGCGGCTCGTGTGGCCGCGCTTGATCAGGATCGAGCACAGCGCCGGGCTCAGCGTCAGCGCGTTGAGCGCGGAAATCAGCATCGAGACCGAAACGGCGACCGCGAACTGGCGGAACAATTGCCCGCTGATCCCCGGAATGAAGGCGACCGGCACGAAGACCGAGAGCAGCACGAGCGTGATCGCGATGATCGGCGCGGTGATCTCGGTCATCGCCTTCTTGGTCGCCTCGGGCACCGAAAGCTGCGGCTCCTCCTCCACGACGCGCTCGACATTCTCGATGACGACGATCGCGTCGTCGACCACGATGCCGATCGCGAGCACCAGCGCCAGCAGCGAGACCGTATTGGCGGAATAGCCGATCGCCAGCATGACCGCGAAGGTCCCGATGATCGAAACCGGGACCGCGATCAACGGAATGAGCGTGGTGCGAAGCTTGCCGAGGAACAGGAACACCACGATTCCGACGAGAACGAAGGCCTCGCCGAGCGTGCGCACCACTTCCTCGATGGTCGCGCTGACGAACACCGTCGTGTCGAAGAACACCGAATAGGCCAGATCGTCGGGGAAGCGCTTGGCCAGCTCGTCCATCGTCCGGCGGACCGCCTTGGTCACCTGGACCGCATTGGCGCCGGGCGACTGATAGATGCCGATCGCCGCCGCCGGCGCGCCGTTGAAGCGCGTATAGCGATCGGACGAAGCGGCGCCCATCTCGACCCGCGCCACGTCCTTGACGCGGACGACCGAACCGCCGGGGTTGGTTCGCAGCACGATGTTCTCGAACTCGGCGGGCGTGGTCAGCCGGCCCTGGGTCTTGACGGTGAACTGGCTGCGCTGATCCGCCGAAACCGGCGCCGCGCCGATCCGGCCGAGCGCGGCCGGGACGTTCTGGCCCTGGACAGCCGCGACGACGTCGCCCGGCGTGAGGTTGAGCGCGGCGAGCTCGTTGGGATCGAGCCATACGCGCAGCGAATAGTCGAGCGGCCCGAACAGGCTCGCCTGGCCGACGCCGTTGATGCGCGACAGGGCGTCGATGACGTTGATGGTCGCGTAGTTGCTCAAATAGAGCTGGTCATACGAGCCTTTCGGCGAATAGATCAGCAGCACCTGCAACAGCGCCGCGGACTTCTTGCGGATCGACAGGCCCTGCTGCACCACCTCGGCGGGCAATTGCGCCTCGGCGAGGGTGGCGCGATTTTGCACGTTGACGGTGTCGATGTCGGGATTGGTGCCGAGGGCGAAAGTGACGTTGAGCGTGTAGCTGCCGTCGGCGCCGCTGGTCGACTGGTAGTAGAGCGCGTTGTCGACGCCGTTGACCTGCTGCTCGATCGGCTGGGCGACGGTCGCCTCCACGACCTCGGCGTCGGCGCCGGGATAGTTCGCCGTCAGGGTCACCTGCGGCGGAACGATTTCGGGAAATTGCGCGACCGGAATGACCAGGATGGCGATGAGCCCGGCGAGCGTGATGACGATCGAGACGACGAACGCCAGCCGCGGCCGGTCGACGAATACGGCGGAAATCATTTCTCCGCTCCCGGGTCCGCCGGGATCACCGTGGTGTCGACGACTTGCCCGGGCCGCACCTTCTGCACCCCGTCGACGATCACCGCGTCGCCCGCCGCGAGGCCCGATGGGATCGCGATTTCGGTGTTCACCGCCTCGCCGGTCGTCACCCGCCTGGTCTCGACCTTGTGGTCCTTGTCGACGACGAGCACGTAGACGCCCGCCTGGTCGAGCTGCAGCGCCGCCCTGGGAATCACCAGCCGCGGCTGCTCCTCGTTCTCCTGGACCTGGACGGTGACGAACGCGCCGTCGACCAATTGCCGCTCGGGGTTGGGCAGGGTGGCGCGCACCAGCAGCGTGTCGGTCTGCTGGTCGACCTGGTTGCCGATGTAGTTCCAGACGCCGGCATGGCCATATTGCTTCCGGTTGGCGAGCTGGACCAGGACCTTGATGTTGATCGGGCCGCCGGCGTCCTGCTTGTGCGCGGCGGTGATGTCGGCGATCTGGCGATTGCTGACCGGAAACTCCACGTAGATCGGATCGTCGCTGACGATCGTCGCCAGCACGCCGCTGGCGGAATTGACGAGATTGCCCAACGTATAGGTCGTCAGACCGATGCGTCCGTCGATGGGGGAGGCGATGTCGGTATAGCCGAGATTCTCCTGGGCGATCGCGAGCGCCGCCTTGTTCTGGAGCACGCTCGCCCTGGCGCTCTCCAGGTTCGCGCGGTTCTGGTCGAGCGTCGCCTGCGAGACCGATTGAGACTTCACCAGTTCCGCGGTGCGGTTGAATTGCAATTGCGCGTTGAGTTCCTGCGCCTGCGCCGCCGCGACATTGGCGTTCGCCTGATCGACCGCGGCCTGGTACTGGGTCTTCTCGATCTGATAGAGAAGGTCGCCGGTCTTGACGTTCTGGCCCTCGGTGAACAGCACCTTCTCGAGGAAGCCCTCGACCCGCGCCCGCAGTTGCACGGTGTTGACCGCCTTGATCCGGCCGACGAAGGCGAGCGAAGGCGTCACGCCCTTCATTCGCGCGAGCTGCACGCCGACGGCCGGCGGCGGCGCGGGCGGCGCGGCCTGCTGGGTTTCCCTGCATCCGGCCAGCGATGCGACGAGCATCGCCATCGCCAGGTATCGCGCGCGGTCCATCGTGAGGCAGCCCCCCAACGAGAAATATGCCGTTCGTCGGCGTGGGAAGCCGGACCGTGACGCAGCCCGCGTCTTTCGAATCCGCTCCAGGCGCCGTCGCGCAATATGCCCATGCCGGTCGGCGCCGTCGAGATCAAACTCTGCGCCGCGACGCCTGCCGCGCGCAGCCGCGGCCCCGTCGTCCCGCCGGGCGACCCGCCCGCCCGCCGCGCAACAGGAGACGGGCGGCGCGCGCTCGATGCGGCAAAGCGCCGCAGCGAGGCAGGGCGCCGCTCGCAGGCGCGCCTTCCGTCGCGCTCGCGGCGAGCGACGCGCCGATGCGACGAGCCAGGCGCAATCGGTGGGCAAACCATGATAGGAACCGCTCCCGCGACCGAGGTCGCCCAGGGGAGCGGCACGCCCGATGAGTCTGGAATCCGTCCGCGCGTTTCTGGCGCGCCATGCGCCCGACCTGGCGATCATCGAGAGCGAGGCGAGCACGGCGACGGTGGCGCTCGCCGCGGCGGCGCACGGCGTGGCGCCGGGGCAGATCGCCAAGACGCTGTCGGCGCGGATCGGCGAGCGCGTCGTGCTGATCGTGACCGCGGGCGACGCCAGGCTCGACAACGGCAAGATCAAACGCGCCCTCGGCGCCAAGCCGCGGCTGCTGGAGGCCGCCGAGGTCGTCGCGCTGACCGGCCATCCCGTCGGCGGCGTCTGCCCGTTCGGCCTCGCGACCCCGCTGCCGATCTATTGCGACGAGTCGCTGCGCGATCTCGGCGAGGTCGTGCCGGCGGCGGGCGCGACCAATGCGGCGGTGCGGATCGACGCGCGCCGGCTCGCCGATCTCGTCGGCGCGCAATGGGTCGACTTCTGCCAGGACCGCTGACGCCATGCCGGCGCGCGCGATCCTGCGCTTTCCCGATCCGCGGCTGCGCGAGCCGGCCGTGCCGGTCGCGGTGTTCGACGCCGCGCTGGCGGCGCTCGCCGACGATCTCCTCGCGACTTTGCGCGCGGCGCCGGGCATCGGCATCACCGCGCCGCATGTCGGCGTCGCGCTGCGGCTGGTGGTCATCGAGCTGTCGTCCGCCGACGGCGTCCGGGTCTACGCCAATCCGCGGATCGAATGGGCCTCGGCCGAGCTCGCGCGCGTCGGGGAAGGCAGCGTGTCGATGCCGGGCGTCGTCGAGACGGTGGAGCGTCCAGCGCGCGTCAGGGTCGCCTGCCAGGATCTCGCCGGCGCCGCGCGCAGCGAGGAGGCCGGCGGGCTGCTCGCGGTCTGCCTGCAGCACGAGATCGACCAGCTCGACGGGATCTTCTGGATCCAGCGGCTGTCGAGGCTGAGGCGCGAGCGGGTGGTGAAAAGGTTCGAGAAGCTGGGGCGGGAG
>JBEKZS010000208.1:0-9999 GCA_049509635.1 Roseiarcus sp.
TCGTCGCGCCGGAATCCGAACCGCTTCTCCACCTGAAGATTGACGACGACGATCTCCCCGGCCTGGTTGACCACCACCATCGCGTCCGGCGCCGCCTCGAGCAGGCCGCGATAGCGGGCCTCCATCTGCCCCAGATGCGCCTCCGCGGCCTTGCGCACGCTGATGTCGCGAATCGCGGCGGTCACCAGGACGCCGTCGGCGCCGTCGAGCGGGCTCAGCATGATCTCGATCGGAAACGCGCTGCCGTCCTTGCGTCGCCCGATCAGTTCTATCCCCGCGCCGATCTGCTGGGCGAACGCCTCGGCGGCCGTTCGCGTCCCGTCGGCGATCAGTCGCTCGGCGAAACCCTCCGGAATGATGCGGGTCACCTTCTGGCCCAGCAGTTCGTCGCGCCGGAATCCGAACCGCTTCTCCACCTGAAGATTGACGACGACGATCTCCCCGGCCTGGTTGACCACCACCATCGCGTCCGGCGCCGCCTCGAGCAGGCCGCGATAGCGGGCCTCGGCGTTCGGCGAAGCGAGTTCGTGCGCGGCCGCGATGGCCTGCGGGCGGACTTCGTCGGGCGGGAGCGTATCCGTCATGGCGATCGCCGACCGACCGACGTCCCCGCGACGACCGACAGGCGAGGCCGCCGCGCCGCGCTCGCGCGCGGCGATCTCGTCAGGGCCGGCGCCGGCCGAGACGCGCGGCCAACCGAGTCGTGCGTTGCGAGAAAGCGCCGTTCAAAATGCTGGGCGTCGCGCAGATTCATGGCTTCGTACCCCTCCTGGCTAACGGCAGTTCCCGACCGTGAAAACGGAGGGAGTACGAACGAATCAGCGGAGTAAAACCTGAAAATCAACGCAAAACCCGAACGTTTGGAATCTCAGGGAAACAGAAATACGAAAGTCGACGGCGTTCCCCGGCGAAATATACAGCATTCAACTCGTGACTATCTTCCGCTCATCCAAGCGCGGCCAAGCACCGGGGTCGGATTCCCAAATCCGCGGTCGGCGAATCCCGGTCGTCTCACCGATCTTTTACCGTCGCAGTTATTAATTTTCTATGCCGTGGGGCGATGTCGCGCCGACGAGTCGTCCGGGCATCAATTCCGCGAGGTCGAAAACTCGCTTCGTATTGAATGTATTCAATGCGTTCTCACACGAAACCTGCACGACGGCGAGACCGGAGCGCGCATGCGAAAGCCCCGAGCCGCGCTGATGTCGAAAGCGCATCGGCCAGCCGGTCCGGTCGGTCGGCGGGGCGCATCGGCGCCATGCCGCTTCCGTCGGCGCGCGGGCGCGCACGACCGGGCGCCCGTCTGAGCGACGGCTCGGCTGCGTCGCGATGGACGGCGCGCATCGGCTCGCGGCGGTCGGCGATCCCGTGTTCGCTTCCACGCCCGCGGGGCCCGACAGCTGCGCCGCACTTTCGAAGCCCGCCTCGAAGCCGCCGCGCGACGCCGGCTGCGTTGCAAGCCCCGCAGGCCGAAAAGCCGCGATCGAAAGGCACGCGAGCCGAGCGCACTGTCACCGGAACCCCGCAGAGACGCGAGTCGAGTGCGCCGTCGACCCGACCGCGGGCGTCATGAATTCGTCGCCAGTCGCTGAACCCGCGCCAATCCGGGTTGGCTCTCGGGGAAGGGCTTGAACGACATTGCGACCAGGAAGGCGCAAATTCCCATGACCCAGGCGCCGATGTAGAGCCATCCGTAACTGGCGGTGGCGTCGTAGATCAGACCTCCCGCCAGGGGGCCGATCGCCATCCCCAGACTGCCGGCCATTGCGGTCCCCCCGATCACCGTCCCCATCATCGGCAGCGGGAAGTTTTCGCGAGCGAGCACGGCGTAGAGCGGCATCACGCCGGCGTAGACGAATCCGAACGACGCCGCCACGGCGTAAAACTCGCCGAGGTCGCGCACGAAGAAATAGGCGAGCGCCCCGAAAGCCTGGATCAGCAGCCCCGCGGCCAAAACGCGCTTGGCGCCCAGCCGGTCGCCGAGGATGCCGAAGGCGACGCGTCCGCCCATGCCGGCCAGCCCCTCGACGCTGTAGATCGAAACGGCGGCGATCATGGGAATTCCGCAGCTTACGGCGTAGTTGACGGTGTGAAAAATCGGACCCGAGTGGGTCGCGCAGCAAAAGAAATTCGTCAGCAGGAGGATGATGAACTGCGGCGATCGCATCGCCTCGCGCAACGACATGCCGGACTGCCGCCGTTCGCCTGCGGATGCGTCGATCGCGACGGTTTCAGCGGCGAGAGCGGGCGGACGGCGGACCAGCAACGCGACCGGGACCATCACGACCGCGGCGAGCAATGCGATGAGCTGGAGGACGGTTCTCCAGTCATGGCTGGTGAGGAGCCACGCCACCAGGGGGGACATCGTCATCGGCGCCATTCCCATCCCCGCGGATACCAGCGAGACCGCCAGGCTTCGATTCGAATCGAACCAGCCGGTCACGCAGGCCATCATCGGGGCGAAGATCGCGGCCGCGGCGCTCCCGACGAGCACGCCGAAAATCAGCTGGAACTGGAGAAGCGACGCCGCCTGGCTGGCCAGCGCGAGGCTCATGGCCAAGGCGATCGACCCGATCAAGGTCACCCGGCGGGGGCCCCATCGATCGGAGACCGCGCCCCAGGCCAGACTCGCCAACGCCATGGCGACGAAGCCGATCGTCATCGCGCTGGACACGCCCGCGACCGACCATCCGGCGCCCCGCGATATCGGGCCGAGAAGAACGGGCAGCGAAAACATCGCGCCGATCGCCACGCAACCCAGCAGGCCGCCCGCCGCGACCATGACCCAGCGGTAATAGGCGTTCGCCATATCGCGCCTCCCTGCCGATTGTCGTTCTCGCCCGGACTTGCGGCGATGAAGCGAGCGCCGCGCCCGAGGCCCGGCCAAGCGACCCTGGATCCCCTCCGCACACCGCCGAGGCGATGCTGCGCTCAACGCGCGTCTCTGTCCGCCCTGGTCGATCCGGGACGTTGACGGGCGTTGCAGCGGGCCACGCCGCCGAGCCGCCGTCAAGCGGCTGCGCCGCTCCTCCATTCCCGTTCCGGCCCTTCACCGGACGACTTCGTCGCCGGGGGGTGACGGCGTCTCGTCGGCGCGGCGTTTTGCGACCAAGACCTTTTGCTGCCGCCGTGGGTCTACCGTGAAGTCTGTCGGAAAGCCGGATGCGGGAAATCCGCACGTCCGGTTTGATGAGCGGGGAAGGGAAACGGGGCCGTTGGCCATGCCTCAATGCTACCGCGCCTACAATTCAAATTCAGGATAAAAAAAGTTGCTGTTTTTTACATTTTCATCATTTAAGTAGCCATAATATTGTTGACTTGACATTAGTATATTCCCATTTTTTTGTAAGACTGTTCGCAAATATACGAAAATCCAATATCTTCGTCTGTTTGATAGCTTTGCTGCTCGTCGCGGCTTAGCGGCATAAATCTCCCATAAGGGAGCCATTTGCCTAGCCCAATCTTACGATCACGTTTTTCGAAGACCGCCTGCCATTTGTTGTCACTCGCAAAGAGCCAGCGCGTCGGCTCAGAGGTGTCGAAGCCCATCAAAGCGCCTGAGTCCGAAAGCGTAAGATTTGTCCTCACGATCCTCTGGCAGATGCTGGACAGCAGCGCCAACGACATCGGGCGCCGACAGGCTATCAAATGGGGCCGGCAGGACGCTCCCATACCGTCGATGAAGTTGCATTCGATCGGCCTCATCAAACTTTGCCGTTGGCATGCCACGCAACCGTCATCCCAATCCCCACAATAGGGCGACGCCCACTGCGAGGCCGCGACATCCCGCGGCGGTTCGACTACTTTGAGCGGAAGCTCAACGATCGGCGGGCCGGCAAGTTTCGAGGCAGCGGCTTCAGAAAGGCCGCCCGCGACGCCATCGGCGTAAGTTCGCCAGCATCTGAGGCCTGTAGCGTGGTCATCATAACGAGACCCTCGGCCATCTGGCGCGTAGGGCGTTCCCACGGGAATAGCAATTTCTTCTGATCCAGTAATATTAGAGTAATCGCCTCTGTGAATTATAAAATATTCGGGATCAACAAGCCCTAGTGGGAAAAGCGGAACGCGCTCCGGAAGCGCCATCGATCCATGCCCGTTCCAATCTATTCTAAATTCATTTGCAATAACGAGAATATCATTGCGAGAAGCGCGAAATCCTGTCCCAAGGCGCGACGGTCCGAAATACTTTTCTATATAAAAATTCGAGCATATTCGATCAAATTTAGCCGCGTCAAATTCTCTAAGACAAATAATAGCGTGTCGCGCGCATTGCGCACCTTTATTCGCGGTTTCGGCGCGACAAACCGGGGCGGCGCCTGAGGCGGCCCTAGTGCACTCGGTGCATCCATCGCCCCAATGTCCGCAATAAGGCGAGTTCCACCGCGCCGGTGATGGGCGGTCCCTCGTCCGCGCCTGTAGGGGGAGCCGGCTGCGCTGCCGGAGTCCCGCTAGAGAGAGATATGGCAATAAGGAGGAGCGCGGTTGCCGAAGCAAAAACTCCACCACGCTTCACGGGGGCGTGCGATACGCTTTTCCCAGTCAACTAATCATCGCCCCGAAAAAAATTCTTCCACACGTTTCCCAAACTTTTATCTGTCATGGCGGGTGCCATCGTCGCTGTCAATCGCTCGTAAACACCGAATGAGTCAGTTCATTTCTTGCGGAATTCCGGCGACAGGATACCGATTCGACGATTTTCAACCCACGCCCGCTTTCGCCCTCCCCGCGCCCGGCTTTCGGCCGGGGCGGCGGGGGGCGAGGATTTACGGTGACGATTTACGGTGACGCACCCGCATTTCCCTTTTTGTGAGGCGGACTGCGCCCCTCGCGTGAGACAGGGACTGATTCCTCGCAAGTCGCCATGCCCGTTACCCCCGCCCGCCGCGCGGCCACGCCGCCGTCGCGCCGTCAAGCGGCCAAGAGGCCGCTGCTCCGCTTCGCTTCGCCCCTCCGGGTGACTGCGCGCCGTCGGCGCGGCAATTGGCGACCATGACCTTTTGGTAAGCGCCGCGGCCCTTGGGGCCGCGACGCTCACCAAGAGGTCATGGTTGCAAACGGCCAGGGCCGGGCCCGTGGGTCAATGTTCGCGGAGCGCCTCTTGGCGCGCAGCGGCCGCCGCAGGCGGCTCGACATTGAGGCGCGCGCCCGGCTCTGGCAGCACGGTGTCAAGCAACATCCGGAATTGACCCCCTGACGGCGCCAGGAACCGACCCCCCATCGATGATGGCGCCCGTCATGCCTGTTCAGCCCGACCGGCGCGCCGCAGCGATGGCCGGCGACGTCGAAACCGCCGAGGACGCCGCGCTGTTTCTCTTTTACAGAAATTTTGCTTGACTCCAGCCGTTCCCCGGTCCACAATCCAGCTTCGGTCGATAGCCGGTCCGAGCGAGGCGAACCCAAGGAGATTCACCGCCGCCACAAAGACCGCCAGAGACCCGCTCGGCGCGTAACGCCCGAGGCGCCTTGTCATTCAACGTCGAGAGGCCCCCTCTGAGGCGGTCCTCGCGGAGGGGGGCTTTGGCTTGTTGGCGATGCGATTCGTCTTTGTTCCATCGCTACTCCGCCGGGGCCTTCGAGAGCCCGAACAGCGCGGGAGCCTCGGGGTCAAAAAAGCTTCCGGCCTCTTGCAAGCTATTGAAATACAAAGATATACCATGGAGCCCGGGGACTTCCAGAAGCTTTCCGAGGGCTTCCAAAGATTTCCAAAGAATTCACCGCCCCGGGCCCGGGGGACGCGGGAGGGATGGCGGGCCGATTAAGCGATGGGCCTGGCGGCCTCATTCGGTTTTTCCGCGGTCAATCGCCAGCATCATGGGGGCTGACATCGATTCCATGATTTCAAATCACGCCGGCCGCCTCCGCGCTCGCCGGGCGCGAGGCGCTGGCGCCCCTCGCCCTCCCGGCCCAGTGGCTCCGACCGCGCGGAATCGTGTAAGAAGCGCGATGACCATCCTGAGCCCGTCCGCCTCGCTGGCCTTCCCGTTTCCCGAGCCGCCCGCATGGGGCGAGACGATCGAGGTCGCGCCCGGCGTGCTGTGGGCGCGGATTCCGCTCCCCTTCAGGCTCGATCACGTCAACGTCTATTTCCTCGACGACGGCGACGGCTGGGCGGTGGTCGACACCGGCATCGACGACGCGCCCGCGCGGCAGGCCTGGCGGGCGCTGCTCGCCGGACCGCTCGCCGGCCGCCGGCTGACCCGGCTGATCGTCACCCACATGCATCCCGATCACATCGGCCTCGCCGGCTGGCTGACCGAGCAATTCGCCATTCCGCTGCTGACCAGCCAGACCGCCTATGCCGACAGCCTCAATCTCAGCCTCGCGCCCGGACGGATGCAGGCGCCGGTCTATCGCAATTTCTACCTGCGCAACGGCCTCGACGAGGCGACCACGGCGCTGATCGCGACGATGGGCCACGATTATCTCGGCATGGTCGCGCCGCTGCCGCCGACCTTCGAGCGGCTGGTCGCCGGCGACCGGCTGACCATCGGCGGGCGCGTCTTCGACGTGCTGGCCGGCGACGGCCATGCGCCCGAGCAGCTGATGCTGTTCAACCGCGAGGACAAGCTGTTCCTCGCCGCCGACCAGACGCTGGCGAAAATATCGCCCAACGTCAGCGTCGTCGCGGCGAGCCCGCGCGACGACCCGCTCGGCCTGTATCTGCGCTCGCTGCGCGCGCTCACGGCCGACCTGCCCGCCGATTCCCTGGTGCTCGCCGGCCACCAGCTGCCGTTCTATGGGCTGCACGAGCGGGCGGGCGAACTGGCCGCCCATCACGCGGCGCGCTGCGCGGCGCTGCTGCGCGCCTGTCGGGAGGCGCCGCACCGGCCGGCCGAGCTGCTGCCGGTCATGTTCACCCGCAAGCTCGACCCGCACCAGATGGGCTTCGCGTTCAGCGAACTGCTCGCGCATGTCAACTACATGCTGGCGCGCGGCGACCTGCGCTGGGTCGACGGGGCGAAGGACCATGCGCGGCTGACCGCCGCGCGCTAGGGGGCGCGCGGGCATGCGGAAGATCCTGATCATCGGAATCGGCGCCGGCCATCCCGACCATGTCACCGTCCAGGCGGTCAAGGCGCTCAACACGGTCGATGTGTTCTTCTCGATCGACAAGGGGCCCGACAAGGACGATCTGGCGCGGCTGCGGCGGGAAATCTGCGCGGCCCATATCGTCGGGCGCGCCTACCGGACGGCCGTCGCGCCCGACCCCGGTCGCGACCGCGCGCCCCCGGCCTATGAAGCGACGGTGAAGGACTGGCACGACCGGCGCGCCGACCTCTTCGAGGCGATGATCGCAGGCGAGCTCGGCGAGGACGAGACCGGCGCGTTCCTGGTCTGGGGCGACCCGTCGCTCTACGACAGCACGCTGCGGATCGTCGAGGCGGTTGCCGGCCGCGGCGCGATTCCGTTCGACTTCGAAGTGATCCCAGGGGTGACCAGCGTCCAGGCGCTCGCCGCCGCCCACAGGATCGCGCTCAACCGGATCGGCGGCCCGGTCCACATCACGACCGGCCGCAACCTGGCGGCGGGCCGGACCGGCGGCGACCTCGACAATGTCGTGGTGATGCTCGACGGCCAGAACGCGTTCGAAGCGATCGCGCCGGACGGCGTCGAAATCTACTGGGGCGCCTATGTCGGGACCGAGGATCAAATCCTGATCGCCGGCGACCTGCGCGCGGTCGGCGGCGAAATCGCCCGCCGCCGCGCCGAGGCGCGCGCGCGCAAGGGCTGGATCATGGATGTCTATCTGCTGCGCCAGCGCGGTCGGGAGTGACCCGGCGGCGCGGGCGCGGCGCGCCGCCAACGACGCTATCCGCTTCGCCATTCGCCGCCGGCGCGTTATGGTCCGGCGGCAATGGGAGCCCGGGCATGTCCTCGTCTGCGCGTGAAGAGACGCATTTCGGCTACCGCTCGGTCGCGCTCGAAGACAAGCAGGGGCTGGTCGACGACGTCTTCCGCAAGGTCGCCGGGCGCTATGACCTGATGAACGACGTCATGTCGTTCGGCCTGCATCGCCTGTGGAAGGATCTGCTCGTCGCCAAGGTGCGCCCGCCGCGCCGAGGGCCGTTCGCCCATCTCGACGTCGCCGGCGGCACCGGCGACGTCGCCTTCCGGGTCGCCGAGGCGGGCGGCGCGCTGACCGCGGTGACCGCGCTCGACGTCAATCCGCAAATGCTGCGCGTCGGCCGCGAGCGCGCGGCGCGGCGGCGCCACGGCGGCCGGGTCGCCTTCGTCGAGGGCAACGCCGAGGCGCTGCCGGTGCCCGATGGCGGTTTCGACGCCTATACGATCGCCTTCGGCATCCGCAACGTGCCGCGCATCGACCGGGCGCTGGCCGAGGCCCATCGGGTGCTGAAGCGCGGCGGCCGGCTACTCGTCCTCGAATTCTCGCGCGTCGACGCCCCGGTTCTCGACCGGCTCTACGACGCCTATTCGTTCGCCGCGATCCCAGCGCTCGGCCGGATCGTGACCGGCGACGGCGAGCCCTACCGCTATCTCGTCGAATCGATCCGCCGGTTTCCGACGCCCGAGCGGTTCGCCGACATGATCGGCGCGGCCGGCTTCGCGCGGGTCGATTTCACCAGGCTTTCGGGAGGCGTCGTCGCCATTCACTCGGGCTGGAAACTCTAGACTTGGCGATCCTGGCAAATCTCGGCCATTGCGCCCGGATCGCGCGCGCCGGCTATGTGCTGGCGCGCGAGGGTGCGTTCGGCGCCATCGATCCCCACCTGCTGCCGGCGCTGCCACGCGCCGGCCTGGCGCTCGCCCATCTCATCGCGCGGCGCGGCGCCACCGGCCTGGACGGGCTGTCCGCGGCGATCGACAGGCTGGGTCCGTCCTATGTGAAGCTCGGCCAGTTCCTGTCGACCCGCGCCGACATCGTCGGCGCGCGGGTGGCGCTTCAGCTCGAGCGCCTCCAGGACCGCGTGGCGCCCTATCCGCGCAGCGTCGCGATCGCGACGATCGAGGCGGCGTTCGGCCGCAGCCTCGAGTCGCTGTTCGTCGAGTTCGGCGAAGCGGTGGCGGCCGCGTCGATCGCCCAGGTGCACCGCGCCCGGGTGCGCGCCGGCGAGGGGACCGCCGAAGTCGCGGTCAAGGTGCTGCGGCCGGGCATCGAGCGGCGCTTCGCCCGCGACCTCTCCGACATGTTCTTCGCCGCGCGGCTCGCCCAGCGCCTGTTTCCGGAGATTCGACGGCTGAAGCCGGTCGAAATCGTCGAGACGCTGGCGCGCTCGGTGCGGATCGAGATGGATTTCCGGCTCGAGGCCGCCGCCGCCTCGGAATTTGCCGAGAACACCGCCGAGGACGAGGATTTTCGCGTGCCCGCCGTCGACTGGGACCGCACGACGCGCGAAGTGCTGACCACCGAATGGATCGACGGCCTGCCGCTGTCCGACCCCGACCGTCTCGCCGAAGCCGGCTTCGATCCCCCCAAGCTCGGGCGCGCGCTGATCCAGTCCTTCCTGCGCCATGCCTTGCGCGACGGCCTGTTCCACGCCGACATGCACCAGGGCAATCTGTTCATCGACCCGCGCGGGCGCATCGCGGCCGTCGATTTCGGCATCATGGGCCGGCTCGGCCTCAAGGAGCGGCGGTTTCTCGCCGAAATCCTCTACGGCTTCATCACCCGCGACTACCGCCGCGTCGCCGAGGTGCATTTCGAGGCCGGCTACGTGCCGGCGAGCCATCGGGTCGAGGATTTCGCCCAGGCGATCCGCGCGATCGGCGAGCCGATCCGCACCCGCACCGCCGATCAGATCTCAATGGCCAGGCTGCTGACCCTGCTGTTCGAGATCACCGCGCTGTTCGACATGGCGACGCGGATCGAACTCGTCATGCTTCAAAAGACCATGGTCGTGGTCGAAGGGGTCGCCCGCAAGCTCGACCCGCGGCTCGACATGTGGGCGACCGCCGAGCCGGTGGTCGGCCGCTGGATCGCCGAAAATCTGGGGCCGCGCGGCAAGATCGAGGATCTCGGACGCGGCCTCGCGCTGCTCG
>JBEKZS010000209.1:0-5544 GCA_049509635.1 Roseiarcus sp.
CGCTACATCCTGCGCTGGAACGAATATAACGCGCCGCTGCGCCGCACCGTGACGATCGAGGAGGTCGGCGACAGCGCGGTCTATCTGCTCTCGCCGATGGCGCGCGGGGTCACCGGCGAAATTCTCCATGTCGATTCCGGCTATCACGTCGTCGGCATGAAGAATCCCAATGCGCCCGACATGAGCACGGTCAAGGAATAGCGCCCGGTCCCGGCGGCGCCTCGGCGATCGCGCGCGCGCGGCGCGGCGTCGGCCCGGCGGCGAACAGGCGCCAGAGGGTGAACAGCGCGATTGCCAGATGCAGCGCGGCGTTCTGGGCGAACAAGGCGGAGGGGCCGAACCGCCGCATCAGCGCCGCCGCGAGCGCGGGCGCGACGATCGCGCCCAGGCAATAGAGGAACAGCATGCCCGACGAGATCAGCATCAGCCGGTCGGGCCGCGCGCGATCGTTGGCGTGGCTGATCGCCAGCGTGTAGAGCGCGAAGGTCGTCACCCCGACGCAGAATCCGAGCGCGGCGAGCGCGCCGCCGCCGCCGCGATAGCGCCACAGCGCCAGCTCGAACGCCGCCCCGGCCCCGGCCATGGCGACGATGACCAGCCGGCGGTCGAAACGGTCGGACAGCCGCCCGGCGGGATAGACGCCGAGCGCCGAGCCGAGCACGATCGCGGTGGTGAACCAGGGCACCGCTTCCGGACTGAGGCCGAGGCCGAGCGCATAGATCGGCCCCATCGCGAACACCGCGCCATTGGCGGCGCCGACCGCGACCGCCGCCACTGCGGCGACCGGCGACAGCCGCGCCAGCCAGCCGAGCCGGATGCGCACGGTCCTGGGCTCCAGCGGCGGCTCGACCGTGGTCATCGCCAGCGGGACGATCGCCATCGCCAGCAGCGCCGCCGAAACCGAGAACAGTTCAAACGAAGTCGGCGCGCGCAGGGTGAGGATCAGCTGGCCGCAGGCCGAGGCGCAGAAATTGACGATCTGGTAGATTCCGTAGAGCGCGCCGCGGTTGGAATTGCTCGCCTTGGCGTTGATCCAGGTCTCGATGACGCCGTAGAGCCCGGCGAGCGCAAAGCCGAGCCCGGCGCGCAGCGCCAGCCAGACCGCCGGGGACACGGCCAGCGGATAGACGATCACGATCGCCACCGATCCCGCCACGAACGCCGCGAACGCCCTGATGTGGCCGGCCCGGCGCACGATCGAGGGCGCGGCGAGGCTGCCGGCGAGCATGCCGACGAAATAGGCCGACCCGAGCAGGCCGATGGCGAGTTCGGGAAAGCCCTCGATCTTGGCGCGCAGCGGCACGATGAGCCCCGCCAGGGCGTTGCCGGCGATCAGCAGGAACACCGAGGCGAGCAGGGCGGCGATGGCGGAATAGGGCTTCACGGCGACTCTGGGGGCGGGGGAGGGGGCGGGCCGAAGGTCTCATACACGAGCGTGGCGCGGATGGGCGAGCTTGGGCGGCCGCACGCGACGCGAACGATCCGGCCGGCATATCGCCATCGCGCGCGCCCTTGTGTATAAGCCGCTCCCTTGGCGCCCCGCCCCCGGGCGCGCCTGCGGGCAGACGAGAGCGAGACGTTCGAAATGGCCGAGAGCCGCTGGAGTCCGGACAGTTGGCGCGCCAAGCCGGTCGCGCAGGCCCCCGCCTATCCCGACCCGGCGGCGCTCGCCGAGGTCGAGCGCCAGCTCGCCGGCTATCCGCCGCTGGTGTTCGCCGGCGAGGCGCGCAAGCTCAAGCGCGCGCTCGGCAAGGCGATGGCGGGCGAGGCGTTCCTGCTGCAGGGCGGCGACTGCGCCGAGGCCTTCGCCGAGCACTCGGCCGACAACATCCGCGATTTCTTCCGCGTCTTTCTGCAGATGGCGGTGGTGATGACCTTCGCGGCGGCCTCGCCGGTGATCAAGGTCGGCCGGGTCGCCGGGCAATTCGCCAAGCCGCGCTCGGCCGACGACGAGACGATCGGCGGGGTCACCCTGCCGGCCTATCGCGGCGACATCGTCAACGACATCGAATTCACCGCCGGCGCGCGCATCCCCGATCCGCGCCGCCAGCTCGAGGCCTACCGGCAGTCGGCGGCGACGCTGAACCTGCTGCGCGCCTTCGCGACCGGCGGCTACGCCAATCTCGAGAACGCGCATCGCTGGATGCTCGGCTTCGTCAAGGACAGCCCGCAGTCCGAGCGCTACCAGGAGCTCGCCGACCGCATCACCGAGACGCTCGGCTTCATGCGCGCGATCGGCCTCGACGCCGAGGCGCATCCCGAACTGCGCGCGACCGACTTCTACACCTCGCACGAGGCGCTGCTGCTCGGCTTCGAGCAGGCGATGACGCGGGTGGATTCCACCACCGGCGACTATTATGCGACCTCGGGCCACATGATCTGGATCGGCGACCGCACCCGCCAGCCCGGCGGCGCCCATGTCGAATATGCGCGCGGGGTGCGCAATCCGCTCGGCCTCAAATGCGGCCCGTCGCTGAAGCCCGACGAACTGATCCGGCTGATCGACATTCTCGACCCCGCCCAGGAGCCGGGGCGCCTGACCCTGATCTGCCGGTTCGGCGCCGACCGGATCGAGGCGTGCCTGCCGCCGCTGATCCGGGCGGTCGAGCGCGAGGGGCGCAAGGTTCTGTGGTCGTGCGATCCGATGCACGGCAACACGATCAAGGCGGCCGGCGGCTACAAGACGCGCCCGTTCGAGCGGGTGGTCGGCGAGATCAGGAGCTTCTTCGCCGTCCACAAGGGCGAGGGCACCCACGCCGGCGGCGTCCATCTCGAAATGACCGGCAAGAACGTCACCGAATGCACCGGCGGCGCGCGCGCGATCTCCGAGGCCGATCTGCGCGACCGCTACCACACCTATTGCGACCCCCGGCTCAACGCCGAGCAGGCGATCGAGGTCGCGTTCCTGGTCGCCGAACTGCTGAAGGCCGAACGGCTGGCGGCGCCCGCGCGCCGCATCGACGCGGCGGAATAGCGGGGGTCATTCCGGCTTGGTCAGATCCTGGCCGGGCAGCCGCAGGATCGGGAACCCGGTGCCGCGGTCGATCGGCGCGCCCTTGCGGGTGATCTGGTAGCGCCAGTCCGGGCGCCGGCGGACCCGCCTGATCGCCTCGAACGTGTCGGCCTCGGCGACGATGGCGACGAACTCGTTCTGGCCGTCGACGTGCCAGAGCCGAAAGGGCTTTCCGGCGAGGCCCGCGTCGTTGGTCGCTTTGTTTCTCGTCATGATTCCCATCGCTGGTCGGCGCGCGAACGCAGCCGGGGCCGTCGCGATTCGCTCATAGCGACCCTAACCGTCGAAACCATGCTCGCGATATGGCGTTCTGGCGACCGGGCGCGGCCGGCGGCGGCCGCGCCGAGGTCGCCGGCCGGGATCGGCGGCGCGCGCCGGCGGCGAACGGGAGCCGCGCGGCGGGACGGCGGGGATCGACGCGCCCTCGATCGCGCGACCGCGGACCCCGGGCGGTCCGCGCGGCCGACCGGATATCGCCTTGTCGAGAAAACGAAGACCGCGCCGGAGCGCGGGCGGCGCGCCCGCTGCGCCGGAGGGACGTAGCATCGCCTCGTCCCTTCGGCGGCGGATGCCGGCGTTCGCGGCGACGCGGCGAATGGGCGGCGACGGCTTCGCACACAATCCCATTGTGCGTTGGTCGTCGTGACCTTATGGTGGCGCGCTCGCAAGGCTGGCGGCGTCCGAAGCCGGGACGCCATGGGGGGTCGGAGGCGGGAGGACGGCGCCGCGCGCGGGCCGCTCGCGAATCCGGACGAGGCCTGGCGGGGAGGGGGCGGCATGAGTCAACCTTATCTGGGCCAGATTCTGACCTTCGCCGGCGCTTTCGCGCCGGTCGGCTACATGCAATGCGTCGGCCAGACCTTGAGCATCAGCCAGTACAGCGCGTTGTACTCCCTGATCGGCACGAATTTCGGCGGCGACGGCGTGAACAGTTTCAAGCTTCCCGACCTGCAGGGACGAACGCCGATCCACATGGGCGCCGGCGTCGGCCTGTCCCCCTATGTCATCGGCCAGATCGGCGGCCAGGAAACCGTCGCGCTGACGACCAGCCAGATGCCCGGGCATGGTCATCTGGTCTCCGTCGCGACCGGGATGGGCGCCGCCAACGCCAGCGCCACGCCGGGCGTCGCCACCTATCTGGGCGACGAATACGAAAATCCTTCGACCAAGGCGGTGAGCTATCTGCCGTTCGCCGGCCAGGCCCAGGTCAATCTCGCCAATGCGAGCCTCGGCCAGGCGGGCGGCGGTCTGCCGCATCCCAACATCCAGCCGTTTCTGGCGATCACCTATTGCATCGCGGTCGCCGGTGTGTTTCCGAGCCGCAATTAGCCTGCGCCGCACGGCGGGAAGGGGAGAGCGCGCGTGACGCAGCCATATCTCGGGCAGGTGCAGCTGTTCGGGTTCAATTTCGCCCCGCTCGGCTGGGCCCTGTGCCACGGCCAGACATTGAGCATCAGCCAGTATGCGGCGCTGTTCTCGGTCATCGGGACGTATTACGGCGGCAACGGCACGAGCACGTTTCAATTGCCGAACCTGCAGGGCGCGGTCGCGATCGGCGCCGGCGAGGGCGCCGGCCTGTCGCCCTATTCCGTGGGCGAGACCGGCGGGACGTCCACCGTGCAGGTTCTCTCTTCGCAGATGCCGCCCCACAACCACCCCTTCGCCGCATCGACCGCCACGGGGACGACGGCGACGGCGGCGGGCGCCCAGCTCGGGGTCGGCCGCTACGCCGCGTCGGGCAAGTCGGGGACGAGTTACGACGCCTACCTCTACAGTTCGAACCAGCCGACGACCGGACTGGCGCCCCAGTCGGTCAGCGTGGCGGGCGGCAACCTGCCCCACAACAACATGCAGCCCTATCTCGCCTTGAGCTACTGCATTGCGATGACCGGCGTATTCCCGACGCGCAACTGAGGCGGGGACGGAGTCCAGCACCGATGACCGAGCAATATGTCGGACAGATCAACATATTCGGATTCAATTTCGCGCCGACCGGCTGGCAGCCGTGCAACGGCCAGATCCTGCCGATCAACCAGTACTCGGCCGTGTTCGCCCTGCTCGGGACGACCTATGGCGGCAATGGCGTCCAGACCTTCGCGCTTCCCGATCTGCGCAGCCGGACCTCGATCGGCTTTGGTCCGAACAATCCGATCGGGTCGTTCGCCGGGGAGGAGAACCACACGCTGCTCCTCGACGAAATGCCGCTGCACAATCACGCGCTGAATGCCGACGCCGCCACCGCGGCGACGAGCAACAGCGCCACGCCCGGCCCGGGCGCCGTTCTGGGAAGGGCGGCCGGCGTGCAGAAATCGCCCGACGGCAGCTTTGCGGTGCAGATCTACAACAGCTCGGCCGCCAACAACACGCTGGCCCCGCAGACCCTCGGCGCTTCCGGCGGCTCGCTCGGCCACGAGAACCGCATGCCCTATCTCGTGGTCAACTTCTGCATCGCGCTCACCGGCCTGTTTCCGTCCCGCAACTAGCCGGGCGGGTCGAGGAAATTGGCGCGACCTGCGAATTGCGCCCGCCGG
>JBEKZS010000021.1:0-40264 GCA_049509635.1 Roseiarcus sp.
TGAACGGGGCCTACAAGGAAATCATCCGGCGGCTCGCCGGCGACCCGGCCACGACCCGGCTGCTGATCGAGGCGCAGAAGGCCTGGCTCGGCTGGCGCGACGCCGAATGCGCGTTTGCGAGTTCGCCCAATGCGGGCGGCAGCATGTTTGCGATGGTGGTTTCGACCTGCCTGGAGACGGTGACGAAAAAGCGCGCCGCCGAACTCGGCGCCTATCTCAGATGCGCCGAGGGCGAGGCCGACTGTCCCGTGCCGGCGAAGTAGGGCGGGCGGACGCTTCCGGCGGACGCGCGCCGGCCGGCGCCGCCGCCGCCGCTCGCGGACCCCGCGCGACCGCCGCGGGCGAGATGGCGGGAATCGCAACCGCTCCCGGCGTCGGGCCGAAATCGGCTCAGAACGGAATGTCGTCGTCGATGTCGCCACCCCCGCCGCCGCCGCTCGCGAGCGCGGGCTGCCGGTCGACCGGCGACGAACGGCCGAAGCTCGGCGCGCTCGGCGCGCGCTCCTCGCCGCCGGAGAAATTCTCGCCCGAGCTTGCGCCGGCGCGCGAGTCGAGCAGCGTCAATTCGCCGCGGAAGCGCTGGAGGACGATTTCGGTCGTGTATTTCTCGGCGCCGGACTGGTCGGTCCATTTGCGCGTCTGCAGCTGGCCCTCGACATAGACCTTGCTGCCCTTCTTGCAATATTGCTCGACGATCTTGCCGATCCCCTCGTTGAAGATCACGACCCGGTGCCATTCGGTCTTCTCGCGCCGCTCGCCGGTCGTCTTGTCGCGCCAGTTTTCCGAGGTCGCCAGCGTGAAGTTCACGACCTGGTCGCCGGAATTGAGCCGGCGCACCTCGGGATCGCGGCCGAGATTGCCCACCAGAATGACCTTGTTGACGCTGCCCGACATTTCGCTCTCCTGCCGCCGTCCTACGACGCGCGCCCGACGATGGTCCCGATGCCCCCGAGGGTAGCGCTTTTGCGGGCGCCCGAGGCGGCCCGCGTCTCACTTGTCCACAGCCCGCGCGCCGCGCGCTCGTTTGGCGCGCCGCGGTTTCGCACTACATTAGGGAAAACCCTTCCCGCCGTTCCGCATTTGTTCTAGCATCGCCCTGGCGGCGGCGCAAGTCCGCCGCGCGGCGATTCGAGTGTCCCCTGAAAGGCGCCCATGGCGAGCCCGAAGCAACCCAAGCGGCCCGCGCGCATCGCCGCCGTCGACGCCCTGTTCGACGGGCGCGCGATCACCGTGCGCGGCGCGCGCGAGCATAATCTGAAGAACGTCGACCTGACGATCCCGCGCGACAAGCTCGTCGTGTTCACCGGGCTTTCCGGCTCGGGCAAGTCCTCGCTCGCCTTCGACACGATCTACGCCGAGGGCCAGCGCCGCTATGTCGAATCGCTGTCGGCCTATGCGCGCCAGTTCCTCGAGATGATGCAGAAGCCCGACGTCGACCAGATCGACGGCCTGTCGCCGGCGATCGCGATCGAGCAGAAGACGACGTCGAAGAACCCCCGCTCGACGGTCGGCACGGTCACCGAAATCCACGACTACATGCGCCTTCTGTGGGCGCGGGTCGGCATTCCCTATTCGCCGGCGACCGGCCTGCCGATCGAGAGCCAGACGATCTCGCAGATGGTCGACCGCGTGCTCGCGCTGCCCGAGCGCACAAGGCTCTATCTCGTCGCGCCGGTCATCCGCGGCCGCAAGGGCGAATATCGCAAGGAAATCGCCGATTTCATGAAGCGCGGCTTCCAGCGGCTGAAGATCGACGGCCAGTTCTACGAGATCGCCGACGCGCCCGCGCTCGACAAGAAGCTCAAGCACGACGTCGAGGTGGTGGTCGACCGGCTGGTCGTCCGGCCCGACATGGCGAGCCGGCTCGCCGAGAGCTTCGAGACCGCGCTCGATCTCGCCGACGGCATCGCGATCGTCGAATTCGCCGATCCGCCGGCCGAGGGCGGCGAGCCGCGCCGCATCATGTTCTCCTCGAAATTCGCCTGTCCCGTCTCGGGCTTCACGATTGCGGAGATCGAGCCGCGGCTGTTCTCGTTCAACAATCCGTTCGGCGCCTGCCCGACCTGCGGCGGGCTCGGCTCGCAGATGAAGGTCGACCCCGATCTCGTCGTGCCCGATCCGCGGCTGACCCTGCGCCGCGGCGCGATCGCGCCCTGGGCGAAATCGTCCTCGCCCTATTACGCGCAGACGCTGGAGGCGCTCGCGCGCCATTACAAGTTCCGCCTCGATGCGCCCTGGGCCGAGCTCCCGGCCAGAGCGCGCGCGGTGATCCTCGACGGCTCCGGCGGCGAGGAGGTGCGGATGGCCTATGAGGACGGCCTGCGCGCCTATGAGGTCGCCAAGCCGTTCGAGGGCGTGGTGAAGAATCTCGAGCGGCGCTACCGCGAGACCGAGAGCGAATGGTCGCGCGAGGAAATCCTGCGCTACATGACCGCGACGCCCTGCGCCGCCTGCCACGGCTTCCGGCTGAAGCCGGAGGCGCTGGCGGTCAAGATCGACGGCCAGCACATCGGCGAGGTCAGCCTGCTGTCGGTCAAGGCCGCGGTCGACTGGGCGCGCGCGCTGCCCGGCAGGCTCGACGCCAAGCGCAACGAGATCGCCCAGCGCATCCTCAAGGAGATCGGCGACCGGCTCACCTTCCTGCGCGACGTCGGGCTCGACTATCTCACCCTCGCGCGCGCCTCGGGCACGCTGTCGGGCGGCGAGAGCCAGCGCATCCGGCTCGCCTCGCAGATCGGCTCCGGCCTCACCGGCGTGCTCTATGTGCTCGACGAGCCGTCGATCGGCCTCCACCAGCGCGACAATGCGCGCCTGCTCGACACCTTGCGCCGGCTGCGCGGGCTCGGCAACAGCGTGATCGTCGTCGAGCATGACGAGGACGCGATCCTCGCCGCCGATTATGTCGTCGACGTCGGCCCCGGCGCCGGCATCCACGGCGGCCAGATCGTCGCCAAGGGCACGCCGGCCCAGATCATCGCCAATCCCGCCTCGCTGACCGGGCAATATCTGTCGGGCGCGCTGGTGATCCCCGCGCCGGCGCGCCGGCGCGTCGCCGAACCGGGGCGCGCGGTCAGGATCGTCGGCGCCCGCGGCAACAATCTCAAGGGCGTGACCGCGACGTTCCCGCTCGGCCTGTTCACCTGCGTCACCGGCGTTTCCGGCGGCGGCAAGTCGACGCTGGCGATCGACACGCTCTACAAGGCCGCCGCGCGCCAGCTCAACGGCGCCAACGAGCATCCCGCGCCCTGCGACCGGATCGAGGGGCTCGACCAGCTCGACAAGGTGATCGACATCGACCAGTCGCCGATCGGCCGCACACCGCGGTCCAATCCGGCCACCTACACCGGCGCCTTCACCCCGATCCGCGACTGGTTCGCCGGCCTGCCCGAGGCCAAGGCGCGCGGCTACCAGGCCGGCCGGTTCTCCTTCAACGTCAGGGGCGGGCGCTGCGAGGCGTGCCAGGGCGACGGGCTGATCAAGATCGAGATGCACTTTCTCCCCGACGTCTACGTCACCTGCGACGTCTGCAAGGGCAAACGCTACGATCGCGAGACGCTCGAGGTGAAATACCGCGACAAGTCGATCGCCGACGTCCTCGACATGACGGTGGAGGAGGCGGCGGGCCTGTTCAAGGCGGTGCCGGCGATCCGCGAGAAGATGGAGACGCTGGTCCGCGTCGGCCTCGGCTATGTCAAGGTCGGCCAGCAGGCGACGACGCTGTCGGGCGGCGAGGCGCAGCGGGTCAAGCTCGCCAAGGAGCTTTCGCGCCGCTCGACCGGCCGCACCCTCTACATCCTCGACGAGCCGACCACCGGCCTGCATTTCCACGACGTCGCCAAGCTGCTCGAAGTGCTGCACGAGCTCGTCGACCAGGGCAATTCGATGGTCGTGATCGAGCATAATCTCGAAGTGGTGAAGACCGCCGACTGGATCATCGACATGGGCCCGGAGGGCGGCGACGGCGGCGGCGAGGTCGTCGCGATGGGAACGCCGGAGGCGATCGCGCGCGACAAGCGCAGCCATACCGGGGCCTATCTGCGCGCCGTGCTGGCGCGGCGGCCGGCGAAGAAGGCCGGACGGGAGGCGGCGGAGTAGGTCCGCTGCCCTGCGCCCCAAAGCGCCAGGGCGAGCATTCCTCTCGATGGCGCCAGCAATAACAATGATTGATCCGATTCGCGGCGCGCCCGGATTCCCATCGCGCGGACCCGCCGTCCCTCCGCGTCGCCCGGGTCCCTGGCGTGCCCGTCCTGACAGCCGATCAGTATTTTGCGCTCATCTAGCGAGTGCAATAGGGCTGGGAGCCGAGCATTCCGAGACCGAACTCGGGGGCGCCCAAACGATTTCGTCCCTGTCGCCATTCGCTCACCGGTGACCCTTCCCGCCCGCGCCCTTACGTCGTGAGCTCCACCACAGTCACATGCCCGTCCTTCATCGGCCAGGGGCGCGCGACGATGCGCTCCTCGTTGAATTCGGCGATGATCGGGCGGGCTTCGACGACGGCGAGCTTCAGCTTGGCGTGCCAGGAGGCGGGGACGCCGGGCGGGATGCCGTCGGGGGTCTTGCCGTCGAGCAGCACGACGTCGCGCGGCTGGCCGAAATATCCGCGCGGGCGGTTCATCAGCACCAGCGCGGCGGCGTCGGAATCCTCCTTGGCGGGCGCGGCGGCCCGGAGGTCGAGCTGGGCGAACGAGCGCGGGAACGGCGAGCGATAGATGTGGGTGACCGGCGCGCCCGGCGCCGCGACCACGAACTCGAGCGGCGTCGCGGAATCGACGGCGAGCGGACCCCAGACGCCGTCGGCGCCGGTCTTGTTCGACAACAGCGCGCCGCCCTGCCGCTCGCCGGTGTCGGGCGAGACGCGATAGATTTCGACCGTCGCGTCCGCGACCGGGCGGTTGGTCGGCGTCGCGTCGACGATTCCGGTGACGCGACCGTCGAGCGTGACCTGCGGCTCCGCCGCGATCGCGATGCGCATGGGCGCCTTGCCCACGACGAAGCGATAGATTTCGGCGAACGCGCGCGGACTCGTCGCGGTCTCGCGATGGTCGACCTGGCCGAGCGTCAGGTTGGTCGCGCCGAGCAGCGCGGGCCCCTCGGCGGTGACGTTGGTCGCCATGCCGGGATGGCCGAGATAGGCGCCGTCGGGCTGCGCGTAGAGGTCGAAGCCGTCGCTGCGCAACGTGAGGAACGGCACGCCGGGAGCGACCTCGCTCGGGCCGGAATTCAGCGACTTCAGGAACGCGCCGCGACCGTTGTATTCGCTGCCCGCGAGCGCGTCGATCGCGAACACGCCGTGGTTTGGCGTGCCGCACAACACGACCGCGGCGATTTCGGCGGGATGGGCGGCGACATAGCCGCGTGTGGCGTAACCGCCGCGCGACAGCGCGACGATCGCGATCCTGGGCGCGCCGGTCTTCGCCCGGACCGCCGCGACGAAGCCGCCGAGTTCGCGCAACTGGTCCTGGGTCGAGGAGCGGTTGGCCTGCGCGACGGTGTCGTCGTCGCGCGCCTGCGGATCGGTCATGCTGATCGCGAACAGCCGGTCGCGCGGATAGCCGTTGCTCTCGAAGCGCCAGATCGTGGTCTGCCAGATCGCCGCCAAGTCGCTGTCGCCGTGGACGAACACGATGGGAAGCGCGGCCGCGCCTTGCGCGAAGGCCGTGCGGGTCGCGGCGGTCATGGCGAGCGCGGCGGTTCCCTGCAACATCCCACGACGGCTCAGCATCGGCGTCCTCCCCAAACGATCGCTCGGCCGTTGCGGCCCTTTTTGCGCGAAGTACTCTAGCGGTATCGCGAGGCGTTGCAAGCGGGCCGCCGCGGCGGCGCGCTCGTGGGGTCCCCGTACCCCGGCCGCATCAGCCGACCTCCGGCGCCTCGCTCGCGTCGGCATAGACCTCGTCGCGGATCACCCGCAGCGTCACCTGATGCAGATAGGCGGTCAGCGCCTCGTTGAGTTCGACGAATTCGGGCCACAGGACATTGTCGACGAAGCTCTGCGGGACCCGGATCATCACCGTGTTGCGCCGCTGGCGATGCAGCCGGTACGGCTTCAGGCCGAACCGGCGCGCCAGCGCGAGGAACAGCAGCCGCGACCATTGGTCGGGCATGGTGAACTGCATCGGGATCGGCGCGTCGGCGCGGCTGAATTCGGCGAGCCGCGCGCGAATCCGCCCCAGCGCCGCCTCCGCCGCCATCCGCTCGCCCGCCGTCCCGGCGCCGGCGAACAGCGCCTCGATCTTGCGCAGCTTGTCGCGCAGCTGGGACTCGGTCGACATCGGCGGGCTCCGCGGATTTTCCCGTCTCCCGCCAAGCGGGGGAAGATGGCGCGACGAAGTCGCGCCGGATGAGGGCCGCAAAGCCGGACGGCGCGCCGTGGAGGTCGGCGCGCGGGGCAGGGCCCATCCGGCCCGCGTCGCGGGAGACCGGCGCGCCTCAGCCGACGAGTTCGTTGCCGGCGAAGAACTGGGCGATCTCGAGCGCCGCCGTCTCCGCGGCGTCCGACCCGTGCGCGGAATTCTCGCCCATCGACAGCGCGAATTCCTTGCGGATCGTGCCGGGCGCCGCCTTTTCCGGATTGGTCGCGCCCATAACGTCGCGATAGCGCGCGATCGCGTCCTCGCCCTCGAGCACCTGCACGACGACCGGCGCGGCAGTCATCATCGCGACGAGTTCGCCGAAGAACGGCCGCGCCTTGTGGACGCCGTAGAAGGTTTCGGCCTGCGCACGGGTCATCAGCAGCCGCTTCTGCGCGACGATCCGCAGCCCCGCCTTCTCGATCACGGCGTTGACCGCGCCGGTCAGATTGCGGCGCGTGACGTCGGGTTTGAGGATGGAAAAGGTGCGCTCGATGGCCATGGCTTCGGTCCGGGCTTCGCGGGGGGCGGCAGGTTCGCGCGGCTTATAACGGCGGGCGCCGACGCGGGCAAGGCGGGCGCCGCTCGCAGGCGCCCGCCTCGCCCCTTGTCCCCGCGGCCCGCGCGCGCTACCCCTTCACGATGCTCCGCATCGCCTTCTATTCCGGCTCGTTCGATCCGCCGACCAACGGCCATCTCGACGTCGTCGCGCGCGCGGCGGCGCTGTGCGACCGGCTCGTGGTCGGCGTCGGCGCCAATGCGAGCAAGGCGGGGCTGTTCTCGACCGACGAGCGGCTCGCCTTGCTGCGCGAGGCGGCGGCGCCGATCGCGGCGCGGGCGGGCGCGGCGCTGGAGGCGCTGGTCTTCTCCGGCCTCGCGGTGGCGGCGGCGCGCCGCGCAGGCGCGAGCCTGATCGTGCGCGGCCTGCGCGACGGCTCGGACTTCGACTTCGAGATGCGGATGGCGGGCATGAACGGCGCGCTGGCGCCCGAAATCCCGACCGTGTTCCTGCCCGCCTCGCCGGGCGTTCGCCACGTCTCGGCGACGCTGGTGCGCCAGATCGCCGGGCTGGGCGGCGACGTCGGCGCGTTTGCGCCGCCCAACGTCGCCGCCGCGCTCGCCGCCAAATTCGCCGCGCGCTGACCGGGCGAGGCGGTTGCGAGGCGGTCGCCTCGCCTTGCCTCGGGGCTCGGTCCGCTCTAAGCCATGGGCCGCCGGCGCATCGCGCCCACCCGACAGACCGCTCGAGACGCAGGACGAGATGGCCGAACCGCGCCGCGACGATTCCAGGCCGCTGGTGAAGCTCGCCGGGGGCCGCATCCTCATCGTCGAGGCGCGGTTCTACGACGCGATCGGCGCGCAACTGCTCGACGGGGCGCGGCGCGCGATCGAGGCGGCGGGCGCGACCTGCGAGATCGTCAACGTGCCCGGCGCGCTGGAAATCCCGATCGCGATGGCGATCACGCTCGACGCGGCGGCGCGCGCCGGCGCGCCTTATGACGGCGCGGTCGCGCTGGGCTGCGTCATCCGCGGCGAGACCTATCATTTCGAGATCGTCGCCGGCGAATCCTCGCGCGCGCTGATCGGCCTCGCGGTCGCCCGCGGGCTCGCGCTGGGCAATGGCGTCCTCACCGTCGAGAACGAGGCCCAGGCCGAGGCGCGCGCCGACCCCGCGCGCGGCGACAAGGGCGGCGACGCCGCGCGCGCCGCGCTCGCGCTCGCCGCGCTCAAGCGCGAACTGGCGGCGCCGTGAGCGGCGCCGAGCAGCGCTCGTCGGCGCGACTCGCCGCCGTCCAGGCGCTCTATCAGATGGAGGTCGCCGACGCCGGCCTCGCCGACATCATCGCCGAATTCGAGTCGCACTGGATCGGCCGGGAGGTCGAGGGCGAACAATACAAGCCCGCCGAGCTCGCCTTCTTCCGCGACGTCGCCTCGGGCGTGCTCGCCGACCAGCGCGCGATCGACCGCCAGCTCGACGATTCCTTGACGGCGGGCTGGCCGCTCCGCCGCGTCGAGGCGCTGATGCGCGCGATCCTGCGCGCCGGCCTCTACGAGCTGAAGTCGCGGCCGGATGTGCCGGCGCGGGTGGCGATCAAGGAATATGTCGACATCGCCGGCGCGTTTTTCGCGCGCGAGGAATCGGGCATGATCAACGCCGTGCTGGACAGTCTCGCGCGCGCGGTCAGGCCGGGCGAATTCGCGGGCGCGGGCTCGGGCTGATTCGCGCACGGGGAACTGTCCGCGCCGGCCGTGGCCGCTTCGAGCTCGTCGCAGCAGATCACGCGGTTGCGACCCTTCCGCTTGGCGGCGTAGAGGGCCTCGTCGGCGCGGCGGAACGCCGAAATCCCGTCGTCGCCCGGGGCGATGCGGGTGTAGCCGACGCTGACCGTGACGGCGCCGACCTCGCTGAACTCGGCGGCTTCGACCCTGGCGCGGAACCGATCGAGGATCGTGGCGACGAAACGCGCCGGCGTCGGCTCGAGCAGGATGACGAATTCCTCGCCGCCGCAGCGGAACAGCCGGTCCGACTGGCGGAACGCGCCGCGCATCAGCCGCGCCAGCGAGACCAGCGCGGCGTCCCCGCACGGATGGCCGAAGCGGTCGTTGATCGACTTGAAGAAATCCACGTCGACCACCGCGAGCCAGCGCGGCTCGTCGGCGTCGAGCGGCCGGCGGCGCTCGACGCGTTCGTACTGCGCGATCTGCGCCGCCGGCCCCGGCTCGATCCCCATCATGTGGTCGAAGACGGCGTCGAAGGTCTTGCGGTTGGGCAGGCCGGTCAGTTCGTCGTTCTCGCTGTAGTCGAGAATCTCGAGCTGGTTGCGGTAGATGCGCAGGAGGTCGGTGACGAACCGGTGTTCTTCGGCCGCCAGCGCGGTGTCGCGCGAGAGTTCGAGAAAGCCGATGATGCCCGTCGACCCGTTGACCGGAAACACGGTGCGACGCCCGCCATTGGCGTCGGCGATCACCGCCAGCGCCCTGTTGCGATCGTAGCAGACGCGCAATTCCCGGCGCGAATCGAGCCCCGGCAGGTCGCTCATTTCAGGCGGCGGATCGCAGACCAGGACCCGCCGGTCGGCCGCCATGACCCGGGCATGGAGCCTGGGCTGTCCCTGGTCGCCGACCAGCCGCCAGAGCTTGCCCGAGGAGGCGGCGACGGCGCTGGTCGCCATCGTCGCCATCGCGATCTCGAGTTCGTCGCGGTTGCGCAGGGACGTGAGATCGGCGAGCGAATTGACGAGCGCGATCATGTCGGTCGCTCCTGGTTTGCGCCATGGTTCGGAACGAGTGGCGGGGCGGGTCGAAGGGCCGATTGGGCGAGGGCGTGGCGCACGGGCGAGTCTCCATGTCCGGAAGAGGCTGGCCGCGCCCGATCCATCGGATGCGACCCGTCACCATCCCGTCAAATTCCCCTGCGGTCGAGTCATTGTTTTCGATGATCGCGGCAACCTCTCGTCAGGGAAAACGCGAGGTTAACGCGGTCGATTCGATTCGCGCGATTTTTCGCCGGCCTTGCTCGCACTTCACTCGCGCTTCACTCGACGGCGAGCAGACCCGAGCCCGCGCGCAGGAAGCGCGTGGGGTCGACGGGCTCGCCGTCGACGCGCACTTCGTAATGCAGGTGCGGCCCGGTCGAGCGGCCCGTCGAGCCGAGCCGGCCGAGCGCGGCGCCCTGCGCGACCGTCTGGCCTTCCTCGACGAGGATTTCGGACATGTGGCCGTAGCGCGTGCTGAGCCCGCCGCCGTGATCGATCTCGACCATGTTGCCGTAGCCGCCCATCGGGCCGGCGTGAACGACCCGGCCGGCGCCGGTCGCCTTGACCGTCGATCCATAGGCCTGGACCAGATCCATGCCGGGGTGGAGCGCGAGGCGGCCGAGAAACGGGTCGGGGCGATAGCCGAACGGCGACGACACTTCCGCCTCGCCGTTGAGCGGCCGGCGGATCGGCATGAACGGGACCGCGCGGCGCAACTGGTCCTCGACGATCAGGTCGCGCTCGACGCGGGACACCGCCTTGTCGAAGGCGGGCGCGTCCTTGTCGACCGCGACCGGGATGAACGGGCCGCCGACGCCCCCGGCGCGCGGCGGGGCGCCGATCCTGTCGGCGCCGATGCCCGCCTGGTCCATGACGCCGCGCAGCCGCGCGATCGTCGCGCCCGCCGCCGAGCCGATCTGCCCCAGCGTCGCGATCTGCCGCCGCTCCATGCGGTCGAGCGAGCCGGCGATCAGGCCGAGGCGCGTCGGCGCGGCGACATCGGGATTTTCAGCGGCTTCGTCGAGGGCGGCGAGCGCGCGCTGGTCGCGGTCGTCGGCGGGAAGCGCGCTCGTGCGTTCGGGGCGCTCCGGACGGGGATCCTCGAGCGGACGCGGCTTGCCCGCCACCGGGGCGGGATCGGCCGCGCCGACCGGCGCGAACGCCTTGACCGAATCGAGCACGCTGTCGCCGGCGGGCTGCGCGTGCGGGGAAGCGG
Source organism: Roseiarcus sp. (assembly GCA_049509635.1). Taxonomy (GTDB): domain Bacteria; phylum Pseudomonadota; class Alphaproteobacteria; order Rhizobiales; family Beijerinckiaceae; genus Roseiarcus. Next base: position 10,827 of record JBEKZS010000021.1, read on the forward strand.
CGCCCGCGCCGATCGCCATCAGCGCGGTGGCCGGCGCCTTCGGGCCGGCGTCGGCCTGCTTGAGGCGGGCGCGGTCGGCGAGCGCGGCGGTCGTCTCTCCGAACACGGCGGCCTGCCCGGCCATGGTGGCGACGATCGAGGCGCGCTGTTCGAGCTGGGCCTGCCGCGACAGGAGTTCGTGGACCTTGCCTTCGAACGAATTCTGATCGAGCAATTGCCGGCTCGTCACCCGATCGAGTTCGGCATGCGCCTCGGCGAGCCGATCCTCGTAGGAATATTGCATCTCGGCGACATGGGCGAGGACCGCCGCCCGCATGTCGTCGTGAAAGACGATGTAGAGCGTGGCGGCGAGGCCCCAGGCCGCCATGATCGGGGCCATCGCGAGGATCGACCACAGGGCGCCGGGACGCAGCGCGAACGTGCGCATCGAATCGCCGCGCGCGAGCGACAGGAAATAGTGCGAGGTCGGCAGCTTCGGCTTTGGATACGCGTCTCGAACCGACATGGAAGAGAGCTCCGGCCCCATTGCGGGGCGTCTCAATGCCGGCGATTACAGCGCATTAGGGTTAATCCTTCGCAAACGGCGAATGGCCTCGTGACGCGGCGGGTCCGCGCCGGCCCCGCCGCCCGGCCCGGAGCCGACGGAGATCGCTGGCGCGCGATCGAATCGACGCTCGGGGCTTTGAAAGGGCGGGACTTTCCGGAACGCCGGGGGACGCCTCGCCCGGACGCCGCTCAAAGCGCCCGCGCCGCCTCGAGCACCTCCGCGGCATGGCCGGGGACCTTCACCTTGCGCCAGATGCGCGCGATCCGGCCCTCGGCGTCGATCAGCATCGTCGTCCGCTCGACGCCCATGTATTTGCGGCCGTACATGCTCTTCTCCCGCCACACCCCATAGGCCGCGAGCATCGCGTTGGCCTCGTCCGAGGCCAGAGCGAGCGACAGGCCGTGCTTGCGCCTGAACTTGCCGTGACTGGCCGGCGAGTCCGGCGATATGCCGAGCACCTTCGTGTTCGCCCCGGCGAATTTCTCGAGCAGGCCGTCGAACGCGACTGCCTCGGCGGTGCAGCCGCTGGTGTCGTCCTTCGGGTAGAAATACAGCGCGACCTTGCCGCCGCGCAGCCCGGACAGGCTGACCGGCGCGCCGCCGTCGGTCGGGAGCTCGAAATCCGGGGCCCGATCGCCCACTTGCAACTCAGCCGTCATGTCGCCCTCGTTTCACCCAATTGAACAGGCAAGCCGTCCGTCGTCCAGGGAGACCATCATTGACTGACAATTGCTTCGCGTCCAAGACCTCGGGCGTCGCGCCGGCGCGTGCGGGCCGCGCGCGCGGCGGGCGGCGTTCGCCTTCGCCCGGCGGCGCAGCCGCGGCGGCATGATTTCGGCTTCCAACGCTAAGGGGACGGCGCCAGATTGGTCCATCGGTTCGACGCGGCGACAAAAGCGAAGGCAAGGCTGGCGCTGAAGGTCCTGCTCGCACAGGCGGACGGCCCGCGGCTGCGCGCGCCCTGGCGGGGATTCCGGCTCGGCGGCGTCGGCTGGAGTCTGCTGGGTCTGTGCGCGGGACTCCTGGCCTTGGCGCTGGTCGGATTCGCCGTGCTGGCCGTTCGGCTCAGCCAGGGGCCGATCGGGTTGGAATCTCTGACCCCGCGCATCGCCTCCAGCCTCGAGGAGCGGTTCGGCCGCCAATACACGTTCGACCTCGGGCCGACCGCGCTCGAGCGCGGCGAGAACGGCGCGACCGTCAGCTTCCAGGGCGTCGTGATCCGGGACCGGGCGGGACGGACCCTCGTCTCGGCGCCCAAGGGCGACATATCGCTCGACCTGTTCGCGCTCGCCACGCTGGACGTCAAGGTCAAGCGGCTCGAGCTGGTAGGCCTCGATCTCCGGCTGACCGTTCAGCCCGACGGCGCCCTGTCCGTCGCCGGCGCCCAGGCGCCGGACGCGGTCGCCATCGAACTGCCGGCGCCCGGGCCGCTCCCGGCCGGGGTCGGCAATCCGAGCGCGGGCGCCGCGCCCGACTTCGTCGCCCGGCTCGGCCCGCTCGTCTGGAACCTGATCCAGGCGGTGACCGACCAGAACCAGACGCTGGCGCGGCTCGGCGTCGCGCACGGGCGCCTCGAAGTCGAGGATGGCGCCACCCATCGCAAGGTGGCGTTCGAGGACCTCGATCTGGCGTTCGACAAGTCGGAGCAGGGCGCGGCGCTGTCGATTTCGGCGCTCGGTCCCGCCGGCCGTTGGTCGGTGGCGATCCGGGCGCGCGGGATCGGCGCGCGCGCGCTCAGCGTCGAGGCCAAGGACCTCAACCTCGACGACATATTCCTGGCGACCGGGCGCAAGGCGCCGTTCACGGCGACGATGCCGATATCCGCCAAGGTCGATGTCGACCTGGCGGCCGACCGGAGCCTGGCGGCGATGAGCGGCGACTTCACGCTCGGCGCCGGCTATTTCAAGCTCGACGATCCCGATCACAAGCCGCTCCTGGTCGACGAAGTCGTCGGCGGCTGGCGCTGGGACGCCGCCGGGAAACGGTTCGCGATCGACCGGATACAATTCTTCTCCGACCAGACCCACGTGACCTTCGGCGGCTTCCTTTCGCCGCCGTCGGGCGACGATCCCGCCTGGACCGCCGACTTCGACGCCAGCGAGACGCTGCTGGGCGGCGATCGGCCGGCCGATGCGCCGATCCGGTTCGATCAGGCGGCCCTGCGCGCGCGCTACCTTCCGGTCGAGCGGCGGCTCGTGGTCGATAATTTCGCGATCTCGGGACCGGGCGGGGAGGGCTCGCTGACCAGCGAGACGGCGATGACCGGCGCCGGGCCGACCCTCAAGCTGCAGCTGCGCGTGGGGCATACGCCGATCCTCAGCGTTCCCAGGCTGTGGCCGAGCTTCATCATCACCGATGTCCGCGCCTGGTGCCTGCAAAACCTGCGCGCGGGCGAACTGGTCGGCGGGTCGCTGTCGATCGACTGGGACGCGCCGACCTTCGCAACCGCGCTCCGCAAGCAGGCGGTTCCCGCCGACAGCGTCCACGGCGAGTTCCTGGTCCGGGACGTTTCCTTGCAGCTCCTCCCGGGAATCCCGGTCCTCGACGGACTCGAGGGCGGGGGCGTCGTCACCGGCCATGATTTCCTGATGAACGCCAAGCACGGCTTCATGGATGTCGCGCCGGGGCGCCGGATCGCCGCCGCGGACATCACGTTCGTCGTCCCCGACACTTCGCCCAAGCCGCTCAATCCCGCCAAGGCCAGCGCCCATCTCCAGGGATCGGTCGACGCGCTCGCCGATCTCATTTCCCGCGACGCGCTGAAGCCGTTCGTCGGCTTGGCGATCGATCCGGGATCGGTGAAGGGACAGTTCGACGGCGAGCTCGCGCTCGACCTGAAGCTCGGCAAGACGGCGCGCCCGGAAGACGCGGTCGTCCATGCCGAGGCGACGCTGTCGAACCTCCAGATCGACCGCTTCATAGGCAACGAGCATTTCGAGCAGGGCGCCTTGACCGCCACCGTCGAGGGGCGCGGCCTGAAGATCGTCGGCGACGGCAAGCTGTTCGGGGTCGCCGCCACGGTCGAGATCGACAAGGACGCCGGCGACGCGGGCGCCGCCGAGCTCGACTTCACGCTCGACGACGCGGCGCGCGCCAGGCGCGGGTTCAGTCTCGGCCCCGCGCTCGTCGGCCCGATGGCGTTCCGGGTCAGGGCGCCGCTCTCGCAGAAGGGCGCCGACGTCGAGGTCGACCTGACGCGCCTGGCCATCGACAATCCCATACCGGGCCTCGCCAAGCCCGCCGGCAAGCCGGGCAAAGCCACGTTCAGCGTCAAGGGCGACGCGGACGGCACTACGGTGACCAATCTGGCGATCGACGCCGGCGGCGTCGCCATCAAGGGCGGCGCGCAGCTGTCGAGCGAAGGGACCTTCGTCAGCGCCAAGCTGAGCCAGGTCCGCCTTTCCGCCGGCGACGACCTGAAGGCCGACGTCGCCCTCGCCGACGGAATTCTCAAGATCACGGCGCGCGGCGCGGTCCTCGACGCCAGACCGATCGTCAAGGCCGTGCTCGATCAGGGCCCCGCCGCCGGCGCGGCGAGCGATTTCGATCTCGACCTCAAGGTCGCCAGCCTCACCGGCGCCAACAAGGTCGCGATGACTCAGTTGGATCTCGGCCTTTCCCGGCGCGACGGCGAAATCAGCCAGGCCAGGGTCGACGCGCGCTTCGGCGCGGCGGCGCTCACCCTGCGCCGCAGCCAGGCCGGCGTCATGCGGCTGGAGACTACGGATGCGGGGGCGCTCGTCCGCTTCTTCAACGTCTACTCGCATCTCGAAGGCGGCGACCTCGACCTCGTGATGCGCAGCGTCGGCCAGAGGCAGGAGGGCGAGGCGGTGGTGAGAAATTTCGTGCTGCGTGACGAGCCCGCGCTGCGCCAGCTGGTCTCCAGCGAACAGGCGCCGGCGCCGGTCGCGTCCGTCGCGCCCGGGGCTTCGCCCGCACCGCGCATCAATCCAGACGCGGCGTCGTTCCAGACGATGAGCGCGAAGTTCGCGCGCAGCGCCGGGCGCATCGACCTGCGCGAGGCGACCATCTACGACGCGCAGATGGGGCTGACGACCCAGGGCTTCATCGACTATGCGCATGACCGCATCGACATCAACGGCACCTTCGTGCCCGCCTACCAGATCAACAATCTCGTCACGCACATTCCGTTCGTCGGCCTGCTGCTCGGCGGCGCGGCGAACGAAGGCATGTTCGGCGTCAACTACCGTCTCGCCGGGTCGGCGACGGCGCCGACGCTCACCGTCAACCCGTTCTCGGCGATGACGCCGGGATTCCTGCGCAAGGTGTTCGGCGCGATCGACGGCACGACGCCGCGCACCGATTCAGATGTCCCGCCGGGCGCTCCGTTCACGGGGACCGTCCGGTGACGGCCGCCGTGCGCCGGCGAGCAGTCAGACCGCGCGCAGCAGCACGTGCTTCTTGCGGCCGAGCGAGAGCTTGACGACGCCCGAGGCGCCGAGCGAAGCGCGGCCAAGCAGGGCGCGCTCGTCGGCGAGCGTCTCGTCGTTCACCCTCAGGCCGCCGCCGCGGATCTGCCGGCGCGCCTCGCCGGTCGAGGCGACGAGGCCGGCGCGCACGAACGCCGCGAGCGCGCCGAGCCCGGCGTCGAACTCCGCCGCCGGCACTTCGACCGTCGGCAGGCTCTCGGCGAGCGCGCCCTCCTCGAAGGTGCGGCGCGCGGTCTCCGCCGCGAGCGCCGCCGCTTCGGCGCCGTGCAGGAGGCGTGTCGCCTCGCTCGCCAGAACCTTCTTGGCCTCGTTGATCTCGGCGCCGCCGAGCGCCTCGAGCCGGGCGATTTCGCTCAGCGGCAGCAGCGTGAACAGTCGCAGGAAGCGGCCGACGTCGCCGTCCTCCGTGTTGCGCCAGAACTGCCAGTAGTCGTACGGCGACACCATCGCCGCGTCGAGCCAGATCGCGCCCGCCGCGGTCTTGCCCATCTTGGCGCCCGAGGACGTCGTGATCAGCGGCGCGGTCAGCGCATAGAGCTGCGCGGCGCCGAGCCGGCGGCCGAGTTCGACGCCCTGGATGATGTTGCCCCACTGGTCGGAGCCGCCCATCTGCGCGGTGCAGCCGTGGCGGCGGTGCAGTTCGACGAAGTCATAGGCCTGCAGGCACATGTAGTTGAATTCGAGGAACGACAGCTCCTGTTCGCGCGCCAGCCGCAGCTTCACCGAATCCATCGCGAGCATGCGGTTGATCGACAGATGGCTGCCGACCTCGCGGAGGAATTCGATGTAGTTGAGTCTTGCCAGCCATTCCGCATTGTCGGGCATGATCGCCTCGGTCGCGCCGTCGCCGAACCGCAGAAAGCGTGCGAACGCCTTGCGGATGCCCGCCTTGTTGGCCTCGATCTGGGCGACGGTCAGCAGCTTGCGCGTCTCGTCCTTGCCCGAGGGGTCGCCGACCATGGTGGTCCCGCCTCCCATCAGCGCGATCGGCTTGCCGCCGGTCTGCTGGAGCCAGTGCAGCATCATGATCGAAACGAGATTGCCGATATGCAGCGAGGGCGCCGTGCAGTCATAGCCGACATAGGCGACCAGCGAGCCCGAGCGCGCCTTCTCGTCGAGGCCCTGGAAATCCGAGCATTGGTGGATGTAGCCGCGCTGCTGCAGCGCGGCCAGAAAATCGGATCGCGGGTGGAAGGCGTCGGTCAAGGCGGGCTCCTGCGCCGGAACGGGCGCGAGGTGTAGGGAGAAGGGCGGGCGGATGCAACCGGCCGGGCGCGGCGAGGGCGGCTCGGTCTGGCTCGCGGCCGCGATCTTCGCTATGCATCGATCCGGCTTTCTTGCGCCTGGATCCTCGAAGCCGCCGACGACCACAGGAGGCGCCATGGCGAGCCGCCCGAGCGAAGACGACCTCATCGCGCGCTGCTTCGCGCCGCTCGCCGGCCCGGAAGGCCTCGGCCTGCTCGACGATGCGGCGCTGCTGGCGCCGCCCGAGGGCTGCGATCTCGTGCTCACCAAGGATGCGCTGGTCGCCGGCGTCCATTTCTTCGCCGACGATCCGCCCGGCGCGATAGCGCGCAAGGCTTTGCGCGTCAATCTCTCCGATCTCGCCGCCAAGGGCGCGGCGCCGCTCGGTTTCCTGCTGGCGCTCGCGCTGCCAGGCGACTGGACCGCCGACTGGCTCGACGCCTTCGCGCAGGGGCTCGGCGAAGACGCCGCGCGCTACGCCTGCCCGCTGTTCGGCGGCGATACGGTCAGGACGCCGGGGCCGCTGATGGTCTCGATCACCGCGCTCGGACGCGTGCCGCGCGGGCGGATGGTCGCGCGCGCCGGCGCGAGGCCGGGCGATCGCCTCTATGTCAGCGGGACGATCGGCGACGCGGCGGTCGGCCTGAGGCTGCGGCTCGGGTCGGCGCCCGCCCTGGGGGCCGCGGACCGCGCCTTCCTGCTCGATCGCTATCTGCTGCCGCAGCCTCGCCTCGCGCTCGGCCCCGCGTTGGGCGCCTTCGCGCGCGGCGGGATGGACGTTTCCGACGGCTTCGCCGGCGATCTCGCCAAGATGCTGCGGGTCAGCGGGGTTTCGGCCGAGGTCGCGCTGGCGAAACTGCCGCTTTCGGCCGCCGCCCGCGCCGCGATCGCGATCGACCCGGCGCTGTTTGCGATTGCCGCGACCGGCGGCGACGATTATGAACTGCTCGCCTCGGTGGCGCCGGCCGACGCCGCCGCCTTCGAAGCCGCGGCGGCGCAGGCCGGCGTCGCGGTGACGGCGGTCGGGCAGGCGCGGGAGGGCGGCGCGCCCCCGCGGTTTCTCGACGCGAGCGGCGCCGAAGTCGCGTTCGAGCGCGGCGCATTCAGCCATTTCTAGCGCCTTCGGGCGGGGAGACGCCTTTGACCCTCGACGCCGCCGCGCTGCAGAGCCGTTTCCTCGTCGCCTGCGCGGTCGCGCGCGAGGCGGGCTGGCTGGCGCGGCGGCGATTTCTCGACCGCAGCTCGTTCACGATCGGCTTCAAGGGGCCGCAGGATTTCATCACCGAGGTCGACGGCGAGGTCGAGCGGCTGATCCAGGGGCGGCTGATCGCGGTCTATCCCGACGACGGCTTCATCGGCGAGGAGGGCGAGGGGCGCGTCGGCGCCGCGGGCGCGCCGGTCTGGGTCGTCGATCCGATCGACGGCACCTCGAATTTCGCGCGCGGAACGCCGCACTACTGCGTCTCGATCGCCTGCGTTCTCGGCCGCGCGGTCGAGGCCGGCGTCATCTACGATCCCATGCTCGACGAATTGTTCAGCGCCCGCCGCGGCGCCGGGGCCTCGCTCAACGGCGCTGCCATCCATGCCGCGGCGACCGACGACCTGACCAAGGCGACGATCGAGGTCGGCTGGAACATGCGCGCGGGCGCGGCCAAGTTCATCGCGCTCTACGCGCGCATCATCGGCTCCGGCGCGGGGGGCGTGCGCGCGGGCTCGGGCGCGCTCGGCCTCGCCTATGTCGCGGCCGGGCGGCGCGACGGCTATGTCGAGAACCACATCAACGCCTGGGACTGCCTGGCCGGCAATCTGCTGGTCGCCGAGGCGGGCGGCTATGTCAGCGATTTCCTCGCCGGGGAGGGCCTGCGCAAGGGCAATCCGCTCGTCGCCTGCGCGCCGGGCGTCAAGGCCGCGCTGCTCGAAGCGGCCGCGCTCGAGGGGCTGACGCCGTGACCGGCGAGGTCGTCCGGCTGGTCCATGGTGGGGCGAGCGCGGAGATCGCGCTCGCCGGCGCCGAGGCGCGCGGCTGGCGGGTCGGCGGCCGCGAGCTGCTCTGGCCCGGCGATCCCGCGATCTGGAATCAGATCAGCCCGATCCTGTTTCCGGTGGTCGGCTGGACGCGCGACGGCGCGCGGGTCGGCGGCCGCCGCTATGCCCTCGGCCTGCACGGCTTCGCGGCGAGCCAATCTTTCGCCGTGGACGCCGCGGCGGCCGATTTCGCGCGGCTGACGCTCGCCGACAATGCCCAAACCCGCGCGGTCTATCCCTTCGCGTTCCGGCTCGCGGTCGAATACCGGCTCGGCGCCGATGCGCTGGCGATGACGCTCGAGGTCGAAAATCCCGGCCGGGCGCCGATGCCCTATGCCTGCGGGCTGCACCCCGGCTTCCGCTGGCCGTTCGCCGGCGGCCCGCGCGAGGGCGCGGTCGTACGGTTCGAAAAGCCCGAACGCGCGGAGGTTCCGGTCGTCGCGCCGGGCGGCCTGCTGTCGGCGCGGATGCGCGCGATCCCGCTGGAAGGTTCGGTCCTGCCGCTGAGCGACGCCCTGTTCGCGGGCGACGCGCTGTGCTTCCTCGAGCCGGCGAGCCGCTCGCTGCGCTTCGAGGAGCCGGGCGGGGCGGCGATCGCGATGGACTTTGCCGGCTTCGACCATGCGGCGCTGTGGATGCGGCCGGGCGCGCCGTTTCTCTGCCTCGAGGCCTGGACCGGCTGCAGCGATCCCGAGGGATTCGCAGGCGACCTCTTCGAGAAGCCGTCGATGCGCATGCTGGCGCCGGGCGCGCAGGCGCGCCACGAGGCGCGCTACCGGTTCGAAGCGGGCGGTTGAGGGCGAAGCTGGCCCGGTCGGCCACGCCGGGCTCGCCGCATGCCCCCTCGACAGGAAACAGGGACAGCACCGTGACCGAGCAGCTCGCCCAAACCGCCCTCGTCATCGACGGCAAGGCCGTCTCGCAGGCGACGATCGCCCGCGTCGGCGAGGTGGCGCGCGCGCTGGCGGCGCAGGGAATCGTGCCGGGCCTCGCGGTCGTCCTCGTCGGCGCGGACCCGGCGAGCCAGGTCTATGTCGGCGCCAAGGGCAGGGCGGCCAAGGCGTGCGGCTTCCATTCGCTGCAGTTCGATTTGCCCGCGCAGACCGGCGAGGCCGAATTGCTCGCGCTGGTCGCGCGGCTCAACGCCGATCCGGCGGTGCACGGCGTTCTCGTCCAATTGCCGCTGCCGAGGGGAATCGTTTCGGCGCGGGTGCTGGAATCGATCGCGCCGCACAAGGACGTCGACGGCTTTCATCCCATCAACGCCGGCCTCGTCGCGACCGGCGAATTCGGCCGCGCGGTACTGCCCTGCACGCCGGCAGGCGCGATGATCCTCATCGAGCGGACCTGCGCGAGGCTCGGCCGGACCCTCGCCGGCATGGAGGCGGTCGTCATCGGGCGCTCCAACATCGTCGGCAAGCCGATGGCGCAATTGCTGCTCGCGCGCCATTGCACCGTGACGATCGCCCATTCGCGCACGCGCGATCTGCCCGCCGTCGCCCGGCGCGCCGAGATCCTCGTCGCGGCGGTCGGCCGGCCCGAACTCGTGCGCGGCGACTGGATCGCCCCCGGCGCGATCGTCATCGACGTCGGCGTCAACCGCGTCCCGGCCGAGGGCGTCGACGCTTCCGGCGCGCCGCGCACGCGGCTCGTCGGCGACGTCGCATTTGCGGAGGCCGCGGCGCGCGCGGCGGCGGTCACGCCGGCGCCGGGCGGGGTCGGGCCGATGACGATCGCAATGCTGATGGTCAACACGCTGATCGCCGCCTGCCGCGCGAATGGGCTCGCCGAGCCGAAGTTTTGAGCGCCCGGCGAGCCGCCGCGCGGCGGCGTGAAATCCCGGGAATCGCTGACGAAACGACGCCGCGAGGCGCTCATCCACCCTAAATTGCGACAATTTGGGCGCCGCGCGTTGCGGCAGCCGGGGGTTTCTGGCAAGAGGCACCGGAACGTTTGGCCATCGTCGCCGCGCCTGCCGATCCCGCAGCGCGAGGGCGCGGCCGTGGGGCTTGAGGGGACGCAACCGAAATGATCATCGCCCTGATTTTGCTGAGCGGCGTGCTGTCGCTGGTGTATGGCGGGTACACGGTCAGCCAATTGATGGCGGCCGACGCCGGCTCGCAGAAAATGCAGGAAATCTCGGGCGCGGTCGCGGAAGGCGCGCAGGCCTATCTCAAGCGCCAGTACATCACGATCGCGGGCGTCGGAATCGTCGTGTTCGTCGGCCTCGGCCTCCTCCTGTCCTGGCTGGTCGCGATCGGCTTCCTGATCGGCGCGGTGCTGTCGGGCGCGGCGGGCTTCATCGGCATGAACGTCTCGGTGCGCGCCAACGTGCGCACCGCGCAGGCGGCGACCAAATCGCTCGGCGCCGGCCTCGACATCGCGTTCAAGTCGGGCGCGGTCACCGGAATGCTGGTGGTGGGGCTCGCGCTGCTCGGCGTCGCCGGCTATTTCTACGTCCTGCGCGGGCCGATGGGCTATGATCCGGCCGGCCGCACGGTGGTCGATTCGCTCGTCGCGCTCGGCTTCGGCGCCTCGCTGATCTCGATCTTCGCCCGCCTCGGCGGCGGCATCTTCACCAAGGGCGCCGATGTCGGCGCCGATCTCGTCGGCAAGGTCGAGGCTGGAATTCCCGAGGACGACCCGCGCAATCCCGCCACCATCGCCGACAATGTCGGCGACAACGTCGGCGACTGCGCGGGCATGGCGGCCGACCTGTTCGAGACCTATGCGGTGACGGTCGTGGCGACCATGGTGCTCGCCTCGATCTTCTTCGCCGGCAAGGAGGTCGGCGGCAAGAGCATTCTCGTCGCCACCATGATGTATCCGCTGACGATCTGCGGCGCCTGCATCGTCACCTCGATCGCCGGCGCCCAGTTCGTCAAGCTCGGCGCCAACAATTCGATCATGGGCGCGCTCTACAAGGGCCTGATCGTGACCGGGCTTTTGTCGATCCTCGGCATCGCGCTCGCGACCTTCGTCGTCGGCTGGGGCGAAATCGGCGTGGTGGCGGGCAAGACGATCACCGGGACGAACCTGTTCTTCTGCGGCCTCGTCGGCCTCGTCGTCACCGGCCTCATCGTCGTGATCACCGAATATTACACCGGCACCGGCAAGCGGCCGGTCGTCTCCATCGCCCAGGCCTCGGTCACCGGCCACGGCACCAATGTGATTCAGGGCCTCGCGGTCTCGCTGGAATCGACCGCGCTGCCCGCGCTCGTCATCATCGCCGGCATCATCGCGACCTATCAGCTCGCCGGCCTGTTCGGCACTGCGATCGCGGTCACCAGCATGCTCGGCATCGCCGGCATGATCGTCGCGCTCGACGCCTTCGGCCCGGTTACCGACAATGCCGGCGGCATCGCCGAAATGGCCGGCCTGCCGAAGGAAGTGCGCCAGTCGACCGACGCGCTCGATGCGGTCGGCAACACGACCAAGGCCGTCACCAAGGGCTATGCGATCGGCTCGGCCGGCCTCGGCGCGCTCGTCCTGTTCGCCGCCTATTCGAACGACCTCACCTATTTCGTCGCAAATGCGGCGACCTTCCCTTACTTCGCCGATGTCGGGGCGATCTCGTTCGATCTGTCGAACCCCTACGTCGTCGCCGGCCTCATCTTCGGCGGCCTGATCCCCTATCTGTTCGGCGGCATCGCGATGACCGCGGTCGGCCGCGCCGCCGGTTCGGTCGTCGTCGAGGTGCGCCGGCAGTTCCGCGAGAAGCCGGGCATCATGGCGGGCACCGAGCGGCCCGACTATGCGCGCGCGGTCGACCTTCTCACCAAGGCCGCGATCCGCGAAATGATCGTGCCCTCGCTGCTGCCGGTGCTCGCGCCGTTCGTCGTCTATTTCGGCGTGCTGCTGATCTCGGGCTCCAAGGCCTCGGCGTTCGCCGCGCTCGGCGCCTCGCTGCTCGGCGTCATCGTCAATGGCCTGTTCGTCGCGATCTCGATGACCTCGGGCGGCGGCGCCTGGGACAACGCGAAGAAGAGCTTCGAGGACGGCTTCGTCGACAGGGACGGCGTCAAGCATTTCAAGGGCTCGGACGCTCACAAGGCCTCGGTCACCGGCGACACGGTCGGCGACCCCTACAAGGACACGGCGGGCCCTGCCGTGAACCCCGCGATCAAGATCACCAACATCGTCGCGTTGCTGCTGCTGGCGATCCTGGCGCACTGACCTGAAGGCCGCAGTCCTCGTCCAGCTCGGGCGAGGACCGCCCTTATTGCGCCGCGATCGACGACGCAGCCGGCTCCGGCGGGTCGAGATCGATATGGTCGCGGATTTCGTCGAAGGCCTTGCGCGCAGCTTCGCGGCCGAGCGCGATCATCTCGTCGGCGCGGTGGAATTCGAACAGGCCGATCTTGTTCATGCGCGCGGTGATCAGCACGTCGGGCGGGTCGCCGGCGAGGCGCGAGCGCATGATCCGGTCCTGGGTGATGTTGAACGCGTCCGCCATCACCGAGGCGATCCCCGGCGCCCCGCTCTCGGCGCTGCCGAACGGTCGCCGCAGCAGGCCAGCGCCGCGGCTGAGCCCTCCCATGATGCCGCCCTGTTTCTTCGCGGACGGCGCGACCTGGCTGTTCCCGGCGAGCGAATCCTCGATGAAGTGCTGGAGATCCTGGATCGCGGTCCCGCGAGTCAGCACATCGGAGGATATATTGATCGCGATCACCTTGTCCGCGCCCATCGCGCGCGCGACATTGACCGGCACCGGATTGACGAGCGCGCCGTCCATCAGCCAGCGGCCGCCCCAGCGCACCGGCTCGAATATGCCCGGCAAGGCGTAGGAGGCGCAGATCGCGTCGATGAGCGGGCCATTCTTGAGCCAGATCTCATGGCCCGTGCCGACTTCGGTCGCGACCGAGGCGAAGCGGATCGGCAACGATTCGATGTCGAGGCCGCCGAGCGCCTGCTGCAGCCGTTCGCGCAGCTTCGCGCCTGTGATCAGGCCGCCGCCGCTGAACGAGACATCGAGCAGGCCGAACACGCGCCGGCGGGTCAGCGATCGGGTGAAAGCCTCGAGCTGCGCCAGCCGTCCGGCCGCAAAACAGCCGCCGACGATGGCGCCGGCGGAGGCGCCGACGATCACGTCGGGAGCGACGCCCATCGCGACGAGCTCCTGAAGCGCTCCGATATGGGACCAGCCGCGCGCAGCGCCGGCGCCCAGGACGATGCCAATCGATGGGCGACGGCGTTTCGACGCGCCTCCCACTACAACCTCGTTAGCCTTGCGCGCGGGATAGCCGAACATTGCGACGCCTTACGCATTTGAACCGACTCGCGCGTTCTGCGAGCAGGTTCCTGACCAGGTTGCACCTACCGAATGGACGGTGCGTTAACGATCCGGCGAGACGCCGAACTGGGTTAACCTCGTATGAACCGTCCACAATCAGGATTTTCCCACCCTCGTCAATCCGCCGGAGCAAGCCTTGGGCCCGACGCGGCGCGCTCGACCCGGCGATAGAAACAGGAGCGCCGGCCGGTATGGCAGGCGCCGCCGTCGCCCGCCACGCTCACCCGCGCGAGCAGGGCGTCCTGGTCGCAGTCGACGCGCAATTCGACGAGGCTCTGGGTCTGGCCCGACGTATCGCCCTTGCGCCAGAGCGCCTGGCGCGAACGCGACCAGTAATGCATGATTCCACTCGCCAGCGTGCGGTCGAGCGCCTCCCGGTTCATGTGGGCGAGCATCAACACGTCGCCCGAGCGGTCGTCGATCGCGACGCAGACGATCAGCCCGTCGCTCGAGAAGCGCGGGGCGAAGATCGCGCCTTCCTCCAGCGATTCGGCGGTCGCGCCCATCGTCGGTCAGCGGCCCGCGCGCAGCAGCGCGAGGAACCGGTCCTGCTCCCTGGGATCTTCGCGGAACACGCCAGAGAACTGGGTGGTCACGGTAGAGACGCCATGTTTCTTCACCCCACGCATCGACATGCACATGTGCTCGGCCTCGACGACGACGGCGACCCCGCGCGTGTGGAGCGCCGCGTCGACCGCCTCGACGATCTGGGCGGACATGGCCTCCTGGGTCTGCAGACGCCGCGCGAATGTGTCGACGATCCGCGCGAGCTTGGACAGGCCGACGACCCCGTCGCTGGGATAATAGCCGATCTGCGCCTTGCCGAAGAACGGCACCATGTGATGCTCGCAATGCGAGAAGAACGGGATGTCGCGCACGACCACCATGTCGGCGTAGCCGTCCACCTGCGAGAATACGCGCGCCAGAGTGAGGCCGGGATCTTCGTCATAGCCGCTGAACAATTCCTCATACGCCTTGGCGACCCGCCGCGGCGTGTCGACCAGCCCCTCGCGCGCCGGATTGTCGCCCGCCCAGGCGATCAGGGTGCGCACGGCGGCTTCGGCTTCCTCGCGGCTCGGCTTCAAACGCAGGGGGACCGCACCCGGTTCCGGGGGTTTGACAAAGTCATTCATGGGATCGCCTCGTTGCAGGACGGCGATATCGAGGCTGTGCCCCCGCCGCGCCCTCTTCTTTGCCGCCTCGGCAAACTATATAGGGGTAGAGCGCCGCGCGCGCCACTGGGGCTGGAATCGGGCGCTTTCATGCTCAACGACATCTACAACCGGCGCATTCTGGAGCTGGCCGCCGACATTCCGCGGCTCGGCCGGCTGCAGTCGCCGCAGGCGAGCGCCAAGGCGCATTCGCGGCTGTGCGGCTCGACGGTCGTGGTCGACCTCAGCCTCGAGGACGGGCGGGTGAGCGATTTCGCCCATGACGTCAAGGCCTGCGCCCTCGGCCAGGCCTCGTCGTCGCTGATGGCGCGCCATGTGATCGGCGCGACGCCGGCCGAGCTCCGCCAGCTCGGCGCGACGATCCGCCGCATGTTGAAGGAGAATGGTCCGCCGCCCTCGGGAAAGTGGGCCGAATTCGCCGCGCTCGAGCCGGTGCGCGACTACAAACCGCGCCACGCCTCGACCCTGCTGACCTTCGAGGCGGTCGCCGACGCGCTCGCCCAGATCGAGGCCGGGCAGGGCGCCGCCGCGCCGGCGCCGGCGACTTGAGCGCGTTCGCCCGGGCGGCGCGCGGCGCGATCCGCCTCTACCAGCTCACGCTCTCGTCGCTGACCGGACGCCAGTGCCGCTACTTGCCGACCTGCTCGCATTACGCGGACGAGGCGATCGCGCGCCACGGGCTGTGGGCGGGCGGCTGGATGGGGCTGGCGCGCGTCTGCCGCTGCCATCCCTGGGCCGCGGCCGGCTACGATCCGCCGCCCGCCGAGCCGCCGACGGGCGCGTCATGGCTGCGGCCGTGGGCCTACGGCCGGTGGCGGTTCCGGGCGGACGCGGCCGATACCGCGTAGCGGCGGACAGGTCCAAATTGCGTTGCCCTCGCCGCCCCGCGCCGCTATGACGCGCTCCGACCCGCTTACGCCGACCCGTATCGGCGAGTGAGCCTGGAGGCTGCATTGATCGAAGTCACTTTCAAGGACGGCGCCCGGCGCGCGTTCGAGCCGGGTCTTTCCGGCCTCGCGATCGCCAAATCGATTTCCCCGTCGCTCGCAAAGCGCAGCGTCGCCATGGTCGTCGATGGCGTCCTGACCGATCTTTCCGATCCCGTCGAGCGCGACGCGACGATCGAATTCGTCTCGCGCGAGGACGCGCGCGCGCTCGAACTCATCCGCCACGACGCCGCCCATGTGCTCGCCGAGGCGGTGCAGTCGCTGTGGCCGGACGCGCAGGTGACGATCGGCCCGGTGATCGACAACGGCTTCTATTACGACTTCTTCCGGGCGACGCCGTTCACGCCCGAGGATTTTCCCGCGATCGAGAAGCGCATGCGCGAGATCATCGCGCGCGACAGACCGTTCACCAAGCAGGTCTGGAGCCGCGACGAGGCCAAGGGATTCTTCGAGAAGAAGGGCGAGGCGTTCAAGATCGAGCTGATCGACGCGATCCCCGCCGACCAGCCGCTGAAAATCTACGCCCAGGGCGACTGGCTCGATCTGTGCCGGGGCCCGCACATGACTTCGACCGGCAAGGTCGGCGACGCCTTCAGGCTGATGAAGGTCGCCGGCGCCTATTGGCGCGGCGATTCGAACCGGCCGATGCTGTCGCGCATCTACGCGACCGCCTTCGCGAGCAGGCCCGAGCTCGACGCCTATCTGAAACAGATCGAGGAGGCCGAAAAGCGCGACCATCGCAAGCTCGCACGCGAGATGGACCTGTTCCACTTCCAGGAGGAGGGGCCGGGCGCGATTTTCTGGCACCCCAAGGGCTGGACGCTGTTCCAGACCCTGATCGCCTATATGCGTCGCCGCCTCGCCGCCGACTACCAGGAGGTCAACGCGCCGCAGGTGCTCGACAAGCATCTGTGGGAAATCTCCGGCCACTGGGAATGGTATCGCGAGGCGATGTTCCTGACCCGCGCCGCCGGCGACGACGCGGAGAAGGAGGACGCGCGCATCTATGCGCTGAAGCCGATGAACTGCCCGGGCCATGTCCAGATCTTCAAGAACGGCCTGCGTTCCTATCGCGAACTGCCCGTCCGCTTCGCCGAATTCGGCCTCGTCCACCGCTACGAGCCGTCGGGGGCGCTCCATGGCGTGCTGCGGGTGCGCGCGTTCACCCAGGACGATGCGCACATTTTCTGCACCGAGGACCAGCTCGCCGAGGAATGCCACAAGATCAACGAGCTGATCCTGTCGGTCTATGCCGATTTCGGCTTCGACAAGATCATCGTCAAGCTGTCGACCCGGCCGGACAAGCGGGTCGGCGCGGACGCGCTCTGGGATCACGCCGAGGCGGTGATGGGACGGGTGCTCGAGGAGATCGAGGCGCGCCACGGCAATGTCGTCACGACAATGCTGAACCCCGGCGAGGGCGCCTTCTACGGGCCGAAGTTCGAATATGTGTTGCGCGACGCGATCGGCCGCGACTGGCAATGCGGCACGACCCAGATCGACTTCAACCTGCCCGAGCGCTTCGGCGCCTTCTACATCTCGCCGACCAGCGAGAAGACGACGCCGGTGATGATCCACCGCGCGATCTGCGGCTCGCTCGAGCGCTTTACCGGCATATTGCTCGAACATTACGCCGGCCTGCTGCCGCTTTGGCTGGCGCCGCTGCAGATCGTCGTCTGCACGATCACCCAGGAGGCCGACGACTACGCGATGGAGATCGTCGCGAGAGCGCGCAAGCGCGGGCTGCGCGTCGAGGGCGACCTGCGCAACGAGAAGATCAGCTACAAGGTGCGCGAGCATTCGCTGGCCAAGGTCCCCGCGCTGGTCGTCGTCGGCCGCAAGGAGGCGGCCGAGCGCACGGTTTCGGTGCGCCGGCTCGGCTCCAGCGAGCAGCGCGAGGCGAGGCTGGACGCCGCGCTCGCCGCGCTGGTCGAAGAGGCGGTTCCGCCCGACGTGAAGGCGGAGCGGGCGGCGGACGCGGCGGCTTAGCTATTGCCGGGGGCGGTCGGCGCCTTGGCGTGAGAGAGGAACCTCCTTGCTTCGTTCGCTCGCCAACTTTCGCCCCGACAATTTTACCCTCGCGATCGTCGCGACCGTCGCGGTCGCCAGCGCGTTCCCCGCGGTCGGCCCGGCGGCGGAGATCGTTCATTTCGTGACGATCTTCGCGATCGCGCTGCTGTTCTTCCTGCACGGCGCCCGGCTGTCGCGCGAGGCGGCGCTGGCGGGGGCGCTACACTGGCGCCTCCACCTGACCGTGCTGTGCGCGACCTTCGCGCTGTTTCCCCTGCTCGGGCTCGGCTTGCGCCATGCGCTGGCCGGCGTTCTGCCGGAATCGCTGCTGGTCGGCCTGCTGTTCCTCTGCCTGCTCCCCTCGACGGTTCAATCCTCAATCGCCTTCACCTCGATCGCCCACGGCAACGTCGCCGCTGCAGTCTGCAGCGCGTCGCTGTCCAATTTCGTCGGCATCTTCCTCACCCCGGCGCTGGTCGCGCTGCTGATGAACCTCAAGGGCGGCGTCTCGCTCGACGCGGTCGGCGCGATCGTGCTGCAGCTGCTGCTGCCATTTCTGGCCGGCCACTTCCTGCGCCCGTGGATCGGCGGCTTCGTTTCACGCCATCGCGCCGCGCTCGGCTTCGTCGACCGCGGCTCGATCCTGCTCGTCGTCTATCTCGCCTTTTCCGAGGCGGTCGACCACGGCCTGTGGCGCGTGCTGGGAGCGGCCGATCTCGCCAAACTGCTCGTCGTATGCGCGGCGCTGCTCGCCGTCGTGCTGATCACGACCGTCCTCGTCGCGCGGCGCCTCGGCTTTGATCGCGCCGACGAGATCGTCATCGTGTTCTGCGGCTCGAAGAAGAGCCTGGCGAGCGGCGTGCCGATGGCGGGCGTGCTGTTTCCGCTCGCCCAGGTCGGCATGGTCGTGCTGCCGCTGATGCTGTTCCATCAGATCCAGCTGATGGTCTGCGCGGCGCTCGCGCGGCGCTATGCCGACGCCGGCGCGGCGACCGGCACGCCGATGATCATGGAGGCGCCGTGAGGAGTCTCGCGGTCTGCGGCTGGGAGAATTGTTGCGGCCGCCGCGACTGCGCCGGCTGCTTCTGATTGAACATCGGCGGCCTGCCGCTACGGGAGGGTCTGCGCCGGTCGCGTCTGCTTGACGCTCGGCGTGAACTTCAAGGGGATCCCCGCGGGCCATCGGCCCGAACGCTGCGACGCGAACTCCACGATTGCCGCCTCTGAGGCCGCGCGTGAGGTCCGCCCTGCAACAGGCCGCACACGCCTGAGCCGGCGCCCCAGGCAGCGGCCATGCCGTGACGCCGTCGCCTCGGCGGCATGGCGCGCGGAGCCGCCTTTTCCCTCGCGGCGGTCGGGACGAGGGAGGTTTTGCGTCAAGTCGAACTGTGGATACAACTCGATCGTCTATCCCGCGTCGAGCGGCTCCACTCCCTTCGGCTTGCCGTCGGCCCCCAGCGTGATCTTCTCGATCCGCATTTCCGCATTCTTCAGCAGCTTGTCGCAATGGGCCTTCAGCGCCTCGCCGCGCTCGTAGATCGCGATCGATTCCTCCAGCGCGACGGCGCCCTTCTCGAGCTTCTCGACGATCCCTTCGAGTTCGGCGAGCGCGGCCTCGAACGGGAGCTTGGCGATGTCGGCGTTGGGTTCGGTCATGGGCGGCCCTCGGGCGAAAGTCGCGCCCTCCTATCACACCCCGGCGCCAGGCGCAGCCGGCTTGCCGCCTTCGTTGCGGTCCGGGCGCCTGGCGAAGATCAGCTTCTGATAGACGAGCCCGACGCCGATCAGCGCGACGCCGAGGCCGAGGAAGGAGAGCGCGCGCAGCACGCCCTGCAGGCCGGCGAGATCGAGCAGGAACACCTTGAAGACGGTCAGCGCGATCAGCGCGGCTGAAGCGAGCCGCGCGGGCTTCGACCGGGCGACGACGCCATAGCCGAGGGCGAGCAGGGCGAGGATCAGCCACAGCGCCGAATAGGCGTAGAATTCGCCATCGCCGGTCGGCCTCCCGGCGCCGATGCTCGGGCCCGCCTGGAACAGCAGGCGCAGCTCCAGATCGGCGCCCGCGAACAGCAGCGCGAGCGCCGCGATCGCGGCGATCCAGCGCCGCCATTCGGGGTCGCGGCCGCGCGCCCGCCGCGCGAGCGCGAGCGCGGCGGCGGCAGGCAGGAAGTAGCCGAGCGCGAGCGCGTTGAGCACGGCGCCGCCGGCGACCGGCGCATCCGTGAGATAGGGATTCTCGACGACGAGCAGGCCGACGACGCACTGGGCGAGGGTCAGCGCGCCGAAGCCGAGCGAGGCGACGTCGTAGAGCGGATCGGCGCGTCGCGCGTCGAGCTCCATCAGCACGAGCGAGAAGAGGATGCCGGTGACGGCGAGCAGGCCCTGCTCGACGAGCCCGCTCGACGGCGCGAATGGATCGCCGCCGTTCATCGCATGGCGAATCTCGAAGAAGGCGAGAAGCGCGCTGCAGAGGATCGCCAGCGCCCGCGCGACGCGCTCAGGCGCGTCCTCGCCCGAGCGCCGCATCAGCCGGGCGGCCGAGCCGAACGCGAGCGCAGGGACGCCATAGCCGAACAGCAGCCAGTTGAACAGGATCGTCGGGCCGAGGTCGGCGACGATGCGCGGCCGCCAGAGGAAACGCCCGGCGACCGCGAGGCCGAGCGCGAGGACGCACCAGCGCAGCGGGGGAATGGCGAGCCGCTCGCCGACGAAGGCGGCGCCCAGCGCGGCGAGAGCGAGCGCGACCGTCAGCGTGCCCTCGGACAGTGCGAAGACGAGGCCGAGCGACAGGGCGGCGATGGCGCCGGAGGCGAGCGCGCCGAGGCCGAGCGTGATCGCGGGCGCGGCTTCGGGCGCCGCCCGCTGGCGGAATATCGCGGCGCCGACCGCCATCGCGGCGGCGAGGCCCGCCGCCGTCGCGGCGAAGGGGCTGCTGGTCTCCGCATGGGCGAGCCGGAGATAGAGCAGCGACACCGCGCCGAGCGGCGTCAGCGCGCCGGCGCCCGCATAGACCGCCGCCTTGTTGAAGGACAGCGCGCCCGGGCCGAGCATTCGCCCGAAAGACAGGACCGCGAGCGCGAGCGAGGCGGCGAGGCCGAAGCCGACAAAGGCCGCCGCGCCGTCTGGCGTCCGCCAGGTCGCGAAGAAGACATAGGGCTCGCGGGTCCAGCCGCGATGGCCGGCCCAGGTCGTCAGCGCGGCGAGGATGACGAGCCCGGCCGCCGCGGTCCCGCTCGCGGCAGCGGGCAGCCGCAGGCCGGCCAGCGCGAGCATCGCGGGGACGAGCGTGGCGACGACGAGCCATGCCTCGGCCGCGTCCGGGTCGAACGCCGTCATCGCGAGCGTCAGCGCGGCGACCGGCGCGCAGCAGAGCATCACCGCCGAGGCGATCTCATCGGTCGCCTGTTCGCCGGGCGGCGTCGCCCGATGCGGCGCGACCGCGAAGGCGATCAGCGCGAGCGCGGTCTCGACGACCAGATGGATGTCGCTCGCCACGATGAAGTCGGTCCCGTCGCGCCCGCCGACGCTGGCGAGGAACAGCAGCTGCCAGAACGCAGCACCGGCGGCGGCGGCGAGGGCGAGCCGGAGCCAGTCGCGCAGACGCGCCAGGCCGTAGCCGCTGGAGCAGACGACCGCGACATAGACGACGACCGGCAGGGGGTTCGGTTCGGTGGAATTGACGAGCAGCGGCGCGCCGAGCGCGCCGACGAGGCCGAGCCCGGCCAGCGCGGGGCCGTGCAGCGCGGCGAGCCGCATCGCGGCGAGGCCGACGGCGCCCATCAGGACGAAAGCCGCGCCGGGGCCGATGAAGCCGTAGAGAGCATGGGCGGCATAGAGCGACCCGAATGCGGCGATGGTGCCGGCGGCCGTCAAGACGGCGGGGATCGGCGCGCCGGCGGGCGCGCCCTCGTCGGGCCGCTGCTTGCGGCGGAGATATTCGCCCGCCACGAGGAGCGCGAGACTCAGCAGCAGGCCGGCGACCACCCGCGCGGCGGGCCCGAACCAGGCCTGCTCGATTGAATATTTCACCAACAGCAGCGCGCCGAGCGCGAGCGCGACGCCGCCGACGATGACTGCCCAATGCGCGCCGAGCCGCTCTTCGATGCCGACGGGGGCCTCGGCGGGGCCGGGCGCTGGCGCGAGCGCGGCGACCGTTGCTCGCGGCGCGGGGGCGCGCGCCGGCGGTGGCGCGGCCGGCCCCGGCGGCGCGGGGGCGAGCGCAGGGCCTGGCTCGCGCGCAGGAGGCGGCGGGTTCAATCCGATCGGCAGCGCAAGCGGCGCTGCGGCGCCGGCGCCCGATACGTCGCCCGTCCGCCGAGAGGCGGCCGGCGCCCGCGCCTCGAGTCCGGCGATGCGCGCCTCCAGGTCCCTCAGGCGGGCGCGGGCGCCGAGGGCCAAGAAGAAGCCGACCGGGCCGAGGAGAATAATCGCGAGCCCGATGAGGCCGAGCATGATGAAGTCGCCCATGCCACCTTCGCTCCGGCCGGTCGCAGCCGCGCCGGCCCTGCCATCCCTGCGACGTTCGGCCCGGCGGCGCAACCGGAAAGCGGGCGGGCCGCCGTCGCTTCACACCGGCAGTTCTGTCGTCTTCTTCACGGTCCGCAGTGCGAGCGTCGACTGTACGCGCGTGACGCCGGGCAATTGCGTGAGGATGTCGGTGTGAATGCGCTCGAAATCGCGCGCGTCGCGATAGGCGACGCGCATCAGATAGTCGGCGGAGCCGGCGAGCAAGTAGCATTCGATGATCTCGGCGTGACGGCCGACCGCCGCCTCGAACCGGTCGAGCATCGCGCGGCCCTGCTGGTCGAGCGTCACCGATACGAAGGCGGCGCCCGGCAGACCCGCCGCGACAGGATCGAGGAGCATGACATAGCCGGCGATCAACCCGCTGTCCTCGAGCAGGCGCACGCGGCGCAGGCACGCCGACGGCGATAGATTCACCCGCTCGGCGAGCTCGGCGTTGGTCAGCCGCCCCTCGCGCATCAATGCGCGCAGGATCGCGCGGTCGCGATCGTCGATTTCAAGGGTTCGCATCAAATTGCCCGAAATGAGGATTACGCCGCATAATCTGCCATTCCGCGGCGGCGCTGTCCCGAGAATCGTGGGACATTGCGCGCAGAAGCCGGGATCATCGCCATACTCACTCGCGGGAGGCGAAAATGCTGGTCGGCGTGCCCAAGGAAATCAAGGACAATGAATTTCGCGTCGGCCTGACGCCCTCGTCGGTCGCCGAACTCGTCCACCACGGCCACAAGGCGCTCGTCGAGAAGGGCGCCGGGATCGGCTCGGGCCTCGCCGACGCCGAATATGTCCAGGCGGGCGCGACGATCGTCGAGGGCCCGGCGGAGATTTTCGCCCGCGCGGAAATCGTCGTGAAGGTCAAGGAGCCGCTCGCCGCCGAGCGGGCGCGGCTGCGCCCCGGCCAGATCCTGTTCACCTATCTGCATCTGGCGCCCGACCTGGCGCAGACGCTCGACCTGGTCGCCTCCGGGGCGACCTGCATCGCCTATGAGACCGTGACGTCGCCCTATGGCGGGCTGCCGCTGCTGACGCCGATGTCTGAAGTCGCCGGGCGGCTGGCGCCGCAGGTCGGCGCCCATGCGCTGGAAAAGGCGGCGGGCGGGCGCGGCATATTGCTCGGCGGCGTGCCAGGCGTGCCGGCCGCCGAGGTGATCATCCTCGGCGGCGGCGTGTCCGGCACCCATGCGGCGACGATTGCGCTCGGCATGGGCGCCAATGTCGTGGTCGTCGACCGCTCGGCTGAGGCGCTGCGGCGGCTCTCGGCGCAGTTCGGCACCGGCGTGCGCACCATCTTCTCCACCCGCGCGGCGATCGAGGAGCTGGTCAGGCGCGCCGACCTGCTGATCGGAACCGTGCTGGTGCCGGGCGCGGCCGCGCCCAAACTGGTGACGCGGGCGATGCTGTCGACCATGAAGCCGGGCGCGGTCATCGTCGACGTCGCGATCGACCAGGGCGGCTGTTGCGAGACTTCGAGGGCGACGACCCATTCCGACCCGACCTATGTCGTCGACGGCATCGTCCATTATTGCGTCGCCAACATGCCCGGCGCGGTCGCGCGCACCTCGACCTTCGCGCTCAACAACGCGACCCTGCCATTCGCGCTCGCGCTCGCCGACAAGGGCTGGCGGCAGGCGCTGAAGGATGACCTGCACCTGCGCGCGGGGCTCAACGTCCACGATGGCAAGATCACCTGCAAGCCGGTCGCCGACGCGCATGGCCTCGCCTATGCGCCCGCCGCCGGATTCCTCAACTAGCGGGGCGTCGGGCGGATCGGCGCGACGGCGCCGAATCGCGCCTCGAAGGCGGCGTGCAACGCCGCGTCCGCCTCGCGGATCGTCGCGGCGTGGCCGAGGTCGCGCAGGCTCGTCACGCCCAGATGAGCCTGCGCGACGCCGCAGGGCACGATGCCGGAGAAATGCGCGAGGTCCGGCGCCACATTGAGCGCGACGCCGTGGAAGGAAACCCAGCGGCGCACCCGGATGCCGAGCGCGGCGATCTTGTCCTCGGCGGGCGCGCCGCCGGCGCCGGCGGCCTTGTCCGGGCGGCGCACCCAGACGCCGACGCGGTCCTCGCGCCGCTCCCCTGCGACGTCGAAGGCCGCCAGCGCGTCGATCAGCCAGCCCTCGAGCGCGGCGACGAAGGCGCGCACGTCGGGCCGCCGGCGCTTCAGGTCGAGCATCACATAAGCGATCCGCTGGCCAGGCCCGTGATAGGTGAATTGCCCGCCGCGCCCCGTGCGATGGACCGGGAACCGGGGTTCGAGGAGGTCGCCGGGTCTGGCGCTCGTCCCGGCGGTGTAGAGCGGCGGGTGTTCGACGAGCCAGATCCGTTCGGCCGCCGCGCCGTCCGCGATCGCCGCGGCGCGCGATTCCATTTCGGCGACCGCGGCCTGGTAGTCGACGAGGCCGGGCGCGCGCACCCATTCGACCGGCGGCGCGCCCGCCGCCGTGCGCATGGAGGCGTCGATCGATGCGCGGTGCAGCAAGGCTTGCCCCTTCCGTTCCTCGCGCGCCGGCTCAGCCGCGGGTCCAGACCTCGTCGCCGCAGAACAGGCCGCCGAGCACGCAGCCATTGACCTTGGCGTGGCCGTCGTCGACCCGCTTGATCGAGACCCGGTAGTCCTTGCCGTCCTCGGCGTTATAGACTTGGCCGCTCCATTGGTCGCCGTCCGGCTTGAGATCGGTGAAGATGGTCAGTCCCATCAGCGGTCGGCTGCGCTTGCCGGGATCGCTGTTGCCGACGTCGGTCTTCGGGCGGCCGCTGTCGTCATTGGGCTCCTTCAGCCAGACGATCTTGCCGCACAGCGCGGCGCCGCAGGCCGCGAACCGCAGCTTGGCGTCGCCGTGCTGGGTGAGCCAGTCGCCGAGAATCGGGGCGGGCCTTCCCGCGGCCTGCGCCGGCGCCGCGGGCAGGTCGACGCCGAGCGCAAGCGCGAGTCCGGCCGCGACGAGTCGTCCGGCGGCGCCGGGGCCCGCGGATCGCGCGGCGGGGGAACGTTGGAACATGGAACCTCCCGTCTGTTCGTAAGGGCATAGCCGCCCGCGCGCAACCCGAGTCCGGGCGGTCTGGGCCGGCGGCCGATAATCCGACGGTCTTGCAAAGGTCCGTCCTGTCGGGCATATGACCAAAGTCGCGCAGAGCCCGAAGCGCGCCAGGAGATGTGGCCGAGAGGCTGAAGGCGGCGGTTTGCTAAACCGTTATAGGGTTGTAAAGCCCTATCGAGGGTTCGAATCCCTCCGTCTCCGCCATTTCAGTACGAGCGGGCGACGATCTGCCGGCCTTCCGCGACCAGCGCGATGGCAGGTCACGTTCCACGCGGTCGTGCGGGGCGTTTCGGGGAAGGGGCGGCGCGGCGCTCGATTTGCCCGGCCTGAACGCCGTCCGCTGCCGCCGCCCGTCGCGGCGCTGTCAATTGAGCGGCGAAAATGCGTTCTCGCCGGTTCGCGATTCGGAAGCTCGATCGCATGACCCCAGGGGAAGTCGAAGTCGCCGTCGTCGGCGCCGGCGCGGCAGGGATCGGGGCGGCGCGGCGGCTTCGGGACGCCGGCGTCGAAGCGCTGATGATCGAGGCGCGCGATCGGCTCGGCGGGCGCGCCTGGACCGTCGAGGCGGCCGGATACCCGCTCGACCTCGGCTGCGGCTGGCTGCATTCGGGCGATCGCAACCCCTGGACGGCCATCGCTCGCGAGCAGGGCCGCGCAATCGACGAATCGCCGCCGCCCTGGATGCGGGCCGCCGCGACCCTGGGGCGCGCCGGCTTCGACGCGCCCGCCTTCGCCCAGGCGCTCCGCAGCTTCCGCGAGCGCGCCGACGCGCTCGGCGAGGCCGAGGCCGACCGCCCGGCGTCGGATTTCCTCGAGCCGGCCAATCGCTGGAATCCGCTGATCGACGCCGTCAGCACCTATTACAGCGGGGCCACGCTCGATCGCGTCTCGGCGCGCGACCTGGCGCGCTATGACGACACCGGCGTCAACTGGCGGGTCGCCGAGGGCTACGGCCGCGTCGTCGCCGCCCACGGCGCCGGCCTGCCGGTCGCGCTCGGCTGCCGGGCGCAGCGGATCGACCGGCGCGGCCGGCGCCTGCGCGTCGAGACGAGCCAGGGCGCAGTCTCGGCGCGGGCGGTCATCGTCACCCTGCCGAGCAATCTGATCGCCGCGCAGCCCGATCTGTTCGTGCCCGCGCTGCCCGCCAAGACCGAGGCGGCCGCGGGGCTGCCGCTCGGCCTCGCCGACAAGCTCTATCTGGCGCTGGCGGATGCGGAGGAATTCGAGGCGGACAGCCGCGCCTTCGGCGCCGCGAACCGCCCCGCGACCGCGGCCTATCATTTGCGCCCCTTTGGCCGGCCGCTGATCGAAGCTTATTTCGGCGGCCCGCTGGCGGCCGAACTCGAGTCGGGCGGCGCGCGCGCGTTCCTCGACTTCGCGGTCGGCGAACTCGCCGGCTTGTTCGGGGCGGATTTCGCCGGCCGCGTGGCCCCGCTGGCCCAGCATCGCTGGGGCTCCGACCCGTTCGCGCGCGGCTCCTATTCCTACGCCTCGCCGGGCCGGGCGGACGCGCGCGCCGCGCTCGCCGCGCCGGTCGACGGGCGGCTGTTCTTCGCCGGCGAGGCCTGTTCGGCCACCGGCTATTCGACCGCCCACGGCGCCTATCGGACCGGCCTCGTGGCCGCCGACGAGGCGATCGCCGCACTGCGCGCCGAAGCCCCGGCGTGACCGCGCGCGGCGGCCCGCGAACATTCGCGTGCCCGGGGAAGGCGCCGAGAAGGTTTTGTTAACCATGTCGGCGCATTTTGCCGGCCTGGGCTCCAAGGCGAACCGCGATGTCGATGGATAGCCGCCACGAATTGGCGCAGAGCGCGTCCCGGGCCGATCTGCGCGGGCTCGAAGAAGCGCTGCGGGGCGCGGTCATGGAGGCGCACGTCAGCGCCCTCAACGAGCTGGACGTCGCGTGCAGGCGATCGGGCGAGAAACACTGGCCCCGCTCTCTCGCCATGGCCTGCAACTTCACCAGCAATCTGGCGCGCAACCGCAACCGCAATCTGCGGCCCTGCGAAGGCGTCGCCTATCTGCTGGCGGCCTGAGGCCGCGCGCGGCCCGTTCGCCGATCGCTCGCAAATCCGGCATTCCCGACGCCGCCGGTTCCGCCCGGCCTATTGGATCGGCGCGGCGCCGACCGCCGCGGGCGCGCCGCCTTCGCCCGTCGCGTCGATGACCGAGACGGTGTTGACCTCCGGAGCCCTCGGCGCGCCGAGCTGGGCGCCGATCGCATGGATGACGTCGGGCGTGTCGGCATAGAGGCCGTGGCCGATCAGCCCGTCGGAAAAAGCCGAGAGGTCATAGACCTTGGCGCCGAGCTTCTCCAGCGCCGCCTTGTCCCTGGGCTTGGCCGGATCGATCGCGCCGACCCGCGGGCGGGCGTCGGCGATCCAGCTCGACAGCGACAGCGCGCGGTCGTTGGCGGTGGCGAAGACGGTGACCCGGGCGGGCTGGACGCGCGCCATCTGCTTGGAGAACACGTCCATGTCGATGTCGGGCGCCGCCAGCATGACCTCGCCCAGATGGCCGCCGAGATCGCGATCGCCGGCGATGGCGATCTCCCGCAGGGCCTCCATCGTCAGCCAGCAGCCCATCGAATGGGCGAGAACGTGGATGCGGCCGACCCCCGGGGTCTTCGCCAGATCCTCCAGCAACGCCCCCAGCGCGTCGCGTGAGGCGGTGGCGCTGTCCTTGTCCGAGGCGTAGCCGAGCAGTTCGCCGCGCGTCGGCCAGGTGAACAGGATCGGCACGCCGCCGAAGCGGCTGTCGGCGGCGAGCTGTCCCGCGCGCCAGCGCGCCTCCTCGAAACTGGTGTTGAATCCGTGCACGAACACGAGGAGGTCGCGGTTGACCCCGATTCGGCCCGAAACATGCGAGGCGAGTTCGGCGCGGAATTCGTCGGCGTCGAGCTCCCGCCGTCCCGCCACCACGACATGATCGGCGGCGTTGCCGGCGCCCCACATCGGCCGCTCGATCGCGCCGGCCTGGTGGCCGGGCGGAAAGGTCAGGGTCGTCAGCGCATAGCGGGTGACCTCGGACGCCTCCTGCGCCGCGGCGCCCGTCTCGCCCTTGCGGGTCGAGGCGATGAAAATCTGCACCACGCTCGGCCGCCCGGCCGGCGCATGGGCGAGCAGTCCGCCCGCCGAGCCGACGTAATCGGCCGCCCCCTCGACCGCAGTGTCGACGCAGCCGGCGAGCAGCGCGCAAGACGCGGCGACGGCGAAAGCCCGGAATGCCGCGATCATCGCCTGGTCCTTCGAAGCATGACCGCTTTGGGCCGGATTGGAGAAGCGCGCCGGCCATTCGCCGGGTTGAGCGGCGCCGAAACGAAACGAGACCCGGTCATCAGTCATCGATGTGGCGACAATAGGACGGCGGGGACCGCATCGGGACGAAGCGAAACCAGCGGCGTTCGAGCCTCGATCGATCGCCGACCGGGGCGGGGCAACTTCCGGGGTGGCCAGAACGTTGTCCGGATGGTATCCGTCCAATCTGGAGTTCCAGCCATGGCCTTCCCCCATCGAGGTTTCCGCGCGGCAGCCCTGACGCTGGCGATCGGCGCGATGCTGACGAGCGGCGCGCAGGCCCAGCAGGTCCAGCCTCATCGCCATCATTGGACCGCGCACCCGCATGTCGCCGCGCGCGATCGCGAGGTTCCGCCGGTCCGCCCGGGCGATGTCGTCGTGCGCACCGGCCGCTCCTACCTCGACCCCGGCCCGAGCGCCAATGTCGGGACCGAGGACCGCTATTTCTACGACACCGCCCATTTCGATCTCCGCTCCGAGGGCCCTGATTTCACGCGCAACTCCGGAGGATTCGAGCTGTTGCCGCGGCCGTTCGATTCGCCCGGCCGGCAGGAGTCGCTGTTCGATTTCAACTGAGCGGAGTCTGACGGACCGGCCAACGGATCCGCTGAGCCGCACGCCAAGCCGGCTTCGGCCGCGCTGCCAGGGCCGGGCGCGCGCGTCAATGTCAAGCCGCCTCCGGCGGTCGCTCCGCGCCAAGAGGCGCTTCGCGAACATTGACCCGCGCGCCCGGCCCCGGCCGTTTGCAACCGTGACCTTTTGGTGCGCGGCGCGGCCAATCGGCCACGCTGCGCACCAAAGGGTCACGGTCGCTAATTGCCACGCCGACGGCGCGCAGTCACCCCAAGGCGATCGCTTGCGATCGCCGGGAGGGGCGTAGCGAAGCG
>JBEKZS010000210.1:0-5515 GCA_049509635.1 Roseiarcus sp.
AATGACGCCGAACACGACGATGCGATTGCCTTCGAGCATGCTGGCGGCGAGATCCATCAGGGGCTGCGCAGCCAGAAGAAAGTAGAGGAGGATGACGCTCGCCCGCGCTTCCATTTGAAGGACCGAGGACGCTTTGGCGCCTGACCGTCGAAATTGCGCGCACCAGCGCCAGGCGAGACGCAACCCGATCAGGGTCAAGATCGTGACGCTGAGCGAGCGATGCAGCATGACTAGCCACGGTGCTTCGTCATCCGCCGCGTTGCCAATCCTCCAGGCGATCAGAAACGCCAAGAGGCAAAGCGCGACACTGACCCAATGCGTCGCTTGCATCACAACGGAATAGCCGGTGGCGCGCGGCGCCGGCGCGACGCTGGGCCCGGGCTCGTTTGCCGCGCCAGGACCCTGAACAGGCCGCGGCGGCAAGGGTCGGCGGCGTCCGGTCCTCACGAGATATGCCGAAATTCCGGCTCGATTGCTCGCTGCGCTCATGTCGGTGCTCCATCACGTTGCATCGTGAGAGAGAGACCGGGCGGCGCACACGTTTATTCCCTCACGCAGCGGTTTCTATTTTGTGGCGTCGAAACGAGGCGTAGCGGGCGCCGCTCTCGGATCGTCGCGGGCTGGAGGCCCGTGCTTCGGCTTGCGTAAAATGTTGTCCAGGCGAGCGCCGCCGCCCTGATGTCGCATCGCTCCCGGCCAAGATCGCGGAGGATTGTTCAGTTTTGCGAGTGGGGGCATTGTTCTCGATGCATCTGCGGATCACGCCGATTTGAGATCTGTTCGTAGCAGGCAGATGGCTCGTGCGCCGACGCAATCCAGGCCCCAGTCTCGAGGAGCCTCTCGCGCGCCTCGGCGAGTCGCTTGGGCGCGGCGCCCATCTGGGTCTGCGTCAGATCGGCGATCTCGCGATGGGAAAGACCGAGGATATCGCGCAGAACGATCGTCTCCCGGAATGGCGCGGGAAGAGCCGCAATCGCGGCCTCGAGCGGCGACGGATCGGCAGTCAACGGGGCTGTGCGCGATGTTTTGGCGGCGCTGAGGTCAGACCCGTTGCGCTCCGGCTCGTCGATCTCGACGTCGGTGACCTCCGCAGCGCGGTTCTGCCGCAGCCAGTCACGGGCGGTGCGACGCACGGCGGCCAAAACCAGGGTTCGGGCGTTGAAATCACCAGACAGACCCGTCTCGGCGAATGCGAGTCGGAACGCTTCCGCTACGACACCCTCCGCATCGGTTTGATTTTCGACGAGCCAGCAGGCCAGCACATAGGCATCGTCGAGATGCGCCAGATCGGCGCCTCGGCCGCATGGCTGGATACTCTATGGTCTCGCCTCGGCTCTGGCGCTCGCCCTGACGATCGGGTTGCTTTCGTCTCTGCGCCCATGGGAACGCACGCCACCGACGATCGACTCCCTGGCGGTGCTTCCGCTGGACAACCTCTCTGGCGATCCTTCCCAGGATTATTTCGTTGACGGAATGACCGATGCGTTGATCACCGAACTTGGTCGGATCCGCGCGCTCAGGGTGATTTCCCGCACTTCGGTCATGACTTACAAGAGCGCGCGCAAGCCTGCACGCCGAGGCGATCGCCGAATTCCAGAAGGCGATCGAACTTTCAGGCCACAACGGCGCCTTCGACTCCAATCTCGCTTATGCTTACGCGGCTTCAGGGCGCCGGGACGAAGCGCTCCAGATCCTGGCGGAGCTGGAATCCAAGAATCAACAAAATCCCTCCTTCGACGCGAATATCGCGCTCGTCTATGTCGGTCTTGGGCGGCCGACGCTGGCGATGACCCGGCTCGACAAAGCGTACGAGGAGCATTTCAATCCGTCGATCCTCCTACGACCTGCCTTCGATCCTCTGCGAGATCACGCTCAGTTCCAAGATCTTCGCCGCCGCATCGGCCTCGCGGAATGAGAGGCGACGGTGGGGATGGAAATGGCATTCGGTTATCTTGTTCTTTTCCGCGAGCGGGAGGGAACCGCGCCGCACGCAAACACGAAGCGGCCGAGGGGCCCATACAGCCACGACGCCGACCGACCTCCTCATCATGCCGCGCCAGCGGTTTTCAACGTGGACGCACAATCCCGCTCATCTCGTCCACAAATTCATTTCTCTCGGCGCCCGACCGTGTTGTCAACCCGCCCCGACGAACCTGACCGCAATTCCCGTCGCCGCGATCCGCACCAACGATGCGCCCTCGATTTCGGCGCGCTTGACGTCGTCGAAGTGAAACTCCAACTCGATGATCGCATCCGCGCCGTACTCTTCCGCCTCGCGGATCAGTTTACGAACGGCGGTAAGTCGATCCGCCCGAGCCCTGGAGGCGTCATACGGGCGCCAATCGGACGCCGCTCTGATGCGGCCTATCGGATAGTGGCCACGACTGTCCGCGAGTTGGTTGGTATTGGTGATCTGCATGGCGCTGTCGTCCTTTGATTGCCCTCGAGGTCGTACTTCGCCGCTTGAGGGGGATTGAGACTTGACTGAGGTTGTGATCAGCCAAAACCTCACGTGGGTCGCGCGCGACGACGCCATACGCACATGGCGACGCAGCGACGCCCTGAATGGTTCGGGACATCGAGCCGCTCATGATCGTCGCCGGTCCCCGAGGCAGCGCGCTCATGGTTGGGGCAGGCGCAAACGCTTGTGGTGCGGCGTCGCTGAGACGTCGTATCGCTCACCCAGTTCATTCGTCCCTTCGACGAGGGCAGGTGTGCGACGAGCGTATCCTCTTCCCGAACCATATCGGTTCTCCTTGTTCGACCCCGCAACAATCAATAACGAGACTCTGTCGCCGCATGTTCATTCCCGATGCGAGGAGATATTTTTTGCGCATTCGATCTCGTTGAAGCCGGGACTCTCGCAGGCCAAGGCCCACGTCGCGGGCGTCGTTTTCGGCAAGTCATGAGATGGCGCGGACAAGTTCGATCGTCCGGAGCGGGCGGATGCGTTTCGGCGCCCACCCGCCGCGATCCCCGCGGCGGTATCAAATGGTCCACGATCAGTGTCATTTCCATTTTCTGGGCGCCGACCTACTCTTCTCGAGCCCCATTCCGCCTTCGCGATCGTCATGGATTTAGCATCAGCTTCGCCCTGGCGAAGGCATCCAGGCATTCCCGCCGCCTGCCTTCCGAGTCGAGCGTTTCGGCTTGAGCGAGTACCGTCAGGAGCTGAGTCTGGCTTTGCTTCTTGGCCCGTTCGACTGAGTCTCTGGTTGGCTGGTGCTCGAGTTGCGCCGCTATGGATTGGGGCGCGCTGCCGACGAAGGTTGGCCTGCCGTCCCCGTCATGTGGAAGCGCACCGCGGAATTCCGCGATTTGCCCCGTGCATGGACTGGCGTTCGCCGTCGCGACGCGAAGCATCCCAGCGATGGCGACAGCCACCGCGCCGAATCTCCGAATGTTGTTGCGCGCCATATTCGATCCTCCGTCCAGGTTCTCGCGGCTATCGAGAGCTAGACCGAGTTGGATGCGCCTTTATTCCCGACCTCCGCGCGCTCCTCACAACTCTGGTCGCCGGCTCGATCAAACAGTGCCCCCGCCGCCGACAGCCGGGCCAGGGAGAGGACGCCAGCGTCATCGCTCACTTCATCGAGGCGACCAAGCCCGCCGTCCGGCCGATGCCGGACGAGGCGACGCGCCAGCTCGGCGATCTCGTGGGACGCCGAAGCCAGATCATGGCGATGATGACGGCCGAGCGGCAGCGAAAGAACGGCAACGCCAACAAACGATTGCTGGCGAGCATCGAGCGTGTGCTGAAGACGCTGCAAAAAGAGCTCTCCGACATCGAGGGCCAGATCCAGCAAGCCATTCGCGCCACCCCGCCGTGGCGCGAAAAGGACGACCTGCTCGAAACCGTCCCCGGCGTCGGACCGACCATCGCCGGCCGCCTCCTGGCCGAGATGCCCGAACTCGGCAAGCTCGATCGCCGCCAGATCGCCGCCCTCGCCGGTCTCGCGCCGTGGACGCGCGAGTCGGGCAAGTGGAAAGGCAAGAGCTTCATCGGCGGCGGCCGCGCCGGCGTGCGGAGCGCCCTGTTCATGGGCGCCATGGTCGCCGTCAAGCACAACCCCGTGCTCGAGGCCTTCCATGCGCGCCTCATCGACGCCGGCAAATGCAAGATGGCCGCCCTGATCGCCGTCGCCCGCAAACTGCTCACCATCCTCAACGCCATCCTGCGCGACGGCAAACCCTGGAGCCCGGAGCAAGCCCATGCCTGAGTTGAAGGCGCCGCGTCCTTTGCACGGTGGAACGAGGTCTGGACCTGGCGCGCGGGTCAAGGCCGATAGCCGCGATAGCGGGGGCGCACTTGCGCCCGCCTTGACGCGCGCGACAGGTCCAGACACGCTCAAACCGCGCCAGGGCTCGGAACTCAGGTTGATGGTTGACACGGTATCGTCGGAAGCCAGCCCGCAATCGAGCGATTCGGCACTCCAGCGCCGCTGCCAAGGTTGAAACTGCCCGTTCGAAGGTCTCCGCCCTTTGGTACATCAACTCAGAGGTCGTATTTACACATTGAAACAGTGTGTTTGGTTGACCTGGATTCGAGCCGTGTGGTTGTTGACTTCAAGTTTGACAAATGCCAGACTCATCAGTTAGTTAATAGGGGTCATGGCGGCGGCGCGTTTTGAGATTACCGGCGTGAGCAAGGCCTTTCGGGGCAGCCCCCTTTTGGATTTCTTTAGCTTGGAAATCCGAGAAGGCGAATTCTTGAGCATCGTCGGTCCCGGCGGGGGCGGCAAAAGGACGTTGCTCAGTTGCGTGGGTGGTCTCGACGAACCCACTGACGATCAAATATCGATCGATGGTTGCGGCGTTCAAGGATCTCCTGATCGTCTAGGCATCGTCTCTCAGAACGATGTGGTTGGTGATTTGCTGAGCATATTCGACAATGTGCTGCTGATCGCACAATTCAGCTCGTCGAGCAGCGAGCGCGTGTGTCGCGCGTTGGTCGATGACCCGGCGATGCTTCTGATCCGCGACCGTCACGCCTGGTGTCATCTAAGTTTCCAGGTGAGATCTCGGCTCTATCCGGACGTCTGGATGCCAAAAGAGCACGAACGAAACGGATGAATGATCGTCGTAACTCTGAGCCCGGGGACGTACTTTCTTTTGGCCCTTTCAGCTTGGTGGCTGCCGAGAGGTTGCTCAAGAAGGCCGACGAGCCGGTGCCGCTCGGCGGGCGTGTGCTCGATGTCCTGATCGCACTCACGGAGCGGGCTGGAGAAGTCGTTCCTCACAAGGAGCTAATCTCGACGGTGTGGCCGGGTGTGACCGTGGAGGACGCCAATCTCCGCGCTCACATCGCAGCCCTTCGGAAGGCGCTTGGCGACGGACGAGACGGCGCTCGCTACGTAGCCAATATTTCCGGAAGGGGTTATTGCTTTGTCGCGCCGGTTATGCGCTCGAGCGCTGGGCACACGGGTCCGATTGCCGGGATTACCCCCGTAGAACGAGTTCAAAGGCTGCCGCCACGACCGGCGCGGGTGGTCGGCCGCGATGACACCGTTCGTTC
>JBEKZS010000211.1:0-5489 GCA_049509635.1 Roseiarcus sp.
CACAAGGTCGCGGTGATCCGCCATCTCGACGCGCTCGGCGAATCCGCAGCGACAATCGGCGCGGTCAATTGCGTGGTGAAGCGCGACGGCCGGCTGATCGGCGAGAACACCGACGGTAAGGGCTTCGTCGACTCGCTGCGCACGCTGGTCGATCCCGCCGGCAAGACGCTCGTGCTGTTCGGCGCCGAACTCGTCGCGCTGATCAACGACAGGACGCCCGCGCGCGCCGAACTCGTCGTCTGGGACCGGCCCTATCGCGCGCCCGAGGCCGCCGACATCCTCGTCAACGCGACCTCGATCGGCCTCTATCCCGACATCGACGGCCGGCTCGCGCTCGACATGGCGAGCCTGCGGCCGGCGATGATCGTCGCCGACGTCATCCCGAACCCGCCGCGCACCCTGCTGATCCGCGA
The DNA here is from genome assembly GCA_049509635.1 of Roseiarcus sp. Classification (GTDB taxonomy): domain Bacteria; phylum Pseudomonadota; class Alphaproteobacteria; order Rhizobiales; family Beijerinckiaceae; genus Roseiarcus. The sequence continues at coordinate 414 of JBEKZS010000211.1, forward strand.
GGCGCAGGCGCTGGGCTGCCGCACGCTCGACGGGCTCGGCATGCTGGTCAACCAGGGCGTGATCTCGATCCGGCACTGGACCGGCGTCGACGTGACGGCGGCGGTGATGCGGCGCACGGTGGAGGGGCTGTTCGGGGTGTGAACGACGGGCGCGTTCGCGGCCTCGTCGCGGTCTTCACGAGGAGACGACCGTGACGCGCCAGCCCTGACCGTCGGCCAGGCGCGTCGGCTCCCCGCCCAGCTCCGATCACATCGGCGGGATCACGCCGTCCTTGCCGAACAGAACCACGCCGGCGTGCACCGCGCCGTCCGCCCCGCGCACCCCAGGCACGAACACGGCTTCGCCGGCATGAATGTCCGCAGCGGTCGTAGGGACGAGCGTGACGACCGGCACGTTGGCGGGAATGTCGATCTTCTTCTCGCCGCCCTTGTAGGTCACCGTCACGGTCTGGCCATCGACGCCCTTGACCGCGTTGGAGACCGTCGCGTTGGTCATCATGCTGGCGCCCGGCAGATCCCAGGGATAATGGCCCTCGGCGGTCCCCTTCATGCCGTCGGGGAACACGACCACTTCCACCGATCGCAACGTCGAATCGGGCTGGGTCGCCGTCGCGGCGCCGATGAACACGCCCGGTTTGATATCGGCCATCGACGCCTTGACGACCGCGATCGCGCCGAACTTGTCCGCCAGGACGACCCCGACGTCCGCGCCGTCCCTGGCGTGGACGACGAGCTTGGAACCATCCAGGCTCACGACCGTGCCGCGCACGCGCGCCGGCTCGCCATCCGCGCGAGCGGACGCGTCGGTCATGGCAACCGCAACCAGCGTCGCGGCGAGCGCGCACGCTAGCCGCCCGAACCCATATCTCGGCACGATCATCGCTTCCTCCCTCAGTTTGCCAGCCCGTGGCGCGCAGGCCGATCGCCGGGCAAATCCCCGCCGCCGGCTCGGCGCGACGCCCGGGATCGACACAACCGAGGCGAGCCGACTGGGGCTTGCTGTCCGGCTCGTCAATGCGCGGTCGAATCGGGCGCTGCAGGCTCCGGCCGGCGCTCCCCGGATGGGCGCCGGAACGCGGGTCAGTCTGCCCCTGTCGGGGCGATCCGGCAAGCTCGCGCCGATGCTGCGCGGCTAGCCGGCGATCGCCGCGATCGTCTCCTCCACCGATGCGCCCGGGACCCGGAACGGACCGTCGAACGGCTGATTCAGTTCGAGGATCAGGAAAATCGCGCTGGCGACCGCGAAGGCGCCCAGCGCGAGCACCGCGACGCTGGTCGCATTGAACTTCGAGAGCACGCCGAAACCGCAGAACAGCAGCATCGCCCAGGACACCACGATGACCAGGAGCGGCCAGGAGACCGAGCTCGCGAGCTGCAGCGACATCAGGAGCCGCGTCTGCTCGATAATGCCGGCGTTGATCGCGATCGTCGACACCAGTTGCGTCTGGGCGGGCGTATGCGGCGTGAGCGAGGAAATGCCGATGTTGAGCTGCTTGAGGGTGGGAAGGTAGGACGCGACCTCGAGCAATTTGGGATTATTGCCGCCGCCCCAGATCGCTTGATAGGCGCTCGTGACCGCGTCCTTCAGGCCCTCGCGCAGCGGCTGCGCCTCCGGCCCATATTGCGCGAGCGCCATGTCGAGCTGGATCGCTCGCGCGCCGAGCGTCTCGACATTGGCCTTCTGCACGGCGAAGAAGCCGTAGGCCGAGCCGACCAGCGTCCCGAGCACCAGGGCCAGCAGGAGGGTGACGAGGCCCATGATCGCGCCGATCATGTCGCGCGAGCCCGAGGCCATGTGCTGCTCGGGCAGCCGCTTCTGCAGGAACATGCCGAAGCTTCCGAGAGCGAACGTCAGGACGCCGACGGCGATGGAAATCCATAAGGTCGTCACGCGCGCCCCCGATGATCGGCCGACCCGCGCAGCGTCGGCGCAGGTTCGGCCCGATTGCAATGACAGGAGCCCCAGCCCCCGGCGACGCTGTATCGCTTGTTCAGTGAGCGGGCGCAACGGCGAGGACGGGCCGGATCGCGGGGCTTCGGGCTCGAGGCGGCGGCGGTCGATCCGGCGGTCGCGGCTCGGACCGGGTCGCACTTCCCCTCACACGCCGTAGCTCCAGGCGAGGCAGGCGAGGAACCCGGCGACGCCGCAGCAGGCGTGCGCCGCCAGCACGACATTGGCGGCCGGCTTCGACCTCTGGGCGAGCAGCGGCCCGACGAGCCCGGAAAACGCGGCGAGGGCGAGGAACCCGGCCGAGACATTGCCGAACGAACCGGCGGGCGGGCGCTCGCCATCCGACGCGTCCTTGAGAAAATACACCAGCGCCATCAGACTGCCGAGGCCGAGCAGCAGATGAAGCCCGATCACGACCGACTTGCGGTCGCCGCGGAGGAAATTGACGAGATTGTAAAGGCCCAGCGTGACCGCCGCCGACAAGAGCAGGATAACCGGAACCGCCGTCATCGTCGCACCGTGAACCGCATTGGCGCGAAACGTCGCGCCCGGCGAGTATGTGGGCGAACCGCGACGATGGCAATGAAGGGCCCGGGGGCGCGCGCCGGCCGCCTCCAGCTCGCATGCGTCGCGCGACGCGGCTCTTGCTGCGAGCCGCCGCGGGGACCGGTCGCGAATTGCGCCGGCCTCGGCGCCGCGCCGGCCCCCCCCGAACATGGCGGATAGCCGCGTTTTCGGCTTGCCAGACCATGCGTTCTGTCGCAAGTTTGGCGCGGCTGCTCGGGAGCCTTTCGCGCTCTTGCGAGTTCAGGTCGCGCTCAAGCTGGCGGCCCAACTATTGGGGGACGGAACAATGAGTACGTTGATCGCCCGGCTCTACGACTCTCCCGCGGACGCCCTTGGCGCGGTCACCGACCTCAAGAGCGCAGGCTATGTCGATGGCGAGGTCAACCTGATCGCGCCGAAGCCCATCGCCGACCACGCAAACGACAACGTCGCCGCCTCGATCGAGAAGACGGGCGTGCCGCCGAGCGACGCCGAAGCCTTCGCCGCCGCGGTCGCTCAGGGCAAGGCGCTGGTGACGGTCCGCGCCGCGCTGGGGGCCGCTGTCGGCGCGATCGAAATTCTCGACGCGCACGGCCCTGCCGATGCGACCCCGCGGCAGTCGGAATATTATTCCGCCTCCGTCGCCAGCCCCAACCCCTTGTCCGACGCCCTCGGCTGGCGTCTGCTGTCGGACGATCCGACGCCGTTCTCCAGCTTCTTCGGGATTTCCGCCCTTTCGAAGAGCGCGGCGCCGCTTTCGCCCTTCCTCGGCCTTCCCCTGCTCGCCCGCTCCTCGTCGAACCGGACCCGCTCGAATTATTCGGCGCCGTTCTCGGCCTTATTCGGCCTGCCGCTGCTCGTCCATCAATCGACGACCGCGGTCGGCCGGACGAAGCTCATCCAAGATGGCGCGCCGTTCTCTCACTGGCTGGGGCTGCCGTTGCTGACGAAAGGAGACGCCGCGCGCGGCTAGTGGGGCGATGGGAGGACGCCGGCGCGACCGGGGAAATCCCTTCCCCCTTGTCCCGACTGGGCTGAAGCGTTCGCGGCAGGAAGGTTAGGGAGGGGCGCGCGCCGCCGCGCGGATTCGACGAAGCAGGGCTTCATAGGCGACGCGATGCGACCAGCGATTCGACTCGATGCTCATCGTAGGCGCAGCCAGGACGAACGTTGCGCGTTCGCGTCGAGATCCATTCCAGGGGTTGTAGCGCGTGGCGGCTGGATTGCTTCGTCCCAAGGGCTCCTCGCAATTGCGGCCGGCTGCGCTGGTTGTGGTTCCCGGGGAGTCGACTGGTGATGTTTGCCGTCGCCATGCTCGGCGGACGCGTCGATTCCGCCGACGGTGACCACGACAGATTTCGCGGGCAGCGGGTGCCCGCTTTGGCGACGATCGCGGCGAATGATCTCGATCGGCCGCCTTTCCGGAGGCTGACGCCAGCCGGCGACGCCTCGCCGGTCTGAGCCTGACTTCGGAGCCGCGGCCGGAGGTCCCCCGCCTCAGGGGTCGCAGACCAGCGCCGGCAGGGGCTCGCTCCACGGCTCGACCCCGGATCGATGGCTGCGCACGGGCTCGCGGACGTCGGTCAGGATCAGCGCGGGGTCGCGACGCTCCAGCTCGACCGCGGCCGGCGCCGGCATCGTCTTGACGCCCCATCGCCACAGCGCGTTCGTCTCCAACGGGGTCACCAGGAACCAATGCTCGGCGATCGCCAGCGCCATGAGGGTCGCCAGCATCGTGAACCCGGCCGCCTCGAACGGGGTCGCGTCCGCCGCGGCGGCCTTCTGCGCGAGCAGGACGGTCAGCACGGTCGACAGCGACACGGACACCGGGAACAGCAGGTTCATCGGCTTGCGGGTCATGTAGCTTAGGAGATAGCGCAGATGCGGCGGCAGAAGCTCTTCTCCAAGATTGGGGACGCCGAAGAAGACGTTGAGCTTCGCGCTCTGGTGCATCCACCATAGCGCCACGAAGGTCCAAAGGGCGATCTGGTTAGGCTGGCGCCAGGTCAGCGCGAGCATCGCGGCGGCCGTAACGACGACGGTCAGTTCGTGGTACAGACTGGTGCGCACCGCCTCGATGAAGCGACGCCAGCCGACCCAGTCCGGCGCGCAGGCCGTCTTCCGCGGCCCGGTCACGTAGCCCATGTAGAAGCTGACCAGCTGCCAGCCCCAGGCGAGCAGCCCGCATGCGAAGGCGAGGTAGGCGCCGGTCGCCGTCGCGCTCCCTCCCGTCTCGACGAGACCCCAGAGCGCCACCGCGAGCAGCGCCGTCGCGCCCGCCATGCTCCAGACGAAGGTGCGGCGGGGAAGCCCATCGAGATAGAGGATCAGCGCGGTGCTGGACCACCACAGCAGCAGGGTGTAGGCGATAGGCAGTCCGTATCTGGCCATCGGGCGCGCTCCTGCTCACCAGACCGGCGCGAGACGGATTTCGGCAGGCAGCGCATTGGGTCTGCTGGGCAGGACATAGAGTCTGGCGAAGGCGAGCGCCGCAGCCGCGGCGCACGCGGCCTGCCTGATCTTGCCGATCGGACCGCCTCGGGCCTGCGCGTCTGCGCTCGCCCGCGCGATCGCCAGCA
>JBEKZS010000212.1:0-5459 GCA_049509635.1 Roseiarcus sp.
CTGCATCGTCGGCGGCGTCCCGATCGGTTTCGCGCTGGCGTTCTCCTCGCTGGTGTTCATCTGGCTCGGGGGCGTCCTGCCGGGCCTCATTTTCGCCCAACAGATGGCGCGCGGCATCGATAATTTCGTGCTGCTCGCGATCCCGTTCTTCATCCTGGTGGGCTATCTCATGGAGGCGAACGGCATGTCCGCCCGCCTCATCGCGCTGCTCGAGCGCCTCGTCGGGCGGGTTCGCGGCGGGTTGAACGTGGTCATGGTGCTGTCGATGGTCATCTTCTCCGGCATTTCCGGCTCGAAAATGGCCGATGTCGCCGCCGTCGGGTCGGTGTTGATCCCGGCGGCCCGGCGCGCGGGGCAAAATCCAGGCAACGCGGTCGCCTTGCTGGCGGCCTCGGCGGTGATGGCGGAGACGATCCCCCCCTGCATCAACCTCATCATCCTCGGCTATGTCGCCAATCTGTCGATCGGCGGCCTGTTCATGGCGGGTCTGGGGCCGGCCGCGCTGATGGCGCTCGCGCTCATTGTCGCGGCCGTCCTGTTCGGCGGCCAGGCGCGGCTGTCGGGGACGGCGGGTGCGGTCGAGGTTCCGCTGCGCAGACTTTGGGCCGGCGCGGCAATCACCTTGGGGCTGCTCCTCATCATTTTCGGCGGCTTCAAATCGGGGATCGCGACCGCGACCGAGATTTCCGCCTTCGCCGCCTTTTACGCGCTGGCGGTCGGCGGACTGGCGTTCCGCGAACTCGGACCGCGCGCCGCGGCGCGAAGTTTCGTCAATGCCGCGACGCGCGCCGGCCTGGTGCTGTTCATCGTCGCCGCCGCGCAGTCGCTGTCGTTCGTCCTGACGCTCCAGCAGATTCCTCAGGCGCTCGCGGAGTTCATGATCGCGGTCTCGCACGGCGGCGGCGTACGGTTGTTCCTGCTGCTGTCGATCCTCATCCTCGTCGTGATGGGTTCGGTGCTCGAGGGCGCCGCGGCGCTGATCATATTCGCTCCGCTGCTCACGCCGGTGGCCGCCGAAATCGGCGTGAGCGGCTTGCATTACGGCGTCGTGCTCGTCATCGCCATGGGTATCGGCCTGTTTGCGCCCCCGCTCGGGCTCGGCCTCTACGGCGCCTGCCTGATCGGCCGGGTTCCGATCGAGGTCACGGTCAAGCCGATGCTGGCCTATCTCGGCCTGCTGTTGGTGTGCCTGCTCGTCATCGCCTTCGTTCCCGGCTTGACGCTGGGACTGCCGCATCTGCTCGGCTATGAATGAGCGGGTGCAAGAGCGTTCGAGACGGCTCAGCCGCCCGGTCGCGGCCCCGCCAGCCTGCGCACGATGTCGAGCGCGCGGCCCAGCAGGACCGCCGAAGCCTCGGCGGTGCGAAAGCCCGAATGCGCGCTGAGCGTGACGCCCTCGTGCCTCGCCAGTGGATGGTCGGCCCGCAGAGGCTCGAGTCCGAACACGTCGAGACCGGCGCGGGCGATATCGCCCCGGTCGAGGGCCGCGACCAGCGCCGCCTCGTCGATCAGGCCGCCGCGTGCGGTGTTGACGAGTATGGCGCCGCGCTTCATCGAGGCCAGCCGGCCGGCGTCGAGAAATCCCCGGGTCTCATCGGTGAGGGTCAGATGAAGCGAGACGACGTCCGCCGCTGCCAGCAGAGCCTCGATCGCGGTGGGCGGCGCGACATCGGGCCGCGGCGTACGGTTCCAGGCGAGAACCTGCATGCCGACGCCGCGCGCGATGCGCGCGACCTCCAAGCCGATGCCGCCCAGGCCGATGATTCCCAGACGCTTGCCCGCGAGCTGGACGCCCGCGCGCGGGCGCCATTCGCCGGCGCGAATCTCACGGTCCATGCGAGCGAGATCGCGCGCGCACGCGAACATCAGCGCGATCGCATGTTCGGCCACTGCGGTGTCGCCATAGCCCCTGATCGCATGCACCGTCACGCCGTTCCGGCGCAACGCCTCGACGTCCATATAGCTTTGCGGGCCGGTGCCGAGGAACACGATGTCGCGCAGCGTCGCGCAGCGCGCCACGATGTCGGTCGGCATGTAGGAGTGATCGACGATGCAGATCGCGCAGCCCTCCAGCAGGCGGGGCAGATCCTCAGACTCGAACGGCGCCTGGTTGACCGCGATCGGCGGGTCGTCGGGCCGCGCCTCGGCGTCGAACACGGGCCGGAGCTGCTCGTTGCAATCGATGAAGACGATCCGGCTCTCGCGCAACCGAGTCCTCCGGAGCTAGCGCGTCAATTGGGTGAGGCCGGTCGGCGGCCCGTCGATCGCCGTCCAACCGCCATCGACGAACAGCGTGCTGCCGCTGACGTAGCTCGACGCGTCCGAGGCGAGGAAGGCGACCGCGGCCGCCACCTCGTCCGACGAACTCCAGCGGTTGAACACCGTGTGCGCGGCGTAGAGCGCATGGATGTCGGGCCGCTGTTTGAACGGCGCGGTCAGCGCCGTCTCGGCGATGCTCGGCGCGATCGCATTGACGCGGACCCCGAAGCCGCCGACCTCCGAGGCGAATCCCTTGACCAGGAGGCCGATCGCCGCCTTGGTGCAGCCATAGACGGCGAGCCCCGGCTCGATCGTGACCGCCCGCACGGACGAGCACGCGATCAGGCTGCCGCCGCGCTGGTCCGCCATGATGCGGCCGAATGCGCGCAGAAAGTAGACCGTGCCCTTGATGTTGAGATCGATGACCCGGTCCAGGTCCTCCTCGGTATAGTCGAGGATGGTCTTGCGGATGTTCAACCCCGGCGTCGTCACGGCGATGTCGAGGCGCGGAAACTTCGCCCTGACGGCGTCGGCGAGGGCGCCGACGTCGACCGGGTTCGCCGCGTCCGTCGAGATCGCCTCAGCTTCGCCGCCGCGCTCGCGAATGCCGGCGGCGGTCGCCTGGCAGCCCGTTGCGTCGCGGTCGGCGCAGACGACGCGCGCGCCGAGACCGGCCAACGCCTCGGCGGAAGACCGGCCGATGCCCGAGGCGGCGCCGACGACGACCGCCGTCTTGCCCGTGAGGTCGAACAGCTTGCGATAGTCGGTCACGTCGGACGCCTCCCTCGTCGCGTTCAACCAGCGCCCGCAACGCGCCACGCCGACGCTCGGACTTCGATCGCGCCGTCGCCCGGAAGCGCGGATGCAACCAGTCCAGCAGGGCGCGGCGGAGAGGCTGGACGCGGCGTCACGATACTAATATATCAATTCGGCGGCCAGCGGAAATTGCAATGGGCATCGATCTGAGCACCCTGAATCACCGCCCGCCGAGCCGCCCGTTCGCCGCCGGCAAACCTTGGGGTGGCGATGTCCGGCCGGGGCGGGTTCCGGCGACGATCTATGCAGACCTGCGGAGTCAGATCCTGTCGCTCGAGCGCCCGCCCGGGCAGCCGATCCTCGAGAGTCGCATCGCCGCAGCCTACGGGGTCAGCCGCACGCCCGTGCGCGAAGCGGTGTTGAGGCTCGCGGACGAAGGCTTGATCGAAATATTTCCGCAGTCGGGCACTTTCGCCGCGCGCATTCCATTGGCCGCCCTGCCGGAGGCGATCGTGATCCGCAAGGCGCTCGAGGCAACGTCGGCCCGGTTCGCCGCGCAGCGCGCAAGCCGAAGTCGGGCGGTCGCGGTCGCGGCGATTCTGGAGCGTCAGCGCGAAGCCGAAGCCGCCGACGATCGAGAAGCGTTCCATTCGGCCGACGAGGCGTTCCACGCCGCGATCGCCGACGCGGGCGGATATCCCGGCATCTGGAAGCTCGTCCAGCAGGTCAAGGTGCACGTCGATCGCTATCGCCGGCTCACCTTGCCGCAGGCGGGCCGCATGGCGCGCGTCATCGGCGAGCACGCCGCGATCCTGGCGCGGATCGAGGCCGGCGACGCGCCCGGCGCCGCCCGGGCGATGGCGGCGCATCTCGACGCCCTCGCCGCCGACATTCCGGATATCCGCCGACTCAATCCGGACTATTTCGCGGAGGCCAGATCCACCTTCGTCTAGCGTTGCGCCGACGACGAAATCGGCGCCGATCGGGAGGAGTGCGATGGAGGCGGGGGGCCGGACAGCCCGCCCAGCGACGCGGGCCGCGGCGAATGACATCGCCGCGGGCTGATGCGGTCGCGACGGCGACCGAGCCGGCGTCGCCGACGCGGCCGGGGCGGACCGATCGCTTCGCTGCGGCGCGCTGGGACGACGTCGCGTTGCGCCGCGCCGACCAGTTCTCCGAGGCGCTCGTCGTGGCGGCGCTGTTCACCGAACTCGGGCTCGTGCTGGCCAATATCGCAGCGCGCGCCTGGTTCCAGCGCTCGTTCCTGTGGGCCGACGAGGTCGCGCGCCTGGCGCTGTCGATCATCGCCTTCGTCGGCGGCGCGGTCGCCTTCCGAAGGGGGGAGCACGCCCAGGTCCGCCTGATCCTTCGCCTGCTTCCCGCCCGGGCCGAGCGCGTCTGCCTGGCGCTCGCCGACGTCGCGGCGCTATTCGCGGCGGGGCTCACCGGCGTCGCTGCTATCCAATTCGTCGTCGCCAACTGGAGCGAGCGCAGTCCGATTCTGCAACTCCCCGCAGGATTGATCGCGCTGCCGCTCCCGCTCGGCATGGCGCTGATCGCGCTCTACGCCGCGATCCGCCTCTGGCGCGAGTATGGCGGGACTGCGCTCGCGACGGCGACCGCCTTCATCGCGGCGTGTGGCCTCGCCGCCGCGACCTGCGATCATTGGTTGCCCGCGTTCGGCGACGACGGGGCGATCATCGTCGCCCTCATTCTGTTCGTCGCCGCCATCCTCGCCGGCGTGCCGGTCGGGTTCGTGCTTCTGTTCGCCACCGCCGCCTACCTCTGGGGTAGCGGCGCGGCGCCGCTCGATGTTCTCCCGCAGAACATGGTCAACGGCGCCGGCAGCTATATCCTGCTCGCGGTTCCGTTCTTCATCCTCGCTGGGCTCATCATGGAGCGCGGCGGAATCAGTCTGCGGCTGATTCGCTTCATCCAGGCGCTCGTCGGACATTTCAGGGGTGGCCTGCTCCAGGTGACGGTCGTCAGCATGTACGTCATCTCCGGCCTGTCGGGTTCGAAGCCGGCCGATGTCGCCGCGGTCGGCACGACGATGCGCGATCAGCTGCGTGAGCGGCACGGCGCCGCCGAGGGCGCCGCCGTACTCGCCGCGGCCGCGATCATGGGGGAAACGGTGCCCCCGAGCGTCGCCATGCTGATCGTCGGTTCGATCACCAATGTCTCCGTGGCGGCGATGTTCATCGGCGGTCTGGCGCCGGCGGCGGTCATCGCGCTGTGCCTCATGGCGCTCATCTGGTTGCGCGCCCGCCGCGCCGACGCACCGCGCCTGCCTCGCGCGCCGCTGGCCGTCGTCGTGAACTCCGGTCTGCGCGCGCTGTTGCCGCTTCTGATGCCTGGCCTGCTGCTCGCCGGCATCCTTTCTGGCGTCGCGACGCCGACCGAAGTCGCCGCTCTGGCCGTCGTCTACGGCTTCTGTCTCGCCG
>JBEKZS010000213.1:0-9703 GCA_049509635.1 Roseiarcus sp.
CTGCGGGAGGTACGGCTCGACCGCCTCGAGCAGGCGGTCGAGCGCGCCGGCCTGGCTCTCGACGGCGCCGCCGGCGGCGCGCGCCATCGCGCGCAGGCGCGCCCCGTCGGCGAACAGCGCCGCGAGCGCTTGCGCCAGACCCTGCGCGTCGGACACCGCCAGGGCGCCGCCGGCCGCGTCGAGCAGGGCGTAGACCTCGGCGAAATTGGCGACATCCGGCCCGTGCAGGATCGCGCTGGCGAGCTTGGCGGGCTCGATCGGGTTCTGGCCGCCGCCGGCGACGAGCGACTTGCCGACGAACACGACGCCGGCGAGGCGGTAGAACAGGCCGAGTTCGCCGATCGTGTCGCAGATATAGACTGCGGTCTGCGGACCCGGCTGCGCCCCGGTCGAGCGCACCGCGCAGGACAGGCCGAGGGCGGCCAGTTGCGCGGCGATCGCCGCGCCGCGCGAGGGATGGCGCGGGGCGATCAGCGTCAGCAGGTCGGGAAAGATCCGCGCGATCAGGCGATGCGCCTCGCCGACGATCGTCTCCTCGCCCTCATGGGTCGAGGCGGCGATCCAGACCTGCCGGCCCGACAGCCGGCCTTGAAGGAACGCGAGTTCCTGCCGGTCGACCGGCGGCGGCGGCGCGTCATATTTCAGATTGCCGACCCGGCGCACGCTCGGCGCCCCCAGCTCCGCAAAGCGCGCGCCGTCGCCCTCGCTCTGGGCGAGGACGAGATCGACCTGCGCCAGCAGGGCGCCGATGAAGCGGCCGAGCCGCCTCCAGCGCCGGAACGACCGTTCGCTGAGCCGGGCATTGACGAGGATGATCGGCGCCCCGGACCGCCTCGCCTCGAGGATGAAGTTCGGCCAGAGTTCGGATTCGGCGATCAGCACGAGGTCGGGACGCCAGTGGGCGACGAAGCGGCGCATGAACTGCGGCGCGTCGAGCGGAATGAACTGGTGGAAGGCGCCCGACGGCAGGCGTTCGGCGAGAACCGCCGCCGAGGTCACGGTGCCCGTGGTGATCAGCACGCTGCGCCCGCGCCGCGTCAGCCGTTCGATCAGCGGCAGCAGGGAGAGCGCTTCCCCGACGCTGGCGCCGTGCAGCCAGACCAGCGCGCCGGCGGGCCGGGCGAGGCCGGGCTCGCCGCGCCGCTCGGCGATCCGGGCGCCGTCCTCCTTGCCGCGGCCGAGCCGCCAGGACAGCAGCGGCCCGGCCAGCGGTCGGAGCGCGCCGGTCGCCAGACGATAGAGAACGAGCGTCAGCGGCGCCCTCATGCGTCCCTCAGGCCCGCGCCAGGGTCGGCGGAGCCGACCCTGGCGTAGGCGCGGGCATGGACGTCGTCGAGCGCCGCCTCGACCGCCTTGCGGGCGCGCTCCAGCGCCGCCGCGTCGGCGTCGGCGGGGACGCGAATGAGATCGCCGTAGACGATGGCGCCGCGGCCGAACGGCTTGCCGACGCTGCCGCGATCCCAGGTCTTGAGATCGAACCGTCGGCTGGTGACGACCGCGGTCGGCACGATCGGGCGCCCCGACAGCCGCGCCAGCGTCACGATGCCCTCGCCGGCGACCCGCGCGCGCTTGGGCACGTCGGCGGTGATCACCACCGACGCGCCGCCCGCCAGCGCGCGCAGCATTTCGCGCAAGGCGAGCGCGCCGCCCTTCTTGTGCATGCGGTCCGCCCGGCCGCCGGAGCCGCGGATCGGCAGCACGCCGAGCCGCCGGTGGGCGGCGGCGCTGACGCCGCCGTCGCCGTGGCGCGAGATCAGCGCGGCGACCCGGGCGATGGAGCGATCCCAGGCGAAGGTCATCATGAAATGCTGCCCATGCCATATCGCGACGATCAGCGGCGCGTTCTCGGCGATCAGCAGGCCCGCGTCCGCCGGCTCGACGATGAAGCGATTGGTGCGGCGCACGAGCCGGATATAGGCGACCAGCAGGAAGGCCAGCGTTTCCTGAACAAGCTTCGTCCGACCGAGGCGCTTCAGCATGCCGGCGTCAAGAAATCTTCCGCGCCAGCCCCAGGGGATCGAGAAAGCGGTGGAGGTGGACGATGAAATAGCGCGTGTGCGCATTGTCGACCGAGGCCTGCGCCTTGGCGCGCCAGGCGCGCTCGGCGCTGGCGAAATCGGGAAAAATGCCGACGACGTCGATCTTAGCGGGGTCGCGAAACTCGGTGGAATCGAGGCTCGTCAGCTCGCCGCCGAAGACCAGATGCAGCAACTGCCGGGATTCCTCGGCGGCCGCTTCGCGCCTGCGGGCGTTGTCGTCGTCTCTCGTCATCGCGTTTCACTAACATGGAGCGATGGGTTCGTCACCCCGCCCGACCCGGCGCGCCGGCGCTCACGCCGGATCCGCGGCGGCCGCGCGGCGGACCGCCTCGAGGAGGGCGCCGACGAGCGGCGACGGCGCGGCGTAGAGCGCGCCGTGGCGCGTTTCGGCGCCGTTGTAGCGCAGCGGCGCCCCCGACGCCTCGACCAGGCGGCCGCCCGCCTCGTCGAGCACGAGATCGACGGCGGCTATGTCCCAGTCATGCGATTTTTCAGCGGCAAGGCCGAGATCCAGGGCGCCGCACGCGACCAGCGCCATGCGGTAGGCGAGCGAAGGAATCTTGGGCCGCGCGTCGAACGAAACGCCGGCCGCCCGGGCGATCGAATCGACCATCGGCCGCGGACCCGCGATTCGGGCGTCCCGCAGGCTCGTCGCGGCGGAGACGACGATCGGAGCCCCGTTCAGGCTCGCGCCGCAGCCACGCGCCGCGGCGTAGGTCTCGGCGAGCGCCGGCGCATGGACGACCCCGGCGACCGGCCGGCCGTCGACGACCAGCGCGATCGAGACCGCCCAGCGCGGATCCCCGGCCAGGAACGCGCGCGTGCCGTCGATCGGATCGACGATCAGCAGCCGCGCGCAGGCGAGGCGGCGCGGATCGTCCTCGCTTTCCTCGGAAAGCCAGCCGGCATTCGCAAATTCCGCTCCCAGACGCGCCTTCAGGAACGCGTCGACCGCCAGATCCGCCTGCGTGACGGGCGAGCCGCCGGCCTTCGCCTCGATGCGGGCGGTCGTGCGCGCGCCGGGCCGGAAGTAGTCGAGCGCCATGGCTCCCGCTTCGCGCGCCGCCGCGATCAATCGATCGCGCGCCGCCTCCGCGTCGACGGGCAGGGTCGAAGCATGGCCCAAGAGCGTTGATCCCGAAGGCGACCCGCGAGCGCGGACCGGCGTCACGCCATAGCCGCGCGGCCCGAGTCGCGCAACTCGCGGCGCGCTATCGCCCCTGGGTGAAAAGCAGGCGCGCGGCGAAGGCGCCCATCAATCCGGCGAAGCCGTAGTCGACGGCGCGCATGGCGCGCGGATGGGTCCGCGCCGCATCGACGAAGCGCGCCGCGATCAGGATCAGCCCGCCGCTGACGAGGCTCGCCACGATCAGGAAGTAGAAGCCGAGGAACAGCAATCTGGCCCCGGCGTGGTCGTCGGCCGTCGCGACGAATTGCGGCAGGAAGGTCACGAAGAACAGGATGATCTTGGGATTGGTGAGATTGATGCCGAGACCGGTCAGGAAGCTCGCGCCGAGGCCGCCTGCGGGCGCGCCCTGCGGATCGAGCCGCAACATGGCGCCGCGACGCAGGGCGCCGAACGCCAGCCACAGCAGGTAGGCCGCGCCGATCAGCTTGACCGCGCGATACCCCTGCGCGGAGGCGGCGAGCAGCGCCGACAGGCCGAGCGCCGCCGCGCAGGCATGGACGACCAGGCCCGCCATGACCCCGCCCAGCGCGGCCAGGCCGAACCGGCGGCCCCCGCTCAGCGTCTTCGAGAGGAACAGCGCCATGTCGGGCCCCGGCGTCGCGGCCAGCAGCAGCGAAGCAGCGGAAAAGGCCATCAGCACGGCCGTCGTCGGCATGAAATTCAAGTTCGAAGCCTCCGGCGGAAGCGCGCAGCCCCTCGCCATCCCTCAGGTTTCGGCGAGCGCCGCCAAGGTCTGGGCGCGCGTCGGGAGCGGCGGAACGGCGCCGTAGCCGCGCGTCGACAGCGCCGCCGCGACGGTGGCGAAACGGGCGGCCGCGAACGGATCGCCGCCGCGCAGGTACTCGGCGAGAAACGCCCCGTCGAAGGCGTCGCCCGCCCCCGTCGCGTCGACCGCCTCGACTTCGATCGAGGCGATCGGCTCGCGTCGCGCCGGCGTCGCCACCAGCGCGCCCGCCTTCCCGAGCGTCAGCGCGACGACCCCCGCGCCGAGCCTCAGATAGAAATCGACGATCGCGTCGGGTTCGTCGAGGCCGGTGAGCTGGCGGGCGTCGTCGAGCCCGGGCAAGGCGATGTCGACGCTGCGCATCGCCTCGTGAATCACCGCCCGGGCGCGCCTCAGCGGCCAGAGCTTCAGGCGCAGGTTGGTGTCGTAGGAAACGAGCGTGTTCGCGCGGCGGGCGATGTCGATGGCGGCGAACACCGCGTCGGCGGCCGAGCTGGAGATCGCCTGGCTGATTCCCGAGTTCGTGGCCGGCAGGGCCGTGAGCGACGAAATAGACGCCGGTATGCGCCGCGCCGTCGACGACCACCCGGCTGGCGTCGACCCCCTCGGCGCGCCACAGTTCGATCAGCGCGCGGCCGAAACCATCGTCTCCGACCGCGGTGAAATAGCCGGTCGAGACCCCCGAGCGGGCGGCCGCGATGACGGCGTTCGAGGTGTCGCCGCCGAACCCCGGCAGGAACGACGCGGCGTCGATGGGCCGGTTCAATTCGAACAACGCTTCGCCGAATGCAATGAGATCAGGCATCTGACCCTGGTTGGCGCCGGTTTGCCGCCGACCGGCCGGCGCCGCCGCCAATGCTAGCATATCGCCCGGCGACGCGCCGACGCCTCGCGCAGGCGGCGCTTCAGGCCTCGGCTGCTCCCGGGGCCTCGATGCGTTCGAGCCGGTCGAGAAACGTCGCGATCGCGGTCAGCGTCGCCTCCGGCTGGTCGATGAACGGCGCATGGCCGCAATGATCGAGAATGAGCGATTCGAACGGCGAATACAGACGACGCTCGAGCGCGCGAATCTGTTCGAGCGTGCCGTAGCCGTCCTCGCGGCCCTGGATCGCCAGCACGGGCACGCGGACGTAGTCGAGCGCCTCCTCGATGTTCCAGGCGGCGAAGCCCGGATCGAGCCAGGCGTCGTTCCAGCCGCGGAAGGCCCCTTCGACGTCGCCATGATGGCGCGCGAGTCGGGCGCGCAGGTCGCCGCGGTCGAAGGCCGCGCGGGCGTCGGCGATCGCGCGCAGGCCGATCGGCTCGGTGAAGAAATGCGGCGCCATCAGGATCAGCCCGCGGATGCGATGGTCGGCGACATTGCCGAGATGAAGCGCGGCGATCGAGGCGCCGTCGCTGTGGCCGAGCAGGACGCCGCGCCTGAACCCGGAGCCGTCGAGGACTTCCGGCAGGACGTCGAGCGCCTCGCGCGTCATATAGTCGAGCGGGCGCGGCAGCCGGATCGGCTCCGACCCGCCGTAGCCGCGCCGGGAATAGGCGAACACGCCAAAGCCGGTGGCCGCCGCCAGCCGCGCCGGAAAGTCGCGCCAGAGGCCGACCGACCCGAGGCCCTCGTGCAGCAGCACGAGGGTCGGCGCCCGATCCGGCGGCGGCCCGAAGCAGCGCGCCTCGAGTCTGGCGCCGCCGGCGCGCAATTCGAGCGCCGCCGAAACGTCCCAGATCACGGCCGATCGCCGTCGGGGCGGCGCAGCTTGAACCGCTGGACCTTCCCGGTCGCGGTCTTGGGCAATTCGTCGACGATCTCGATCCGGCGCGGGTATTTCCATGTCCCGACGCGGTCCTTGACGTGCTGCTTGAGCGCCGGGATGAGCGCCCGGCGGTCCGGCTCGCCCTTCACGACGATGAACGCGACCGGCTTCTCCAGCCCGTCCTCGTCGCGTTCCGCGACCACCGCGGCTTCGAACACGTCGGGATGGGTGATCAGCGCCTGCTCGACCTCGAACGGCGAAACCCAGATCCCGCCGACCTTGAACATGTCGTCGGTCCGGCCGCAATAGACGTAGCGGCCGTCGGGGCGCCGCAGGTATTTGTCGCCGGTGCGCGTCCACTGACCTTCGAAGGTCGAGCGCGACTTCTCGCGCTGGTTCCAGTAGCCCTCCGCGGCCGACGGCCCGTTCACCAGCATTTCGCCGATCTCCTCGCCCTCGACGTCGCGCCCGCGTTCGTCGACGAGCCGCACCGCATAGCCGGGGACCGGGACGCCCGAAGCGCCATAGGCGACCGCGCCGAGCCGGTTGGAGACGTAGATATGCAGCATTTCGGTGGAGCCGACGCCGTCGAGGATTTCGACGCCGGTCAGTTCGGTCCAGCGCCGGCCGATTTCGGCCGGCAGCGCCTCGCCGGCGGAGACGCACACGCGAAGCCGGTCGAAGCCGGCGGGCGGCGCGCCTTCCATCCGGGCCAGCATCGCCGCATACAGCGTCGGCACCCCGCAATAGACGGTCGGCCGGCTGCGCGCGATCGTCTGCAGGACGGCGTCCGGAGTCGGACGGGCGGGATTGAGAATCGTCGTGGCGCCGACCGCCATCGGGAATGTCATGGCGTTGCCGAGCCCATAGGCGAAGAACAGCTTGGCCGCGGAGAACACGATATCCTCCGTCCGCAGCCCCAGAACCTGCGCGCCGTAACAATCGGCGGTCGCCTTCAGGCTCGAATGGACGTGGCGGACGCCCTTGGGCTTGCCGGTCGAACCCGAGGAATAGAGCCAGAACGCGCATTGGTCGGGCGAGACCTCGATCGTCGGCGTCGCGGCGCCGCGCGCCAGTTCGGCCTCGAACGACAGACATCGCTCCGCTTCGCCGCCGACGCAGAACACCGCCCGCAGCGCGGGCGCTTGCGCGATCGCCGGGGCGAGGATCGGCAGCAGCTCCTTCGAAACGAACAGGGCCTTGGCGCCGCTGTCGCGCAGGATCGCGGCATAGGTTTCGGCGGTCAGCAGGGTGTTGAGCGGAACCGGCGCGACGCCCGCCTTCAGGCTGCCCCAGAAGATGACCGGGAAGTCGATCGTGTCGAGCACGACCATCGCGGCGCGGTCTTCGGGCCGAAGCCCGCATCGGTCGTAGAGCCCGGCCATTCCGCCGGCCCGCTCGAACAGCGCGCGATAGGTCAGCGAACGATCGCCCTCGACGAAGGCGGCCGCGCCGGAGCGCTCGCCGACAGCGTGGCGATCGACGAAATAGGCGGCGGCGTTGCCGTTGGCCGGGGTCACCTCGCCTCCTCCTCGCTGCGCGCGCTTTCGGGCCGCGCTATGGTCGCTTCGATCCGACGGCGGGGCCCGGCGATCGATGCGTCCGATCGAAGCGCAGCCGGGCCGCGATCCCCCGGCGGTCCGAGGACCCCTGGTCGGATCACTATGCATCGAACCGTTCCAAGTTCAATCGGGGCGTCGCGACGGCGCGCGCGCGGCCGCGGCTTTGCCGCCGGGGCCGGATCGAGCGGGCGCGGCGCGTCCGCAACGAAATTCCGCTGACCTGACATTCTGGATGAGCCGCGGCGCTCCACCAAGCGATCGCGCCGACTCTCAGTTCGAATCTTTGCATGCTTGCCGCTTCCGCAGTAGGCAGATGCCGCACGCGGCCGTATATGCCGCGTCCGGCGTTCGGGAGAAGGCGGAGGGCGATGGGCCAGACGATCGATTTCCGGACCGATCCCGCGCGCTATCGCCACTGGCGGATCGTCTATGACGGCGAAGTCGCGCATCTGCTGATGGACGTCGACGAGGCCGGCGGCCTGTTCGAAGGTTACGAACTGAAGCTGAATTCCTACGATCTCGGCGTCGACATCGAGCTGGCGGACATCGTCCAGCGCCTTCGGTTCGAGCATCCCGAGGTCAGGGCGGTGGTCCTGCAATCGGGCAAGGAGCGCGTCTTCTGCGCCGGCGCCAACATCCGCATGCTCGGCGTCGCCTCGCATGCGCACAAGGTCAATTTCTGCAAGTTCACCAACGAGACGCGCAACGCCCTGGAAGCCGCCGGCGCCGAGTCCGGCCAGTATTACCTCTGCGCCGTCAAGGGCGCCTGCGCGGGCGGCGGCTACGAGCTCGCGCTCGCCTGCGATCACATCATCCTCGTCGACGACGGCTCGTCGAGCGTCGCGCTGCCCGAGGTTCCCCTGCTCGCCGTCCTGCCCGGCACCGGCGGGCTGACGCGGGTCACCGACAAGCGCAAGGTGCGCCGCGACGTCGCGGACGTCTTCTGCTCGATCGAGGAAGGCGTGAAAGGCAAGCGCGCGCAGGAGTGGCGGCTGGTCGACGAGCTCGCGCCCAATTCGAAATTCGCCGAGACGGTCGCCGCCCGCGCCAGGCAATTCGCGGCGAGATCGAGCCGGCCGTCCGGCGCGAAAGGCGTTGCGCTGACGCCGCTCGACCGCCGGCTGTTCGAAGACGGAAGCCTCGCCTATTCGACCGTCGAAGTCGGCGTCGATCGCGCCAGGCGGCTGGCGAGCGTGACCATCCGCGGGCCGACGCGCGCGGCGCCCGCCTCGCTCGCCGCGCTTCAGGACGAGGGGGCCGCGACCTGGATCCTGCGCGCCGCGCGCGAACTCGACGATGCGATCCTGCATCTGCGGCTCAACGAACTCGAACTCGGCGTGCTCGCGCTGCGCGCCGAGGGAGATCCCGCGCTCGTCGCCGCGCACGAGGCCCTGCTGCTCGCCAATCGCGAGCATTGGCTCGCCAACGAAATCCTGCTGTGCTGGAAGCGCGTGCTGAAGCGCCTCGATCTGACCGCCCGTTCGCTCGTCGCGCTCGCCGAGCCCGGCTGCTGCTTCGCCGGCCCGCTGGCCGAACTGCTGTTCGCCGCGGATCGCTGCTATATGGCGACGGGGGAATTCGGCGACGACGACCGCCCGCCCGCCACGATCACGCTGACGGAAGGCAATTTCGGTCTCTACCGGATGTCGAACGACCTGACCCGGCTGGAGACGCGCTTCCTCGGCGAGCCGCAGCGGGTCGAGGGCGCGCGCGCGCGGATCGGCGCGGCGCTCGACGCCGAGGCGGCGCTCCGGCTCGGCCTCGTCACTTTCGCCTTCGACGAGGTCGACTGGGACGACGAGGTCCGCATCTTCCTCGAGGAACGCGCGAGCTTCTCGCCCGATGCGATGACCGGCCTCGAGGCCAATCTGCGTTTCCCCGGCCCGGAGACGATGGAGACGCGCATCTTCGGCCGGCTCACCGCCTGGCAGAACTGGATCTTCCAGCGCCCCAACGCGGTCGGCGACAAGGGCGCGCTGAAGCGCTACGGCACCGGCGAGCGGGGCGAGTTCGACATGCGTCGCGTCTGACCGACGCGGCAACGGGGAGACGGGAATGTCAGAGATCATGAATGTCGCCTATGACATGCTCATTCCCAACAATGTCGGCCTGTCGGGCGACAGACGCGTCCTCAAGGCGCTCGAGAAATGGCATCCCGGCTATATCAACTGGTGGAACGGCCTCGGTCCCGAAGGCTTCCAGGACAGCCTCGTCTACCTGCGCACGGCGGTCAGCGTCGATCCGAAGGGCTGGGCGAAGTTCGACTATGTGAAAATGCCGGAATACCGCTGGGGCGTGCTGCTCGCGCCGCAGGTGGAGGATCGCAGGATTCCCTGCGGCGAGCATTTCGGTGAGCCCGCCTGGCAGGAAGTGCCGGGCGAATATCGCGCGCTGCTGCGCCGCCTGATCGTAATTCAGGGCGACACCGAGCCGGCTTCCGT
>JBEKZS010000214.1:0-5330 GCA_049509635.1 Roseiarcus sp.
GGGTCGATTCCGGACCGCGCACGACGGCCGAAATCCGCGCGGCGGCCGGCGCCGGCGGATCGGGATTGGTCGCGGCGCCGTCGGTTCGGAGCGGGCGATGGGGAGCGACGGGCGCGGCGCCGGCGAGCCGGCCGCGCCCGTCCCGCGGTCAGGCCGGCTGCGGGTCCGCCTCGTCGAGTTCGACCGCGATCTTCGCGTTCGGATAGGCCGATTCGATCACCTTGACGCAGGCCTCGAGGCCCATCGCCTTGGCCTCGTGGTCGAAGGTCGCGCCCGAGACATAGTTCGCGCAGATCGTCTCCAGCGCGACGGCGGGGGCGCGCGCGCCGCCGTCCGTCCTCGCCTTTTCGATCGCCGCCTGGATCGCGCCCTTCTGGGCGGGACGAAGGCTGAACGACATGCGGGTCACCGCCTCGGCGCCGTCATGGGCGATCGCCTTGCGGGCGCCGGCGTTCCTGTGCTCGGCGACCCGGGCGATCAGCGCGCGGGTCGTGCTCGCCTGCGCGATCGCGACCCATTCGTCGACATTGTCGGGGGTGATGACGCCGGCGATTTCCTTGAGCTTGCTCCAGCCGAGCCGGCGCA
This sequence comes from Roseiarcus sp., assembly GCA_049509635.1. Lineage (GTDB taxonomy): Bacteria > Pseudomonadota > Alphaproteobacteria > Rhizobiales > Beijerinckiaceae > Roseiarcus. The sequence continues at coordinate 586 of JBEKZS010000214.1, forward strand.
CCTTCTCCCAGGCGACCTCGCTGCGGGCGAGCTGGCCGTAGAGCGCCATCCACTGGACCGCCTTGCCGTAGGGAATCCCGTGCTCGGCCTCGACGAATTCCTTGAACGAGCCGCGGGCCTCGGGCCAGCCCTCGGCCTTGAGCCGCGCCAGCACGCCGCCGAGCCGGAACAGCGCGACCTCGCTCTGATCGGCCAGTCGGTCGACCGAACCGAGCGCGTCGGTTTCGTCGAGGCCGTCGATCTCGGCGATCAGGTGATGCAGCGCGTCGGGCGGGCCGGCGGCGGCCCCCGGCTCCCAGGCCGCCAGCGCGCCGGCGCCGGCGTCGTCGTTGCCCGGGCTCTGGCGGCCTTCGCGGCGGACCAGTTGGCCCTCGGCGGGACTGCCGAGCGCGGCGAGCGAGGTCATCAGCGAGACCTTGCTTCGGCCCGGCGCATAAATCGACGCCTCCGCGCCGGAATGGCTGGGCGGCGCCGTTTCGGGCGCGGCCTCGAACTGGCGCTTCAGCCAGCTGATCTTGGTCGATGCGACCCAGTGTCCCCAACCGCCCGGCGCGGCGATCGCGTGATCGGCGACGAGTTGATCGAGTTCGGCGCCGTCGAACGAATCGATGTCGACGACGGTGCCATCACGGGCCGCCATGGCGGCGTCGTCCCTGCTTCCGTCCTGACGCGCTGGTATGATCAACATGAAAGACTCCTCGATGGGTTGCGCCCGCTTTGCTCTGGGGGCCTGGGACGCGACGCGCCCGACTGGACGTCGGGCCTGGAACGCCGCGGTTCTCAATCCGGCAGGCGACGCGGATACGCATCTTTCTCTTGCCGGCGCCGAGGCGCCGGAGCAAGATCGACTGACGCTCATAGGAGAATGCCGCCGGCAACGCCGACGAAGACATTTCGAGGTCGCCGACGCGGGAAAGATATTGTCCCTGGCGAGGTCACTCTAAAAGCGATACAGGGCAGCGCCGCAATACGACGAAATTCTGTTGTACCGCTTGGCTCAAATACGGAATCAGACTAATTCAAAGTGACTAAAAAGCTTGGCGAAACCGCCCGACAACTCCGCCTTACGACCAATTCCCATAATTTACTAGTGATTAATTTCGCCGGGGTGCCTTGGTTATGCCGCGATTCGGTCGGCTGCTTTTCCGGCTCGCCCGGCGATTCGTTTCCCGCCGGCGCCAAACGGGCGGAGCGCGACGGCGACCCGTGCGGGCTGCAGAACAGCGAGCCGATCGCGCGGTTTGTTGAAGACCGCCGACCGGCCGGCTATCGTGAATCCGCGTCGGAAAGGCGCTCGACCCGGCCGCGTTCCGCCCGTCCGGGCGCTCGATTGCAGGCGCGCCGCGCCCACAGGGGCTTCTCGTGATTGCGCTCGGCATCCAGCACCGGACGACCTATCGCTACCGCCGGCCGGTGAGCCTGCGGCCGCACCGGCTGATGCTGCGCCCGCGCGAAAGCCGGGATCTGCGGCTGATCTCGAGCGCGCTGACGATCACCCCCGCCGCGACCGTCACCTGGGCGCAGGACATATTCGGCAATGCGATCGCCACCGCGGTGTTTTCGGGCATGGCCGATACGCTCGTCATCGACAGCAGCGCGGCGATCGAACTCGACGCCGCGGCCTGGCCGGTGTTCGACATCGCCGCCTCGGCGATCTCGTACCCCTTCTCCTATTCGGCCGACGAATGGACCGATCTCGGCGCGCTCGCGATTCCCGGCTATGCCGACCCGCAGGGGCGCCTGCGCGACTGGGCGCGCGGCTTCGTCGGCGGCAATCCGACCGACACGCTCGCGCTGCTGAAGGATCTGTCGCTCGGCGTCTCCGGCGGGATCGCCTATCAGAGCCGGGACGACGAGGGGACGCAGTCGCCGACCCAGACCCTGGATCGCGGCTGGGGTTCGTGCCGGGATTTCGCGGTGCTGTTCCTGGAGGCGGCGCGCAGCCTCGGATTCGGCGGGCGGATCGTTTCGGGCTATCTGCACAGGGCGGACGAGCGCCTGATCGGCTCGGCGGACGCCGGATCGACCCATGCCTGGGCGGAAATCTACGTGCCGGGCGCGGGCTGGATCACCTTCGATCCGACCAATCGCAGCGTCGGCGGGCTCAACCTGATCCCGGTCGCGGTGGCGCGCGACATAGGCCAGGCGATGCCGGTCGCCGGCAGCTTCTTCGGCATGAGCGATTCCTTCGAGGCCATGGCGGTCGAGGTCGTCGTGCGATCGCACGCGGTCGGCGGATCGGCCGTCCCGCTCTGAGCGGCGGCGGCGGCAGGCTCGGGCGCGCGCGGCTGATCAGGCCGAGCGACAATCCGACCCCCACAGCGATCGGCGCGGGGTCACGGACCCGATCAGATCCGCCCGAGCAGAATCAGGACCAGCAGGACGATGACGATGACGCCGAGGGCGCCGCCGCCGTAATAGCCCGTGCCGTAGAACCGGCCGCCGCCGAATCCGCTGAACCCGCCCAAAAGGGCGATCACCACGATGATCAGAATGATTGTCCCGAGCGACATGATCCTACCCTCCGATGCCCGGGACGAGCCCGCGCGCGCGATTGGCGAGCGGCGCCGCCGCGCCCCACCTGCCCGTCATGGCGTCTATTTGCCTTTCAGCGATTCTCGCACCGTGTCCTTCAACCCGCCGACCGCGTTCTGGATCTTGCCCTCGGCCTTGTCGGCCTTGCCTTCGGATTCGAGCTTGGCGTCGCCGACCGCCTTGCCGACTCCCTGCTTGATCGCGCCTTTCAGTTCCTTCGCCGCTCCGGCGGCCCGATCCTTGTCCACGATGGCTTCCTCCAAAGTCGAGCCCGCCAACGAAACGACCGGGCTCCGCCCCCCTCGCACGAGAATTAGCACCCCGCGTTCGCAATCGTCGTTGATCCAGATCAGCGGAAATTCAAAAATGGCGAGGGAGCTCGCCGCGCGGACTCGCCCTTCTCCCTCTCGGCGGCCTGAGCCCGCCGCCTCACCGGTTCAGCGCGAGATAGGCCTGCGCCACGGCGGCGTCGATGTCGGGCGGAACCGGGACGACGCAATGGCCGGGCCCGAGGCCGCGCGCGACCCGCTCGAGGCAGCGCGCCTGCAGGGTGAAGCCGAGATCCATCGATTCCACGGAATTGCCGAGCGGGCGCGGCCCCGCCAGATTGGCCATGTGGCCCTCGCCGAGCAGATGGATCGCGCGGCCGTCGGCGAGCCGGAAGGTCGCAATGCCTTCGGTGGGATAGCGCAGCGTCGCGACGACGGCGGGATCGGCCGCGATCGCGGCGACCGCGATCTCGTCGGGGAAATGACCGCCGTTGAGGAGGATGACGCCGTCCTTCATCAGCGGCAGATCGGCGGCGGTGACGACATTGGCCGCGCCGGCGACGGTGACGAGCACGTCCGCGCCGCCGATCGCCGCCTCGCGCAGGGGCGTCGCGAAGCCGTCGAAATGGGCCTCCAGCGTCCTGACCGGATCGATCTCGACCACGCTCACCCGGGCGAAGCCGTTGCGGAACGCCGCGGCGGTCCCCCGTCCGCACGCGCCATAGCCGAACACGGTCACCCGCCGGCCCTGCGCGCCGCGATTGGTGAAGCGCAGATAGCTCTCGAACAGGCTCTGGCCGACGGCGTGGCGGTTCTCGGCGAATTGCTTGATCGGGCTGTCGTTGATGACGAGCACGGGAACTCCGATCGTCTCGCGCAGCGGGGCGAGCCGCATGCGCCCCGAGGTCGTCTCCTCGGTGCCGCCGCGCAGCGCGGCCCAGGCGCGCCCGGCGACGCGCGCGAACAGGTCGCCGCCATTGTCGAGCAGCAGGTCGGGCTCCCGCGCGACCAGCGCGTCGAGGAAGCCGGCGTGGACGGCAGCGTCGCTCGTCTGGGCGCCGATCACCGCGACGCCGCGCGCCTGCAGCCAGGCGATCGTCTCCGGCTGGGTGCTGTTGAGATTGCCGGTCGAGACGACCTCGGCGCCGCCCGCCTGGAGCGTCGTCAGCAGCGCCGCGGTCTTGGGCTCGAGATGGATCGCCGTGCCGATGACCAGTCCGGCGAACGGCCGGGTCTGCGCGAATTCGGCCGCGGTGGCGGCGAGCAGGCGGCAGCCGGCGACGATCCAGTCGATGCGCGAGGCGGTTTCGGCGGCGGGCATGCGGGCTTTCGCAAGGGTGTCGCGACGAGGGGAGGCGGCCGGGAGCCGGCCCCTCGCCTTGGCCGGACGAGCCTAGGGGGCACGTGCGGGAAGTCAAATGCGCGGGCGCGATCGATGACCCGCCCGCGCGCGCGGATCCGTCACGCGCCGGCGCCGAGCCATGCCTCGAGATCGGCCCGCGCGCGCGTCGAAAGCGCGCGCTTGCGCGCGACGCCGCGGTCCGGCCCGTTGAGCCGGCGCCCGTCCGGCCCGACCCGCGGGCCCTCGATCGGCGGGAACAGGCCGAAGTTGACGTTCATCGGCTGGAACGAGCGCGGGCCGGCGTCGATCGCGGCGATATGGCCGCCGGTGATGTGATTGAGCAGCGCGCCGATCGCGGTGGTGTCGGGCGGGCGGGTCGGCGGCCGGCCGAGCCGCTCGGCGGCGGCGAGCCGGCCGGCGATCAGGCCGACCGCGGCGCTCTCGACATAGCCTTCGCATCCCGTGATCTGGCCGGCGAAACGCAGCCGCGGCGCCGCCTTCAGCCGCAGCAGCGGATCGAGCAGGCGCGGCGAATTGAGGAAGGTGTTGCGGTGGAGGCCGCCGAGCCTGGCAAATTCGGCGCGCTCGAGCCCGGGGAT
>JBEKZS010000215.1:0-5299 GCA_049509635.1 Roseiarcus sp.
CGGCGATGCGCGGCGTCCGGGTCGCATGCGCGCGGCGGGAAGAGTGTCGAACTCCGGCCGCCCGCCACGCGGGCGCCGGGGATGATGTTTGCTTTATCCAGGGCGGGATTGACATGCAGGTGACCGAGACGCTTTCGCACGGGCTGAAGCGCGAATACAGCATCGTTCTGTCGGCGACCGATCTGGCGGCGCGGCTCGAGGGCCAGCTCGCCGAGATGAAGGACAAGGTCCGGCTGAACGGCTTCCGACCTGGCAAGGTGCCGGTCGCCCATCTCAAGCGCGTCTACGGCCGCTCGGTCATGGCCGAGGTGGTCCAGGAGGCGATCACCGCCGCCAACAAACAGATCATCGACGACAATGGCCTGCGGCTCGCGCAGGAGCCGAAGGTGGAGTTGCCGACCGACCAGGCCTCGATCGAGGCGGCGCTGGAGGCGCGCGGCGACCTCAATTTCACGGTCGCGCTCGAAGTGCTGCCCAAGTTCGAGATCGGTCCGTTCGAGCAGCTCGCGCTCGAACGCCCGGTCGCGGAGGTCGAGGCGGCGGACGTCCAGCAGGGCGTCAACCGGCTCGCCGACAACCGCCGCGCCTTCGCCGACCGGCCGGAGGGCGCCGAGGCGCAGACGGGCGATCGCGTCACCGTCGACTTCGTCGGCGCGATCGACGGGAAACCCTTCGAGGGCGGAGCCGGCGAGAACATCGAGGTCATCCTCGGTTCGGACACTTTCATCCCCGGCTTCGAGGGCCAATTGCTCGGCGCCGTCGCGGGCGAGCGGCGCGCGATCGAGGCGACCTTCCCCGAAGCCTACGCCAATCGCGCGCTCGCCGGGCGGCAGGCGAACTTCGAGGTGACGGTCAAGGCGGTCGCCGCCCCCGAGCCGTTTGCGATCGACGAGGAATTCGCCAAGAGTCTCAATTTCGAGACTCTCGCCAAGCTCGAGGAGGCGATCCGCGCCAATCTGGCCGCCGAATTGGCCCGGGCCTCGCGCGACAAGCTGAAGCGCCAGCTGCTCGACAGTCTCGACCGCGCCTATTCCTTCGAGCTTCCCGAGGGTCTCGTGACGCAGGAATTCGACTCGATCTGGCGCCAGGTCGAGCAGGAGCAGAAGGCGTCGGGCCGCGGCTTCGAGGCCGAGAACACCACCGAGGAGGCGGCGCGCGCGGACTATCGACGCATCGCCGAGCGGCGCGTGCGGCTCGGGCTGCTGCTCGCCGAAATCGGCGCCAGGGCCGAGATCAAGGTCGCCGAGGAGGAACTCAGCGCCGCGCTGATGGCGCGTGCGCGCGCCTATCCCGGCCAGGAGAAGCAGGTGTGGGACTATTACCGCGGCAATGCGCAGGCGCTCGCCGAATTGCGGGCGCCGATCTACGAGGAAAAGGTGGTCGATCACATCCTGTCGCGCGCCGCGGTGACCGAGCGCAGGGTGACGCGCCAGGAGCTGATGACGCCGGACGAGGAGACCCCGGCGTCGAAATGATTCGGGCGCCCCGCGCCGATCGGCGAGACGTCGTGCGCAATGCGTTCGTCGGCGCGGCGGGGCAGGCTCGGCCCGCTCGGCGCGCCCCGACCCTTTAACTCGTTGCGCGTCGCCACTATGTTGCAATTTGGCGACAGCCGCTGATTCCCCGAAAGCGAGATCCATGCGCGACCTGGTCGATTACTACAGCAACAATCTGGTCCCGATCGTCATCGAGCAGTCGGCTCGCGGCGAGCGGTCGTTCGACATATTCTCGCGCCTGCTGCGCGAGCGCATCATCTTCATGGTCGGCCCGGTCGACGACACCTCGGCCTCGCTCGTCGTCGCCCAGTTGCTGTTTCTCGAAGCCGACAACCCGAAGAAAGAGATCGCGCTCTACATCAATTCGCCGGGCGGCGTGGTCACCTCGGGTCTGTCGATCTACGACACCATGCAGTTCATCCGTCCCAAAGTGTCGACCATGTGCATCGGTCAGGCGGCTTCGATGGGATCGCTGTTGCTGTGCGCGGGCGAGAAGGGCATGCGCTATGCGCTGCCCAACGCCCGAATCATGGTCCATCAGCCGTCCGGCGGCTTCCAGGGCCAGGCCTCCGACATCCAGCGCCACGCCGAGGACATCCTCAAGATCAAGCGCCGGCTGAACGAAATCTACGTCCATCACACCGGGCGGGAATACGACGTGATCGACCGGACGCTCGATCGCGATCATTTCATGTCGGCCGAAGAGGCCAAGGCGTTCGGGATCGTCGATCAGGTCGTGACCAAACGGTCGGATGAGAATGAAGATCTAAAATCATGATTGGAATCAATGTGATAAGATAGAATATTGTAGTCTTGCCCGACTTTTGACGGTCCGGGCGCCGGGCGACGGGGCTCGATTCGTGAGGGCGGCGGCCGGTTGCTGCGGCGCAGCACTTGATTTGCCGAGGGATATCGTGGTTGCATCAAATTGCGTGCTTCGCGCGCCCGGGCGGGCGCGAGGCTGGAGATTCGGGAATCGAGCGATCGCTACGCTTTGTTAGTATGCTGTAATTAAATTGATTCGTCGGGCGTCCGCTGGATGTGAATCCGTTGCGGCGGTATGGAGAAGAAAATGGCCAAAGCCGAAGGCGACGCCAAGAACACGCTCTATTGCTCGTTCTGCGGCAAGAGCCAGCATGAGGTGCGCAAACTAATCGCCGGACCGACGGTGTTCATCTGCGACGAATGCGTCGAATTGTGCATGGACATCATCCGCGAGGAGAGCAAGACTTCGCTCGTCAAGAGCAAGGACGGGATTCCGACGCCGCGTGAGATCTGCAAGGTCCTCGACGACTACGTCATCGGCCAGCCGCAGGCCAAGCGCGTGCTTTCCGTCGCCGTGCACAATCACTACAAGCGGCTCAACCACGCCACCAAGCACAGCGACGTCGAACTCGCCAAGTCGAACATCCTGCTGATCGGACCGACGGGTTCGGGCAAGACCCTGCTCGCCCAGACGCTCGCGCGGATCCTCGACGTGCCGTTCACGATGGCCGATGCGACCACGCTGACGGAAGCCGGCTATGTCGGCGAGGACGTCGAGAACATCATCCTCAAGCTGTTGCAGGCTTCCGACTATAATGTCGAGCGGGCGCAGCGCGGCATCGTCTACATCGACGAAATCGACAAGATCAGCCGCAAGTCCGACAACCCGTCGATCACCCGCGACGTCTCCGGCGAAGGCGTCCAGCAGGCGCTGCTGAAGATCATGGAAGGCACGGTCGCCAGCGTGCCGCCGCAGGGCGGGCGCAAGCACCCGCAGCAGGAGTTTCTGCAGGTCGACACGACCAACATCCTGTTCATCTGCGGCGGCGCCTTCGCCGGCCTCGAGCGAATCATCTCGGCGCGCGGCAAGGGCACCTCGATCGGCTTCGGCGCCAAGGTCCAGTCGCCCGACGACCGGCGCACCGGCGAAGTCTTTCGCCACGTCGAGCCGGAGGACCTCCTGAAGTTTGGCCTGATTCCCGAATTCGTCGGCCGTCTGCCGGTGATCGCGACGCTCGAGGATCTCGACGAGGAGGCGCTGAAGAAGATCCTCACCGAGCCCAAGAACGCGCTCGTCAAGCAATATCAGCGGCTGTTCGAGATGGAGAACACCGACCTCACCTTCCAGGACGAGGCGCTGAACGTCGTCGCCAAGAAGGCGATCGAGCGGCGCACCGGCGCGCGCGGCCTGCGCTCGATCATGGAGGGCATCCTGCTCGACACCATGTTCGACCTGCCCGGCCTCGACAGCGTCGAGCAGGTGGTGATCGGACCCGAGGTGGTCGACGGCAAGGCGCGCCCGCTCTACATCTATTCCGAGCGGGCGGAGAAGGCCGGCTAGGCCCGGCCGCCGCGGCGCTGCTGCGTTCTCGTCCCGCGCATCCGGGATCGGCCGCCTGCGCCGAACCGCCGCCGCGAAGGCGTCGCCGCGCGGGGCCGCGGGGGCCCGATTCGGGTTGAAATGCGTCAGGTTCTTGAAATATCGGCGCTTCGCGGCCATGTTGGCGGCGATCGCGTTGGCGTAGACTTTGTGCGTTGATTCGGTCCGACGCGCCATCGCGGCGGCCTGAGCGCCTTGCGCGGCAGGCCGGGCGGGCGGCGACGAGGCCCCAGGGGTCGGGCGACTTCGGCGTCAGGCGCTCTGCAAGCCCGGCCCGGGATGCTTCCCGCCCCCGGGTCGTCACGAAACAGGAACAGCCATGACAAGCAATCGCAAGCCCGTCACGCCAGGCTCGATCGACATCTATCCCGTCCTCCCGTTGCGCGACATCGTCGTGTTCCCGCATATGATCGTGCCGCTGTTCGTCGGGCGCGAAAAGTCGATCCGAGCGCTCGAGGAGGTGATGAAGGCCGACAAGCCGATCCTGCTCGCCACCCAGATGAACGCCGCCGACGACGATCCCGCCACGGACGCCATCTTCAAGACCGGAACCCTCGCCAGCGTGCTCCAGCTGCTGAAACTGCCCGACGGCACCGTCAAGGTCCTCGTCGAGGGGCTGTCGCGCGCGCGCGTGCGCGAATATCTGCCGACCGACGGCTATTTCCAGGCGACCGCCGAGGCGATCGGCGACGAGGCGCTCGACAAGGTCGAGGCCGAGGCGCTGTCGCGTTCGGTCGTCTCGGAATTCGAGAGCTACGTGAAGCTCAACAAGAAGATATCGCCGGAGGTCGTCGCCGCCGTCGGTCAGATTCACGACTATGGCAAGCTCGCCGACACGATCGCCTCGCATCTGGCGGTCAAGCTCGCCGACAAGCAGGCGATCCTGGAGATCAATTCCGTCGCCAAGCGGTTCGAGAAATGCCTCGCCCTGATGGAGAGCGAAATCTCGGTCCTTCAGGTCGAGAAGCGCATCCGCACGCGCGTCAAGCGCCAGATGGAGAAGACGCAGCGGGAATATTATCTCAACGAGCAGATGAAGGCGATCCAGAAGGAACTCGGCGACGAGGACGGCAAGGACGAAATGTCCGAACTGGAGGACCGCATCAAGAAGACCAAGCTGTCGAAGGAGGCGCGCGACAAGGCGACCGGCGAGCTCAAGAAGCTGCGCCAGATGTCGCCGATGTCGGCGGAGGCGACGGTGGTGCGCAACTACCTCGACTGGCTGCTTTCGATTCCGTGGCAGAAGCGGACCAAGGTCAAGAAGGACCTTGCCGCGGCGCAGACGATCCTCGACGCCGATCACTTCGGCCTCGACAAGGTGAAGGAGCGCATCGTCGAGTATCTCGCCGTGCAACAGCGGGCCAACAAACTGACGGGGCCGATCCTCTGCCTCGTGGGCCCTCCTGGCGTCGGCAAGACTTCGCTTGGCAAGTCGATC
>JBEKZS010000216.1:0-5291 GCA_049509635.1 Roseiarcus sp.
GGACCGTGAGATAGTCGCTGCTGGGTTTGATCGAGGTGATGATCACCCAGTACAGCGGCGCGAGCACGAACAGGACAAAAAACGCGATGATCGCCACCCGCGGCGCCTCCGAACGCAGCGCGGCGAGCCCGCGGCTTCGCGAGAGACTGCGGGTCGCCATCACGCCGCCTCCGCGCGCAATAGCCGGCGCACCAGCACCGTGATCACCAGAGCGAGCAAGATGAGGAACATCCAGCTTCCGGCGGTCGCGATCGACAGGTGGAATTGCTGAAAACCAACCTGGTAGAGATAGAAAGACGCCGTATAGGTCGCCGTGCCCGGCCCGCCGCCGGTCAGCATGAAGATGACATCGAACAGCTTCGCCGCGTCGAGCAACCGGAACGTGAGCGCGAGGACGATGATCGGCGATAGTTGCGGCAGCGTCACATAGATGAAGGTTTGAAATGGCCGGACGCCGTCGAGTTCGGCCGCTTCGTAGAGATGCGGCGGGATCGCCGCCAACCCCGCGAGCAGGATGACGAACATGAACGGCGTCCATTGCCAGACGTCGGCGATGACGATGGCGATATAGACCCACGGCGTCTCCCCGACCCAGCTTATCGTGACAGGCCGTCCCAGCAGTTCGCCGAGCAGATAGTCGGCGGGCCCGAAGGGCCGCTGCAGGAACAGCGCCCAGGATTGGCCGACGATGACGGGGCTGATGAACAACGGAATGATGAGGACCGACATGACGACGCCGCGGCCGCGAAATGTCTCGAGCATCGCCATGGCCAAGGCGAGCCCGAGCACGAACTCGATCGCCACCACCACGAACGAGAGGACGATCGTCAATCCGAGCGCCGCGCGCGCCAGGGGATCGTCGACGACCTGGGAAAAGTTTTGCAGCCCGACGAAATCATGGCCGGGAATCTGGAAATCGTAGTTGACGAAATCGACCCACAACGAAAACAGCAGGGGATAGATCGAAAACGCCAGGAGGAGGAGCATCGCCGGCGCGATCATCACCCATTTGAAATGGCGATCCGCCCAGCCCGACAGCCCGCGGGCCGTCGGCCGCCGGGCCCGTGAAGCGCTCGTCTGTGCGGCTAGCGGCAGTGCCAATCGTATGATCTCGGACTAAGCGTTGTGGTCAGGCCGCCAATGATCGGCCGCGATTGCGGCGCCGCGGGCCGATGGCGAAAAACCCGTCGCGCGCCAAGGGTCGCGCGCAACGCAGAACCGCGAGCGGCCGCTCAATCGATGTGCACCGCCTGACCGAGTTTGTCGATCGTGTGATCGGCGTAAGAACCAGGGATTTTCTGGAACTCCTGGTACGCCGCCTTTTGCGCCGCGACGCCGAGCCGTTGCGTGGTCAGATCCCATTCCGCCGCCGCCTTTTGCAACGCGGCCTTCGGGTCGTCTCCGCCCCACACCGCCGTGCACATGCGATCGATGGACAACGCATAATCCTGCCATCCCGGCATGATCATGTCGACCACCGCGTTGTTGGAGCATTCGGCCAGGTTGATCAGATAGTCCTTGGCGGCAGGCCACAGCGAGCGATACTCCACCGACTTGTACGTCGATATCCGGTATGGATCGCGCAACGTGTAGGGCAGCATGGTGCGCACCAGCGACATCGGCGGCGCGGAGGCCCATTGCATGAACAGATAGGCCGCCTCTTCATTGTTGGATCCCGAGGTGAGCGCCCGCACGTAACCCGAGGCCATCTCGCCATTGCCGCCGGGCACGACGGCGTAGCCGACCTTGTCGGCGATGCTCGACTGCGGAATGAAGTTGATCGCCTTGTCGCGCTGGGCGTAGTTGGAGGAAATGCGCCCGGTCGGCGGCCAGGAATGGATCATCGCGACTTTGCCCTGCAACCAGGCCGCCCATTGCGCGACGGCGTCGAGGTCGTTGTTGCCGGGGATCGACGCCTGGTTCTGGGCGACCATCTGCTCGAGCGTCTTGACGCCCGCTTCGCCGTTCAATTGCGCCTTCATGTCAGCGTCGAAGAACTTCCCGCCATTCGCGCGGAACTGCTGCAGGAAGCTGTACTGATTGCCCGGGCTGCCGAACTTGCGGAAATGCGCGGAGCCATAGACGTTGGGCGCGAGCTGATCGGTGATGAATTGCGAAACCTGCGAATATTCGTCCCAGGTCTTCGGCAACCCGAGGTCCCTGCCGAACTTGGCCTTGTAGGCGGCCTGCAACTTCGGATCACCGAAAATGTCGGTGCGATAGTAGAGCGCGAACTGATCGCCGTCGTCGAACAGGCCCCAGCGCTTGCCTTTGTAGAGCGTGATCGACTTGTAGAGCGGATGATAGTCGTCGAGATCGGCCTTGTTCATATATTTTTCGACATAATCGTCGATTGGAACGATGACCCCGCCATTGGCGAGCGCGGGGATCCATGCCGGCTCGATGTCGATGTGATCGTAAGCGCCGGAATTGGCGATGTGTTCGGCGATCGGCTTGGAATATTGGTCTGGGTGCGGCAATTCGACGACGTTGACGTCTATCCCCGTCAGCGCCTTCCAAAGCGGCCCCGAGAACGTCTTCGGCTCCAGCGCCTGGAGGCCCGATTCATAAGTGATGTTGAGCGTTATGCCCTTGTCCTTGAATTTCTGCGCCGCCTGCACCGCCCGATAGGCGGAACCTTCGGTCGGACCTTCGGTCGAGGCCTTGATGGCGGCCGCCTGCGTCCGACCGAGCGGCGTGGTCGGGTCGGCGAGATCGACTTTCGCGGTGTCGACGACGGCGGCCCAGGCCTTGGAGCCGGAGGCCGTATATCCCAGGCCCGGCAACATCGCGGCGGCGCCCATCTGCGCGAACCTGGTCAAGAAGCTCCGACGAGTTTGGTCGCCACTCAGCCAGGCATCGACTTCGGCGGAAAGGCCTGCATTGAAATCACGCCGCTCGCGATCGTCCATCGTTTCGCCCCCTCCCGTTTTGCGTCGCCGGCCGCATCAACGGTCGGTCGCGCGCCAACTGGTCATTTTCGACCCCCGAATTGAGCGGCATTGCGCCATTCGCTTGTTGGTCGCCCGCGCCGAGCCTCGAGCTTCTCCAGCTCTGTCGCCAAGCAACGGCTTATTATGGGCCAATGGAACACATCCATTAAGTATTGGCAATACCGGGACGCGGGCGGACGTTGTCCGAGGAGCCGAGCCAAGGGAAGTTGCCGCAGTCGAGATGGGCCGTAGAGCCCAACCGGCGCCAAATGCCGCTTGTATGCGCGCCGTTCTCGCTGCTTCACATGAGACTGGCGGCAGGCCCGGCTCGTCGTGCCCCGCGGCGAGACCGAAACGATGAGCCTCCACCTGACCGAAATCGCCCAGGCGCGCATGGCGCCCATCTCGTCAATCAGGCGGATGGCGTCTCGTCGACGCGCTGAGTATCCCGCCCGACATCACCCTCGTGCCGCTGCCGGCCAACTGCCCGGAACTCAGCCGACAGGAGGACGTCTGGCGGTTCATGCGCGACAGAGCGTCGCGCCCCGTGAAAGCGAGCCGGCGCCGCGTTATGATGCGGTCGGTCGATCGCCGCTTGGCATCGCTCGGGATTGAAAGGCTGGCCGCCCTCGCGTAATCCACTCCGGGCTGGACGCGCCGCCGCAGCGTTGGCTTGCGCGGGGCAATCCGGCTTCGGACGGCGGTGGCGCGGCGGCGCCAGGGCTGCGACGCGGACGCGATGGGCGGTCCGCCCACCAAACGGCCGGGTCGGAAATGGCGGGAAGAGTCGGAGCGAACGAGAATTCCCTGGTCGCCCCGATCGACGACCGGCAGTTCCGAGAACTCGCCGAGAATATTCCGACCTTGTGCTGGATCGCCGACGCCGAGGGCTACATCCTCTGGTACAACCGGCGATGGTACGACTATACCGGTAAGACCCCCTCGGAAATGGAGGGCTGGGGTTGGCAATCCGTCCATGACCCCAAAACCCTGCCCGAAGTGCTCGAACGCTGGAGCACGGCGATCGGCTCGGCCCGGCCGTTCGAAATGGTGTTCCCGATCCGGGGCGCCGACGGCGTCTTGCGGCCGTTCCGATGGTACGAATACACCGGCGCGCCGATCGGATCGACCGACGGCGAGGCGTGGAGCGCTGTGCTCCATCCCGACGATCGCGACCGGGTGCTGGCGTCCTGGGAGCTGGCGGTGCGCAGCGGGGCGCCGTTCCATGTCGAGTGCCGGCTGCGCAATCGCTCGGGCGGCTACCTCTGGACGCTCGCGCGCGCGCAGGCCGAGCGGGACTCGGCGGGGGCGATCGCGCGATGGTACGGGGCCTGCGCCGAAATCGAGGAGATCGTCCAAGCGCGGCAGATTCTCGAGAGATCCCGCGACGAACTCGAACGCGCAGTCGCCGCCAGCACCGGCGAGCGCAACCTCCTCGCCCGGATCGTCGAGACGAGCGACGTCATGATCATGGCGCTTGACCTCGACTACCGGATCCTCGCGATCAACAAGGCGAACGCCGACGAATTCGAACGCGTCTACGGCGTCCGGCCGAAGATCGGCGATGACATGCTGGCGCTGATCGCCGATCAGCCCGAGCAGCGCGCGGCCGCGCAGGCGGCCTGGGCGCGCGCGCTCGCGGGAGAGGAGATCACGCTCGTCGAGCCGCATGGCGATCCCGCGCGGGCGCGGTCTTGCTACGAGATCAACTTCCGGACGCTGACAGGCGAGGCGGGCGAACGCATCGGCGCCTTCCAGTTCGTCTACGACGTCACCGAGAAGCTGCGCGACCAGGCGCGGCTCGCACAGGCGCAGGAGGCGCTGCGTCAGGCGCAGAAGCTCGAGGCGATGGGGCAGCTCACCGGCGGCGTCGCCCACGACTTCAACAATCTGCTCACGCCGATCATCGGCAGCCTCGATCTGCTCGCGAGGCGCCGCGTCGGCGGCGCGCGCGAGCAGCGGCTGATCCACGCGGCGGGTCAATCGGCCGAGCGCGCCAAGGTGCTCGTCCAGCGGCTGCTGGCCTTCGCGCGGCGCCAGCCGCTCCAGTCGACCTCCGTCGATCTCGCGGCGGTGGTGGCGGGGCTTCGCGTCGGCGTGGACCTGAGCGACGGCGTGGCGCAAGACTGAGCAGGGATTCGCGGCTGCGCCAACGCAGCGAGGCTCCCGTCGCAGCCGCCGCCGGCCTGGCGTGCGGCGCGGTGGATCGGCGGGTCGTCCCCTCTCGACGCCTGCCGCTTCGAGCGCGCGCCGGATCGCGGCGCGCGTCGATCCCGCGCGAGCCCGCCTTGGCTGTTTCAGGATCGGCCAGCCCTGTCGTCGACAGCCGTCGTCGCGAGCGGAGCGCGGACGTCTGCA
>JBEKZS010000217.1:0-5123 GCA_049509635.1 Roseiarcus sp.
CCGGCGGTCTCGACATCAAGCCGCCCAGCGGGATGGAGATCATGAAGAAGGACATGGGCGGCGCCGCCGCGGCGCTGAGCCTGGCGCGCATGATCATGGACGCCAACATCGACGTGCGCCTGCGCACCCTCGTGCCGATCGTCGAGAATGCGATCTCGGCGAGCGCGTTCCGCCCCGGCGACGTCTACAAGGGCCGCAACGGCCTGACGGTCGAGATCGGCAACACCGACGCCGAGGGGCGGTTGATTCTCGCCGATGCGCTGAGTCTGGCGGACGAGGAAGCCCCGGCGATGCTTCTCGATTTTGCGACGCTGACCGGGGCGGCGCGCGTCGCGCTCGGCCCCGACCTGCCGCCGTTCTACACCGACGACGAGCCGCTCGCCGCCGCGATCGCTCGCCACGCGGCGGCGGAGCGCGATCCGCTGTGGCGACTGCCGCTGTGGCAGCCCTATGACAAGCTGGTCGCCGGCAAGATCGCCGACCTCACCAATGCGC
The DNA here is from genome assembly GCA_049509635.1 of Roseiarcus sp. Lineage (GTDB taxonomy): Bacteria > Pseudomonadota > Alphaproteobacteria > Rhizobiales > Beijerinckiaceae > Roseiarcus. The sequence goes on from JBEKZS010000217.1 coordinate 496, forward strand.
CCGGCGGCCCGTTCGCCGGCTCCATCACCGCCGCGCTGTTCCTGCGCCGCTTCGTCGCCCAGGCGAAAGCCTGGGCGCATTTCGACATCTACGCCTGGAATCCGAGCGCGCGCCCGCATGGGCCGGAGGGCGGCGAGGTCCAGGCGGCGCGGGCGCTGTTCGCGCTGCTGGAGGAACGGTTCGGCGGGTAAGCGGGGCGGGGCGCGCTTCAGCCCGGAGGGCGAATGTGGTAGCGATCACCCTGTGAAGATCCGGAGCGAGAGCGCCGATGACGAAGGGCAAGTTGGGCGACGATTTCGGCATCGCCAAGCTGACCGCGCCGGAGGCCGCGCAGTTCCGCGACCTGCTTGCGAAACTGTGGGGCGGTCCTTCCGATTGGTCGGCGCCGGCGGTTCTGGTCGGGACGATATTGGAGGAATGGAACGCCTCGCTGATCAAGATGGCGCGGGCCAACGAGGCCGTCGTCGAGCAGATAGCGTTCCGCATGCCGGCGAAGAAGCCCGGGCGGCTCGGGCCGAGCGGCGAATTCCGGCTGCCCGACACAGGCATCCCAATCGTGGAAATCCGGCCGGGCTCCAAGCTCCACCTGGGCGGCGCCGGAACGGAACGCGCCACGGCCGCGGTGGAGGACGCCGACGAGCCGACCGAGGCCGACTGGGAGGAGGTGCGCCGCCGCGCCCTCGAGATCGTCGGCGCAAACCTGCTCGACGCCCCCGAGCGCCATCTCGCCTATGTCAGGGAGCGGATCGCGGGGGTACTTTCGGGAGATGTTTAGCCGCGAGAAGATCGCCAAGGCGGCGCAGGAACTCGCCGACCATCTTCAGATCATCGAGAACGTCGAGAGCCTGTAGACCGCCCAGGAGTATATGGCCAACGCGATCCGCGTGCTCGACGATCGCCTGCGCGCGATCGAGAGCGAGATGCGCGCGATGAGGGCGGAAATCCGGCTCGATGCGATCCGCGAGGTGCAGACGCTGGTCAACGCCGTGCAGGGCGGGCTGAATCAACGGATCGAGGACATCGCGGTGAAACTGGCGATGGTCGAACGCGACACCGCGCCGGCCCCGAACGGGGCGACGGGCGTCCGGCCGTACGATGGCGCTCCGACCCTGACTCCGCCCCGCGACGGGGAGGGGTGAATCGCGCGCCGTCGAGCTGGAAAAGGCCCAATCCGGTGGCCGAGAGCGTCCTGAACGCCGCTCGATCCGCGCCGGGGCCCGGCCCCGGCGCTAACCACCTTCCACGTTTGGCGCTTGAACCCGGGCCTCCCGCCCGCTACCAGAGCCGCATGCCCGTTTCGATCGCCGTCATCGCCTGCGCCCGCACGGCCGCCCTCGAGGGCGCCGTCGCGGCCGCGCGCGCGCGTTTCGTGGGCGATAGCGGCTGAATCCTTTGATCTGACGCCGTCTCCAGCCCCCACGCCGCTGCGGCGGCGGGAAGAGGAGACCCCAGATGAAATACGCCTTTCCGGTCATCAGGCACATCGACGACATCGAGCGGCATCGCGCGGCGGGGCTGATCCACGACGCGTTCAGGCGCGGCGAGCGCGCCAACGGCACGATCGTCTACGACTACGTCTATATGGACAATCACGTGTTCCCGCCGATCGGCGCGACGCCGTTCGCCGCGCTCGCGCGCGAATTGCGCGGCATCACCTTCGACGCGGCGACCGGCGCGCTGCTGTCGCGGCCCTACCAGAAATTCTTCAACGCGGGCGAGCGCGAGGAGACGCTGATCGGCAACCTGCCGCTCGCCGACGACCATCTCGTGCTCGAGAAGATCGACGGCTCGATGATCCACGGCTTCGTCACGCCGGACGGCGGGCTCGCCTTCGCCACCCGCTGGGGCGTTACGACGATCGCCGGACGCGCGATCGCCTTCTGGGAGGCGCAGGATCTGCCCGAGGCCCGCCGCGCCGCGCTGCGCCGGCTGATCGAGGACGGCTGGACGCCGATCTTCGAATGGACCTCCCCAGACAGCATCGTCGTGGTGCCGCACGACAAGGCGACGCTGACTCTGACCGGCCTGCGCCATCGCGAGACCGGGCGCCAGCGCCGCCATGCCGAGCTCGCGCCGGTCGCCGCCGCGCTCGGCGTGCCGCTCGCGCGCGCCTTCGATCCGATCCGCCATTGGGAGAGCTTTGCCAGCGCGGCGATCGCCGAGACCGAGGGCGAGGGCTATGTCGTGCGGTTCGACGACGGCCACATGATCAAGATCAAGAACACGCTCTATGCGCGCGTGCACCGGTTCAAGGCCAATCTCTCGGCGCCCAAGGACGCCGCGGAAATCGTCGTCTCCGGCGCGCTCGACGACATGGCGCCGTTCCTTCCCCCCGCGGAGCGCTAGAAGATCGAGCTCTATCGCGACGCGGTGTTCGCGCGGCTGGCGGCTTGCGCCGCGCGGATCGACGAGACGGTCGCGCGCGCGCGCGCCGGGATCGCCGCCAGCGATCCGCGCGAGCGGCAGAAGACGTTCTGGATCGGCTTTGCCGCCCCGCTCGGGCCGCATCTGGCGGGCTGCGCGGTCGACGTCTGGCTGGGCAAGCGCGAGGCGATCGACGCGGTCAAGGCGCTGGTGCTGCGCAACGTCGGCGCCAATGCGCGGTTCGAGGACTTCGCCGCCGCGCTCGCATTGCCGATGCTCGCCTTCGGCTTCGATGGCGACCAGTGAGCCCGCCGCCTGCGCCGATCGGGAGCGGCCGCGCCGTTCACGCCTTGCGTTCGTCGATCAGCCGCGCGAGCCGCTGCAGGGCGAGCCCATAACCCTGCACGCCGAAGCCGGCGATGACGCCCGAGGCGACGCTCGACACGTAGGAATGATGCCGGAACGGCTCGCGCCGGTGAACATTGGAAATGTGCACCTCGAGGATCGGAAATTCGCAGGCGTTGAGCGCGTCGAGAATCGCCACCGAGGTGTGGGTGAACGCGGCCGGGTTGATGACGATCCCGCCGGCGCGTTCGCGCGCCTCGTGGATCCAGTCGATGATCTCGTATTCGCGGTTGCTCTGGTGGAACGCGATTTCGAGCTTCAGTTCGGCGCCGACGCGCCGGCAGTCGGCCTCGACGTCGGCGAGCGTCTCGTGGCCGTAGATCGCCGGCTGGCGCTTGCCGAGCAGGTTGAGATTGGGCCCGTTCAGGACATAGACGAGGCGGCTCATGGGCGGTTCCTCCGGGCGGCCGGCCTCGCCCGCCGTCAGCGCCGGGCCGGTCGCGGCCGGCGACGCGGCGCCGCCGCGCGCGATCCTTCCGACCCGGTTCCCGTATCACGGCGCGGAGGACGGCAACAAGTCCGGCTGGGTTCGCGCCGGGTCGCAAGATCCCGCCTCGCTCACGGAACCCCGTCCATCCTGCACCCCGTCGTCCCCAGCGGCCGGAACGCGGAATCGGCCGGAATCCTGGCGAGGATCGTCAGATAGTCCCAGGGATATTTCGATTCCGCCGGCTCCTTCACCCTGACCAGATAGCGGTCGTAGACGACGCGCCCGTCGGCGCGCACGATTCCGTGGCCGGTGAACACGTCCCGGATCGGCGCCGCCCGCATCGCCGCAGCGACTGCGGCGGCGTCGTCGGTCCCCGCCGCCTTCACCGCCTCCAGATAGTGCAGCACCGACGAATAGAGCGCAGCCTGGTTGTCGTTGGGCATGCGCTTCGTGCGCGCGAAGAAGCGGCCGGCGAAGGCGCGGGTCGCCTCGTCGAGGTCCCAGTACCAGGATTGCATGAACACCAGGCCGTGGGCGATCGGCAGGCCGAGCGCGTTGACGTCGCTGAGATAGGTGATCGGCGTGGCGATATATTGGGCTGGGGTGAGGCCGAATTCATTGGCCTGCTTCAGCGCGGTCGACAGATCCGCGCCGGTGTTGGCGAGCACGACGACCTTGGCGCCCGAGGCCTGGGCCGAGAGCAGGTACGAGCTGAAATCGGCGGTGTTGAGCGGCGCCCGGACCGCGCCGACCGTCGTGCCGCCCGCCGCGGCGATCGCGGCGCGCGCATCGGCTTCGAGCGAGGCGCCGAAGGCGTAGTCGGCGGTGATGAAGAAGAAACTGTCGCGCTTGTCCTGGATCAGCAGCCGCATCAGCGAGACGCCGTTCGACCAATTGTCGGCGTTCCACTGGAAGCCGTTGGGCGAGCAGGCCTTGCCGGTGAGGTCCGAGGAGGAGGCGGAATCGAAGATCACCAGCCGCTTGCGCGCCTTGGCGAGGTCCTGGAGCGCGAGCGCGACCCCGGAATTGGTGATGTCGAAGATCGCCCGCACGCCCTTCTCGTCGTACCATTCGCGCGCGATCGCCATGCCGACGTCGACCTTGTTCTGGTGGTCGGCGACCAGCAGCTCGATTTTCCTGCCGAGCGCGGTCCCGCCGTAATCCTCGATCGCCATCCGCGCCGCCTGCACCGAGCCCGGCCCGGCCAGATCGGCGTAGGGGCCGGACTGGTCGTTCATGACCCCGATCGTGAAGGCGGCGTCGGCGGCGGCGGCGGGCGCGGCGAGTCCGACCAGCGCGAGCGCGGCGAGTGTGCGCAGGAAGGAACCGGACATCGTCTGCTCCCGAGGCGGATATTGCGAATCATGCCCAATCAACCCTCGCCGAACAAGCTGCGATTTGAGCGATCGTCGCGCGCAGATCCGCGAGC
>JBEKZS010000218.1:0-5422 GCA_049509635.1 Roseiarcus sp.
CGAGCAGGTCGCCCGCCCTGGCCTTGGAATAGACGAGCTTGGCCTGCGGGTTGTTGCGGTCGGGCACGTAGATGGCGAGCGCGAGCCGGTTCGCCTCGATCGGCGCCCCGCCCCGCGACCCGTTGATCCGCAACGCGCCGGCGTTGAGCACGAGCCGTTCGGACCTTTCCTCTTCGCCGAGGCTGACGCGCTTGGTCGCGCTGGCCAGGCCGAAGGCGAGGTGGACGACATAATCGGCGGGCGGCAGCGCCAGCGCCGGCTGGGCGGCGGTGGATTCGGCGATCAGCAGATGCGAGCCGTCCGCCTCCGCCTTCTCGTTGAAGACCCGCCAGTGGACGCCCGCCCGCAGCGGCGCGCCGGAATCGCCGAGCGCGGCGGTCAGATGCAGAATCGTCCGGCCGGGCTCGTCGGGCGCGTTCTGCGCCCCCGCCGGCGCCGACGCGCCGAGCAGGGCGAACAAGAGGGCGAGGAAACGCCCGGGATGAGATCGCATGACCGCCCTGCCTTGCCGGGATCGCCGGGCGCCGTCAATGGCCGGGATCGGCCACGCGTCCGTCCCGGCGCGCCGATCGAGGCCGGCTTCGCCCGGCGACCTCGCGCGACAAGCCGGCGGTTTGATGACCGTTTACAGCGGGCGGCAAACCGGCGAAGGAACCTGCGCGAGCAAGCCGCGGGAATCAGCGCCCGCGGGCGCGCGCCGACACGGGACGTCAAATGAACCCAACGATCGCCTTGATGCTGCGGCGCCGCTCGCTGCCACCGCAGGGCATGACCGGCCCGGGGCCGGGCGCCGACGAACTCGACGCCCTGCTGACGGTCGCGTCCCGGGTCCCCGATCACGGCAAGCTCGCCCCCTGGCGGTTCCTCCTGTTCGAGGGCCAGGCGCGCGACCGCGCCGGCGAGATCGCGGCCGCGATTGCGCGCGACGACGATCCGGGCATCGACGCGGCGCGCCTGCGCGGCGAGGCGACGCGCTTTTCGCGCGCGCCGCTCGTGATCGGCGTCATCTCGCGCGCCGCCCCGCACGTCAAGATTCCCGAATGGGAGCAGGTCCTGTCGGCCGGCGCCGCCTGCATGAATCTCGTCGTCGCTGCCAATGCGATGGGCTATGCCGCGGCCTGGCTCACCGAATGGTGCGCCTACGACCGCCGGTTCTGCGATGCGATCGGTCTGGGCGCGGGCGAAAGGATCGCCGGCTTCGTCCATATCGGCCGGCCGAACATGCACAGCGAGGATCGCGCGCGGCCCGCGCTGGAAGCGATCGTGTCCCGTTTTCCGCCGTGAAAAAGGCGATCCGCACTGGGAGAGGCCGATGTTCTACGAGACCGGGCAGCGCGACAGGAGCCTGTTGCCGCGCGATCCCTTCAAGGCGATCGTCGCCCCGCGCCCGATCGGCTGGATCTCGACGCGCAGCCGGGACGGCCGGATCAACCTCGCGCCCTACAGCTTCTTCAACGCCTTCTGCTCGGCGCCGCCGATCGTCGGTTTCTCCAGCGAGGGCGCCAAGGATTCGGCGGCCTTCGCGCGCGAAAGCGGCGAGTTCGTCGCCAATCTCGCCACCATGGATCTGCTGCGCCAGATGAGCGAGACCTCCGCGCCGCTGCCGCGCGGGCAGAGTGAATTCGTCCATGCGGGCCTCGCCATGGCGCCGTCCCGGCTGGTCGCGGCGCCGCGCATCGCCGAGAGCCACGCCGCGCTGGAATGCAAGGTCGTCGAAATCATCACCCTGAAGAACCTCCGCGGCGAGCCGCTGGACAATTATCTCGTCATGGGCGAGGTCGTCGCCTTCCATATCGACGAGCGCTTCGTGCGCGACGGCGTGTTCGACACCGCCGGCGTCCGTGCGCTCGCGCGCTGCGGCTATCAGGATTATGCGGTCGTCGAGCGATTGATCACGGTGGCGCGTCCGCCGGGCGGCGGCGGCTAGCCGAGCGCGTCGGCAGGCGGCCCGGCGCCGAAGACGGCGTTGATGATCGGGACCTGCGCGGGATCGATCGCGAGCTTGGCGCGAAAGCCGTCGCCGCGTGCGGCGAGGCTCTCCGCGCGCAGGCCCGCGAGATCGCCGACGTCGGCGAAGGCGGCGTCGATCGGCGTCACGCCGGCGGCGGCCGCGGCGAGCAGCGTCAGGTCGCGCGCGAGCGCGCAGGCGCCGCGCAGGCCGCCGTCGCGCCGGCGGGCGCCTTGGGCGCCGATGTCCTTCGCCAGCAGGTCGGCGCCCCAGACGAGACCCTCGAGCCTGGCGCCGGAGCCGCGATAGCCGTCGAGCCCGGAAAGCGCGCGCGCGCTGTCGGTCGCGAGGGCGAAAATCCGCGTCGCGCCGTCGGCGAGGCCGAGCAGCGCCTCCCGCACGGCGAGCTTGACGCCGAGTTGCTGGACGCTGGCGGCTCCCAGGCTTCCTGGCAGGAGGATCCCGGAGGGCGCGGCGGGCATGACCGCGTCGAGGTCGTCGTCGGTCGCGCCGCTCGCCAGCCCATTGACTCGCACGATCAGCCGCGGCCTCGGGTTCTGCGCGTCCGCCATTCGCGCGAATATGGCCGCGATTTGGCCGCGGCGCTCCCGGGCGGGTTCGCGCGGCGATTCGAGATCGAGGATGACCGCATCGGCCCCACAGGCGAGGACGCGGGCAAACTGCGCTTCGTCGTCGACCGAAACGACCAGCGCGGACCGCATCGCCCAGGCCGTCGGGGCTGCCGCGGCGCGGCCGGGTCTGATCTCCGCCGGGCCGTTCCGGTCCGGCGTTCGGTCCTCGCCCGCGTCCGTCATGGCTCGCTCGAGCGCGGCCGCCCCGATTCGCCCTTAAGCCGCCATTTACCATGTCGCGTCAAAGTGTGGCCGGGAATTTCGGGTTGTTGGGCGTGGGAGTGGGCAGTGAACATGATCGTCTCCGACATCGAGCCGCCCGTCCCGCATCAGCCTGTGGCGTCGGGCATTGTGCGCCGCTTTCTCGACTGGGCGCAACGGGCGGACGCCGCCGGGCGCGCGCAGGCGGCGAGCGCACTGGCGCGCGCCTATCTCTATTCGGATCTCAGCCCGCCGTTGCGGCGCGAGACGGCGATCGGGCTGGCCTGCCTGCTCGACGACCCGTCGGCCCTCGTGCGTCGCGCCCTTGCCGGGGCCCTGGCCGAGGCCGCCGACGCGCCCCATCACATCGTGCTGGCGCTCGCCTGCGATCAATCCGAGGTTTCGGCGATCGTCCTGGCGCGTTCGCCCGTTCTCACCGACGCCGACCTCGTCGATTGTGTCGCCATGGGCGACGTCCGCGCCCAGATTGCGCTGGCGCGCCGGCCGCGCCTCGGCGTCAGCGTGGCGGCCGCGCTGGCGGAAATTGGCGCGCGGGAGGCGGTGATCGCGCTCGCCGACAATCTCGACGCCGATCTCAGCAGGCGGGTGATGGAGCGCATTTTCGAACGCTTCGGCGAGGACGCGCAAATGCGCGAGGCCCTGCTCGCGCGCCCGACGCTTCCCGCCACCCTGCGCTGCGATCTCGTCGCCGCCACGGCGCGGGCGCTTTCGGCCTTCGTCGCCGGCCGCCGCTGGTTGAGCCCCGAGCGGGCCGAGCGGATCACGCGCGAGGCCGCCGACCAGGGCGCTCTGCGCGCCGGCATATTTTGCGAGGACGAGGAGGTGCGCGACCTGGTGCGGCATTTGCGCGATCGCGGCAGCCTGACGATCGCTTTGCTGATGCGGGCGCTGCTGTCGGGCCATCGGGTGCTGGTCGAGCACGCCTTCTGCGAGCTGTCCGGCGTTCCGCGCTCGCGCATCGCCGGCTTCTTCCGCGAGCCGCGCGGCGCCGGTTTCTCCGCGCTCTACGCCAAGACCGGACTCCCGGCTGAGTTCCTGCCGGCCTTCCGCGCCGCGCTCGCCGAGAGCGGCGCGGCGCAGGGCGACCATATGTCCTGGGCGGCGACGGAACGCGTCATCGCGGCGTGCGAAAAGCTCAAATCCCCCGGTCTCGACACGCTGATGTCGCTGTTGCGGCGGTTCGAGGCGGAAGCCGCGCGCGAGGAGGCCCGCCGGTTCGCGTCCGAATCGACGGCGCTGGGCCGCGCGCCTCCGCTGCTTCTCGATTTCGACGGCGCGAGCAACAACCGCGGAACCGGCGTGGCGCCGCAGATCGTCGTCATCGAGGACCGCGGCGCGCTCCAGATTGCGCCGCCGCCGGTCGAACTGCCCGCCGATCGGATCGCCGCGCTCGCTCAAGCCGCCTGAACCCGGCGCGATCCCGCGCGGGCCTGGCGCGCCGTCAGAGCGCCCAGACGAACGCCGCGCAGGCGACGAGCCCGATCGCCGTCTGCCCATATTCGAGCAGCCCCCAGGTGCGCACCAGTTCGCGCGCGGCGCCGGGTTCGCTCGCCGATATCGTCAGAATTCGGTTGTTCATCGGCACCATGGCGAAGAAGGTGTAGGGCCAGCTACCGATCACGACCAGCGCCCCGATCAGCCAACGCACGTCCTGGCCCTCGAAATAGGCCGCCAGGCCCAGCACCGCCGCGACGAGCGCGAGCGAGGCGAGCATGGCGAAGCCCCGGCGATCGCTGGGCCGCCATTCCGAGAGCAGTCCGTTGTCGTCGAGCGCGAGCCGGGCCGGCTGTTCGACCAGGTTAATGTAAAGCGCCGCGCCGCTGAAGGCGGCGGCGAAGGCGAGGGCGAGCGATCCGAGCAGCATGGCGATTCCTCAACGGCGGCGTAGAGATGGCGCGCCTCGCCGCTGTGCGGCTGCGCCGCGCTCCCGCGGACTCCGATCATGGCCCCGGACCTTTCAGTCGGCGGCGCGATCCAATAGCCCCTGCGCGCGGGCGTAGTAAAGCAACGCGATCGTCTTGGCGTCGCAGATTTCACCCCGCCCGATCATGTCCAAGGCTTCCGCCAAGGTGGGCTCGATGATTTCGATGCGTTCGTCGGCGTCGACGCCGCCCCCGGCGCCGACCCGGTCGGCCGGCCCGTATTGGGCGACGAAGCAGGCGATTTTCTCGGTGGTCGCGCCCGGGCTGGCGAAGGCGTCGAAGACGTGGCGCGGCCGGGCGACCGACACGCCCGTCTCCTCCATCGCCTCGCGGACGACGGCCGCTTCCGGCGCGTCGGCGTCGAGCATGCCGGCGCAGACTTCGACGAGGAGCACCGTCCCCCGCGCCGGATCGAACAGAAGCAGGGCGGCCGCGCCCGCCTGATGATAGATTTCGTGCCTCAGGGTTCGCGTCGCGCCGTCGCTCTCGGCGACCTCGACGGTCGTGAGCGTCAGCTTGAACCGGCCGTCGCAGAGAAGCTTCTCGCCGATGAGATCGACCTTGAACGCCATCGAATCATCCTCAATAGCGGAATTGCTCGCGCAGGATTCGCTCGTCGAGCGAATGGCCGGGATCGTGCAACAGCATCAACGACGTCTGACGGTCCATGACGATGTCGACCTGCGCGACCTCGCGAA
>JBEKZS010000219.1:0-5084 GCA_049509635.1 Roseiarcus sp.
CCTACCCCCGCCCAAACATCCCCCTCAACCCCGCCTCGCTCGCCTCGCACACCCCCCGATCCGTGATCAGCCCCGTCACCAGCCCCGCCGGCGTCACGTCGAACGCCGGGTTCGCCGCCGGGCTCCCCGGCGGCGCGACCAGCACCCGGGCTATGGCCCCGTCGTCGAGCCGCCCGGTCATGTGGGTGACCTCGCTCGGGTCGCGCTCCTCGATCTCGATCTCGGCGAGGCCGTCGCGGATCGTCCAGTCGATCGTGGTGTGGGGCAGCGCGACGTAGAAGGGGACATTGTTGGCCCTGGCGGCGAGGGCCTTCAGATAGGTGCCGATCTTGTTGGCGGCGTCGCCGCGGGCGGTGACGCGGTCGGCGCCGACGATGCAGAGGTCGATCCGGCCGTGCTGCATGAGATGGCCGCCGGCGTTGTCGGCGATGATCGTGTGCGGCACGCCGTGCTGGCCGAGCTCGAAGGCGGTGAGCGCGGCGCCCTGGTTGCGCGGCCGGGTCTCGTCGACGAAGACATGGACCGGCACGCCCTTGTCATGGGCCATGTAGATCGGCGCGGTCGCGGTGCCCCAGTCGACGGTGGCGAGCCAGCCGGCGTTGCAATGGGTGAGGATGTTGACGGGGCGCCCCTGCCGGCGGTGGGCGGCCTCGATCAGCGGCAGGCCGGCGCGGCCGATCCGCTCGCACAAAGCCACGTCCTCGTCGCAGATCTCGCCCGCCCGCCGCCAGGCGGCCGCCGCGCGCGCCGGCGGCGGCAGGCCGGCGACGACGCCCCTGATGTCGTCGAGCGCATGGCGCAGGTTGACCGCGGTCGGGCGCGAGCGCAGCAGCAGGTCATAGGCGCGGGCGAGGCCGGCGTCGGTCGGGTCGGCGCGCAGGGCGAGCGCCAGCCCATAGGCCGCCGTGGCGCCGATCAGCGGCGCGCCGCGCACCACCATGGTCGCGATCGCTTCGACCGCGGCGTCGAGCCCGTCGAGCCGGCGGATCGCGAAGCGATGCGGCAGCAGGGTCTGGTCGATGACCTCGACGCCGGCGCCGTCGGCGGCCGGCCAGATCGTCCGATAGGCGCGCCCGTCCACTTTCATGGGCGGGCCCCGCTCTGATGCTCAAACATTCGGCAAGCCATGCTCCGGAGCCGCCCGATCGATCAAAAATGCTGCAGCCGTCACCGCCGGCGCGGCGGACCGATTCCATCGGCGCGCCGATCGCCTTATAATCGCATTCGCGCTGCCGGCGCATCGGGGATTCGCCTCCGCGCTGGACAGGATCAGCAAAACCGGTTCTTCTCGCAATGGCGGCGACGCGCCGAAGAAGGCAACAGCATGGACCATCTCAGCCCCAGCGAAACGCCGGTCGCCCCGCAGAGTCACGCCGACTACAGCCCGCCGACCGCCGAAGAGCTGAAGAACGCGATCCTCGCCAAGCTGATCTATTCGATCGGCAAGGACGTGGTGGCGGCCAGCCAGCGCGACTGGTTCCTGGCGGTCGCCTTCGCCACCCGCGACATCATCGTCGACCGCTGGATGAACTCGACCCGCGAAACTTATGAGGACGACCGCAAGCGGGTCTACTACCTCTCGCTCGAATTCCTGATCGGCCGGATGCTGTTCGACGCCCTGACCAATTTGCGGATCGTCGAGCCGATGCAGGCGGCGCTGTCGATGATCGGCGTCGATCTGGCGGTGCTGCGCCGGCTCGAGCCCGACGCCGCGCTCGGCAACGGCGGCCTCGGCCGGCTCGCCGCCTGCTTCATGGACAGCATGGCGACGCTGTCGATCGCCGCCCACGGCTACGGCATCCGCTACGACAACGGCCTGTTCCGGCAGATCATCCGCGACGGCTGGCAGCAGGAGGCGCCGGAGGACTGGCTCGCGTTCGGCAACCCCTGGGAATTCGCCCGGCCCGAGAGCAATTATGCGATCGGCTTCGGCGGCCAGGTCGAGGCGGTCGCCGGCGCCGCCGGCAAGGTCCGCCATGTCTGGAAACCGGGCGAGACGGTCGAGGCGGTCGGCTACGACACCCCGATCGTCGGCTGGCGCGGGCTGCACGTCAACACGCTGCGGCTGTGGACGGCGCGCGCGCCCGATCCGCTCAAGCTCGACGCGTTCAACGCCGGCGACTATATCGGCGCGCTCGCCGACCGGGTCCGCGCCGAGGCGATCTCCAAGGTGCTCTATCCGAGCGATGCGACCCCGGCCGGCCAGGAGCTGCGGCTGCGCCAGGAATATTTCTTCGCCGCCGCCTCGCTGCTCGACCTCGTGCGCCGCCACGTCAAGCAGCATCGCGACATCCGCTCGCTCGGCGACCGGGTCGCGATCCAGCTCAACGACACCCATCCCTCGATCGCGATCGCCGAGCTGATGCGCATCCTGGTCGACCTCAACGGGCTCGACTGGGACGAGAGCTGGGCGATCGCCAGGGCGGTGTTCTCCTACACCAACCACACGCTGCTGCCCGAGGCGCTCGAGAGCTGGCCGGTCACCCTGATCGAGCGGCTGCTGCCGCGCCACATGCAGATCATCTATCTCATCAATGCGATGCATCTGGACGGCGCGCGCAAGGCCGGCGTCACCGAGCCGGCGCTGCTGTCCTCGCTCTCGCTGATCGACGAGCAGGCCGGCCGGCGGGTGCGGATGGGCAATCTCGCCTTCGTCGGATCGCACAAGATCAACGGCGTCTCGGCGCTGCACACCGATCTCATGCGCAAGACCGTGTTCCGCGACCTCAACGCGCTCTATCCCGGCCGGATCACCAACAAGACCAACGGCATCACCTTCCGCCGCTGGCTGATGGAGGCCAATCCGGCGCTGACCGGGATCATCGTCGGGGCGATCGGGGAACAGGCGCTCGGCAATTCGGAACATCTGGCCGAACTCGCCAGGCACGCCGACGATTCCGCGCTGCAGGAGCAGCTCGCGCTCGCGCGGCGCGCCAACAAGGTCGCCCTCGGCCGGTTCGTCGCCGACAAGCTCGGCGTGCGGCTCGACCCGGACGCGCTCTACGACGTCCAGATCAAGCGCATCCACGAATACAAGCGCCAGTTGCTCAACATCCTGGAGACGATCGCCCGCTACAATTCGATCCGCTCGAATCCGATGAAGGAATTCGCGCCGCGGGTGAAGATTTTCGCCGGCAAGGCGGCGGCGAGCTACACCCAGGCCAAGCTGATCATCAAGCTGGCGGTCGACGTGGCGCGGGTGGTCAATTCGGATCCGACGGTGCGCGGCCTCTTGAAGGTGGTGTTCCTGCCCAATTACAACGTCAGCCTCGCCGAGGCGATCATTCCGGCCGCCGACCTGTCCGAACAGATCTCGACCGCCGGCATGGAGGCGTCTGGCACCGGCAACATGAAGATGGGGCTCAACGGCGCGCTGACGATCGGCACGCTCGACGGCGCCAATGTCGAGATGAAGCAGCACGTCGGCGACGACAACATCTTCATCTTCGGCCTCGAGGCGCACGAGGTCGAGGCCGAGCGGGTCAAGGGCATCGACATGACCGCCCGCATCGCCGCCTCGCCGCTGCTGCGCGAGGTGCTCGACGAGCTCGGCTCGGGCGTGTTCTCGCCGGACGATCCCGGCCGCTATCGCGGCATCGTCGACGTCCTCACCCACCACGATTATTTCATGGTCTGCGCCGATTTCGACGCCTATTGGGCGGCGCAGATGCGGGTCGACGAATTGTGGCGCGACAAGCAACGATGGTGGCGCTCCAGCGTTATCAACACCGCCAACATGGGCTGGTTCTCGTCGGATCGGACGATCGCCGACTATGCCGGTGAAATCTGGAACGCTCCGTTCCGACCGATCGCTTGAGGCGCTTGCGGATGATCGAGGCCTGGCAGGCGGACGAAGCGGAGGTCGACGCGATTCTCGCCGCGCGCCAGAGCGATCCGTTCGCCGTGCTGGGGCCGCACGAGACCCCGCGCGGCTGGGCGATCCGCGCCTTCGCGCCGTTCGTCGACAAGGTGACCGCGGTGACCCGCGAGGGCGCGCCGATCGTCGCGCTCGAGCGCCGCAAGGGCGATTTTTTCGAGGGCCTCGCCAAGGGCCTGAAGCAGCGCCCGGTCTACCGGCTCGAGGCGAGCAACGGTCACGGCAGCTGGTCCTATGACGACGGCTACGCCTTCGGCCCCGCGCTCGGCCCGCTCGACGACCATCTGCTGCTCGAGGGCACCCATCGGCAATTGTACCGGCGGCTCGGCGCCCAGATCACGGTCCACGAGGGGGTCGGCGGCGTGCTGTTCGCGCTGTGGGCGCCCAACGCGGCGCGCGTTTCGGTGGTCGGCGATTTCAATCAATGGGACGGCCGCCGCTGCCAGATGCGCAAGCGCTTCGACAGCGGCCTGTGGGAATTCTTCGCGCCGGGGCTCGACGCCGGCGTCGTCTACAAATACGAGATCGTGGCGCGCGACGGCGCCCTGCAGCCGCTGAAGGCCGACCCGTTCGGCTTCGCGGCGGAAATGCGTCCCTCGACCGCTTCGGTGGTCGCCGACACCGACGATTTCGAATGGACCGACGCGGCTTATCTCGAGCGGCGCAAGCAGGGCGATCCGCGCCGCAAGCCGATGGCGACCTTCGAGGTCCATCTGGGCTCGTGGCGGCGCAACGAGGACGGCGGCTTCCTGACCTACGACCAGCTCGCGCAGTCGCTGATCCCCTATGCGGTCGACCTCGGCTTCACCCATCTGGAGCTGCTGCCGGTCACCGAACATCCGCTCGACGCCTCCTGGGGCTACCAGCCGATCGGGCTGTTCGCGCCGACCCGCCGGTTCGGCGATCCCGCGGGATTCGCCCGGTTCGTCGACCGCGCGCATGCCGCCGGGCTCGGGGTGATCCTCGACTGGGTGCCGGCGCATTTTCCGGTCGACGCCCACGGCCTCGCCCATTTCGACGGCGGGACGCTCTATGAGAATCCCGACCCGCAGCGCGGCTTCCAGCCCGACTGGAACACGGCGATCTATGATTTCGGCCGGCGCGAGGTCGCCAATTTCCTCTATGCGAGCGCGCTCTACTGGATCGACCGCTTCCACATCGACGGCCTGCGCGTCGACGCCGTCGCCTCGATGCTCTACCTCGACTA
>JBEKZS010000022.1:0-40162 GCA_049509635.1 Roseiarcus sp.
CCGCCGCGTCGCCCGACAAATCCTTTCGACGTCGAAATATTTGGAAATTCATTTTTGGCCCGATCGAGGAAAATCAGAGGGTTGCTGGCAAATTGAAACCGCGCGGGGCGCTGCGGCGCGCCGCCGTCCGGCTCCCCAGCCCATGATGGCCCGCGCCTTGTCCTCGGCGGCCCTGCGGGCGCGTAGGTCGCAGCTCCATCCGCGCGGCGCCCGCTCCATGATGCGACGCCGGCGGACTCCCCGCTCGATCGCGCTGAGGCGGGCGGCGGGCGGGGGCGGCGGGGTCGGACATGGCGGGGCTCCTGCCGAGGGGCTAATGATGGGACTATAGCCGACCATTTGGAATTTGGGAAGAACTATCTCAAATTTCTCTTTTACAGACCTCTGCCTGAGCGCCGCCCGCTGTGGCGAGTGCCGGCGACGGGGCTGGCCGATCCTGAAGCAGCCAAGGCGGGCTCGCGCGGGATCGACGCGCGCCGCAATCCGGCGCGCGCTCGAGGCGGCAGGCGTCGAGAGGGGACGACCCGCCGATCCGCCGCGCCGCACGCCAGGCCGGCGCCGGCTGCGATGGCAGGCTCGCTGCGCTGGCGCAGCCGCGAATCCCTGTCTAGCGGCGCGCGCCGAGGGGACCGGCGCGCCGCCGCGGCCGCCATGCCCGGTCCATTCTGCCGCGCGCCCGATTGCCCCGCGACGCGGGCGGCGATAAACCGATGATGGCCGAGCCGGTCGGGACGAGCCCGGCCCGGCCTGCGCGCGTGACGTCCGAGACCGCCATGCTGCATGACGACCGCCTGTTCCCCGCCGACCCCGCGACCCGCGCCATCGCGCGCCGCCTCCACGCCGCTGTCCGCGACCTGCCGATCGTCTCGCCGCATGGCCATACCGAGGCGCGATGGTTCGCGCAGAACCAGCTTTTCGCCGACCCCGCGCAATTGTTCGTCACGCCCGATCACTATGTGTTCCGAATGCTCTACAGCCAGGGCGTGGCGCTGGAAGCTCTCGGCGTGCCGCGCGTCGACGGCGGGCCGATCGAAACCGATCCGCGCCAGGTGTGGCGGCTGTTCGCCGGTCACTACCATCTGTTCGCCGGCACGCCGACGCGGCTATGGCTCGACCATGCGTTCGAGAGCCTGTTCGGGCTCGAGGAGCGTCTGTCCGCCGACAACGCCGACGCCCATTATGACATCATCGCCGAGGCGCTGAAATCGCCGGAATTCCGGCCCCGCGCGCTGTTCGAGAAGTTCAACATCGAGGTTCTCGCCACGACCGAGAGCCCGCTCGACGACCTCGCCTGGCACCGGATGATCCGCGATTCCGGCTGGTCGGGACGCGTCATCACGACCTACCGCCCGGACGCCGTCGTCGATCCGCATTTTCCCGGGTTCGCCGGCAATGTCGCGCGGCTCGGCGCGCTGACCGGCGAGGACGCCGCGAGCTGGAGCGGCTATCTGGCGGCGCACCGCAAGCGCCGCGCCTTTTTCAAGCGGGCCGGCGCGACCGCGACCGATCACGGGCACCCGAGCGCGGCGACCGCCGATCTGGCGCCGGGCGCCGCGCAGGCGCTGTTCGCGCGCGTGCTGGCGGGCGACGCCGCGGCCGCCGATGCGGAACTGTTTCGCGCCCAGATGCTGACCGAAATGGCGCAGATGAGCCTGGACGACGGTCTCGTGATGCAGATCCATCCCGGCTCGTTCCGAAACCACAACCCGGGCGTCCATGCCAGGTTCGGCCGCGACAAGGGCGCCGACATTCCCATGCCGACCGACTACGTGCGTGCGCTGAAGCCTCTGCTCGATCGCTTCGGAAACGAGCGCGACCTGACGATCATCCTGTTCACGCTCGACGAGACCGCCTATTCGCGCGAGCTCGCGCCGCTCGCCGGACATTATCCCGCCCTGCGGCTCGGTCCGCCGTGGTGGTTTTTCGATTCGGTCGCCGGCATGCGCCGGTTCCGCGACCTGACCACCGAGACCGCGGGCTTCTTCAACACCGTCGGCTTCAATGACGACACCCGCGCGTTCTGTTCGATTCCGGCGCGGCACGATGTCGCCCGGCGCGTCGATTGCGCGGTGCTCGCCGAACTGATCGCCACCCATCAGATCGACGAGGCCGAGGGTCACGGCCTGGCGCGCGATCTCGCCTATCGCCTGGCAAAATCGGCCTACCGTCTCTGAAACGACGCCTCTGCCGCGGTAGGCTATCGCGACGGCTTGCCGAACCGCCTGCGCAGCTCGACCTTCGCCTGTTCGAGGACGTTCCGTTCGCGCCGCGGCAGGTTGCGTCCGGCGCGATTGATGAAGAACGTCAGCATCGACATCGCCGAGCGGAACGGCGTCGCCTTGCGGCGCTCGCTCGCCTCGGCCGATTTCGCCAGCGACTCGGCGATCTCCTTGGGGTCGTGCGATTCGAACACGCCCCGTTCGAGATCGAGCGCGTCGCTGCGTTCCGTGACGGCCTTCGACCATTTGTGCGCATGGGCCATCGTCGTCCTCCTCTTCAAGGTCAGGCCGCCAGGGTCTTCTCCAGCCTGATCGGCAGATCGCGAATCCGCACGCCGGATGGTCCGCTCGTCGCCCTCGAGACTCCCGGCTTCCACGGGCCCCGGAACCGAGCGCGCTCGATTCCGGAGCATTTGGCCAGCTCAACGCCGGTTGTTGCGCGACCGTTCTGCGATCGCGGCAAGGAAGCGCCGTCGACAAAAGCGTCAGGCGGCGATCCTGTTGACGCGGCTTTCCGCGATCTTCGTCAGCTTCTTGTCCGTCGCCGATTCCTCGCCGAGATTGTCATTGAGGAGTTTGGCGACATCGTCGTGGCCGAGCTGCTTGGCCCAGGCGATCAGCGTTCCATAGCGCGCCATCTCGTAGTGCTCGACCGCCTGGGCGTTGGCGATCAGCGCCGCGTCGAGCACCCGCGCATCGGCGATCTCGCCGGCGACCTCGTCGGCCTCCTTGATGATGCCGTCGATCGCGGGGCAGGTGACGGCCTCCGCCTTCACCCCGAGCAGCTCGAACACCTTTTCCAGGCGCGCCATGTGGCTCTTGGTTTCGCCGTGATGACTCTCAAAGGCGCTCCTGAGATCGGGCGTTTTCGCCTTCTTGATCATCTTCTCCAGCGCGGCGTAGATCCGCCGCTCCGCGTAGTAGATGTCCTTCAGCTGATGATTGAAGAGGTCCTCGATCGACTTGATATCCTTCGTGAACAGACCCATGCCGCCATCTCCTCGTTCGTTGGGGCCTCGCGTGAGGCCGCGTTCGCGGCTTCGCGACGCCAAAGGGAATGAGCCGCCGCGCCGTTGGTTCCGCGCCGCCGACGCATCGGCGCGCGAAGCCTCGCGCTTGGGCGTCTGGAACCTTCTCCCGGCGGCGCCGTTGCCCGACGTGAAGAAAGGGCGAGGCGATGATCGCGGTCGCGCCGGCAAATCTGGACGCCTATGCGGCGGCGCTGTGGACGCTCGGGATCGCGTTCGCGCCGCGGGTGGTCAGCGCGGCCGGGCTGCTGATCGCCGGAGTGTTCGCTTCGCGCTGGGCCGCGGCGCTCACGCGGCGGATCGCGGAGCGCGCCGGCAGGGTCGATCCGACGCTCGAGCCGATTCTGGCGACCGCGGCGCGCTACGGCGTGCTCATCGTGGTCGTGATCGCGGCGCTGAGCCAGCTCGGAGTGCAGACCGCGTCGGCGCTCGCGGTGCTCGGCGCCGGCGGTCTGGCGATCGGGCTCGCATTGCAGGGCACGCTGTCCAATATCGCGGCGGGCATCATGCTGTTGTGGCTGAGGCCGTTTCGGGTCGGCGACTCCATCGAGGTGATCGGCGGCAATCCGGTCGCGGGCGCGGTCAGGGAAATCGGCCTGTTCGCCTGCCTGATGGAGAACTGCGACGGCGCGATGGTGTTCGCGCCGAACTCGACGATCTGGAACTTCGCCCTGCGCAATCACGGCGGCGACGGCGCTCGCCTCGTCAGCTTCTGCGTCGGCCTTGCCCCCACCGCCGACCTCGAGCGCGCCAGGGCGCTCGTCGTGGAGACGATGGTCGGCGACGGCCGCATCGTGAAGACGCCGGCGCCGGATGTCTTCGTCGACCAGCTCGACGACGGCGACTTCGCGCTGACGTGCCGCCTGTGGACGACGCCCGGCCATGCCGGGGCGGTCCAGCGCAGCATGATCGCCCAGATCGAGCGTCGTCTGGGGGCCGCCGCCGTCCCGCTCGCCCCGCGCGGAAGCGCCAGGGCGGCGCCGCCCGATTCCAGTCCGGCCCGGCTGATGGCTTCCGAGCCGCCCGCGCCGGACCGGTGACGGCCGACCAGCAAGGGAAAGCGCATGCCGAACAAGCGCGACGAAGACCCCGCTCCCGCGCCCGACACGAAGGCGATTCGCGAGGCGCAGAGCGCCCGGCGGGAGAGCGGCCAGCCCTACGCCACCGAGGCCGAGGACTATGGGGGCCCGTCGGCGCCGCCGCCCGATCGGCACAGGAAACCGCCCGACGAGAAGCGTGAGCGTCGCTGACGCCCGGCCTTTTTGCCGCCTGGTCCGGAACAAGTCTGTCATCGTTGCGTTATCGCGTTCGACAGGGAGTTCGAAATGCCAGATGTCAGGCCGACGGCCGCACCGACCGCAGGGAAAAAGGTCGGCTGGATCGCCGTCTGCGATTTGGCGGGGGAGGAGGTCTGAGCAATCGGCGACGCGATGACCGACAGGGGGAGCGTGCGACTGCACGATTCTTACGACGCTGGTCCATACTGGATGTGATCCTGTTCGCTTGCGGGCGGAATCCAGCGTCGCTCGCCGGCCCCTCGGCCGGCGGGCAACAACACCGGGGCTCGCCAGGGCGTCGGGCTGGGCGTCCCTGGGAGCGCGGCGCCCCCACCGAACGCCGTGGGGCGGGAGAGGCGTGGCGATGGCGCTTGATCCAGGGCGGAGCGACGGCGCACGGTCCGGGCCCTCGGACCGCCGCGGGCCCGACCCCGCCTGGTGGCAGAGCGGGGTCATCTATCAGATCTATCCGCGTTCGTTTCAGGACAGCGACGGCGACGGCGTCGGCGATCTCGGCGGGATCATCGCGCGGCTCGGCTACCTCCGGGCGCTCGGGGTCGACGCGGTCTGGATTTCGCCGATCTTTCCCTCGCCCATGGCCGACTTCGGCTACGACGTGGCGGACTATGCCGCGATCGATCCGCTGTTCGGCGATCTCGCCACGTTCGATCGGCTCCTCGCCGAGGCGCATCGCCTCGGCCTGAAGGTCATCCTCGACTATGTCCCCAATCACAGCTCGGACCGGCATCCCTGGTTCGTCGAGAGCCGGGCTTCGCGCGGCAGCCCCAGGCGCGACTGGTATGTCTGGCGCGACGCCGCCCCCGACGGCGGCGCGCCCAACAACTGGCTCGCCGAATTCGGCGGCAGCGCCTGGAGCTGGGACGCAGCGACCGGGCAATACTACTTTCACGCCTTTCTTCCCGAGCAACCCGACCTCAACTGGCGCAACCCCGAGGTCGTCGCCGCGATGCTCGACGTCCTGCGCTTCTGGTTCGACCGCGGAGTCGACGGCTTTCGGGTCGACGCGATCCATCATCTGTTCGAAGACGCCGCGCTGACCGACGATCCGCCGAACCCGCTGTGGCGTCCCGGGATGGAGCCGGCGCGCCGCCAGCGGCGCAGCCACTCCGCCGATCAGCCCGAGGTCCATGACGCCATCGCCGCGATGCGCGCCGTCGCGGACGGCTATGGCGGGCGCGTCCTGATCGGCGAGGCCTATCTGCCGCTCGACCGGCTGGTGCTCTACTACGGCGCCGATCTCGACGGGTTCCACCTGCCGTTCAATTTCCATCTCATCACGACGCCATGGACGCCGACGGCGATCGGAGCGCTGATCGAAGCCTATGAATCGAAACTGCCGAACGGCGGCTGGCCCAATTGGGTGCTCGGCAACCACGACCGCTCGCGCCTGGCGAGCCGGGTCGGGCGCGCGCAGGCGCGGGTGGCGGCGATGCTGCTGCTGACGCTGCGCGGCACGCCGACGATCTATCAGGGCGATGAACTCGGCATGACCGACACGCCGATTCCGGCGCACCGGGTTCGCGACCCCTGGGAGAAGAACGTGCCCGGGTTCGGGCTCGGGCGCGATCCCGTGCGCACGCCGATGCTGTGGGACGGCGGGACCAATGCCGGGTTCACCGCCGCCGAGCCGTGGCTGCCGCTCAGCTCCGACCACCGCGAGATCAATGTCGCGGCCCAGCTCGCCGCGCCCGATTCGATCCTGTCCCTCTATCGCGACCTCATCGCGCTGCGCCGCGCCGAGCCCGCGCTCAGCGTGGGCGGCTGGGCGCCGCTCGCGGCCACCGACGAGACGCTGGCCTTCGAGCGGCGGTTCGGCGACCGCCGGCTGGCGATTCTGCTGAACCTCACCGGCCGCCGCGCGCAGGCGCGCACGCCCGCGGGGCGAATCCTGCTGTCGACCCACGCCCGCGCGCCGGGACAGATGCTTTCCGGGACGATCGCGATCGAGCCGAACGAAGGGCTGATCCTCGAGGCGCTCTGAGCAAGGGCTCATGGACTGATCAAAGGATCTGCGGCGCGACGGCGGCGTGGCCCCGCGGCGCCGGGTCGTTCGCGTCCTGCGGTCGACAGCTCGTTCCCTTGGTCCTCTCGGTCTGGAAATATTCGGAAATTCATTTTCGGCCCGATCGAGGGAAATCAGCAGGTTGCAGGCAGAATGAAACCGGCGCGGGGGTCTGCGGCGCGCCGCCGTCGGGGGCCCTACGCGGGGCGGCGCCCCGAGCCGCATCGCCGGACAAATCCTTTGGGTGCGGAAACATTAGGAAATTCATTTTTGGCCCGCTCAAGGGAAATCAGAGGGTTGCAGGCAAAGGGAAGCCCGCGGGGCTCTGGGGCGCGCCGCCGTCTGCCGCTCGATCGCGTCGAGGCGGGCGGCGGGCGGCGGCGCGGTGACGGGCTGGGTCGGTCATGGCTGGGCTGGGCTCGTGTGCGAAGGATCGATGATGGGACCATAGCCGATCGTTTGGAATTTGGGAAGTCATTTCTCTGATTTCTGTTTTACAGACTCGCGGACCCCCGTTCGCGACGACGATTCTCGAGATCGGCGACCAGCCGATCCGCAGCGCTGCGCCGGCGAAGCCGCGAGCCTGGCTATCCGGCCTTGTCGGCCGCTCCAGGCGCCGAGCGTTCATGGACCGGGCCGGCGCCGGTCAGGTTCCGAGCGGTGTTGACGAGCGCCAGATGCGACAGCGCCTGGGGAAAATTGCCCAGTTGCCGCCCGGCGGACGCGTCATATTGTTCCGCCAGCAGACCGACGTCGTTGCGCAGCGCCAGGATCCGCTCGAACAGGGCGCGCGCCTCGTCGTAGCGTTCCTGCAGGACGTAATTGTCGGCGAGCCAGAAGCTGCAGGTCAGGAACGAAGCCTCTCCCGGCGGCAGACCGTCGACGCCGGCGCCGGTGTCGTAGCGCATGACGAATCCGTCGCGCATCAGCTTGCTCTCGATCGCCGCGATCGTGCCGCGCACGCGCGGATCGTCCGGGGGCAGGAAGCCGACCATCGCGATCATCAGCAGACTGGCGTCGAGCGCCTCGGAGCCGTACGACTGGATGAAGGAATTCTGCGCCGGGTCGAAGCCGCGCTCGCAGACCTGCCGGTGAATTTGATCGCGGATGGTCTTCCACCGCGCGACCGGCCCCTCGAGCGCGAATTCCTCGGCCGATCGGATCGCGGCGTTGAAGGCCGCCCAGGCCATCACCTTGGAATGGGTGAAGTGCCGACGGTCGCCGCGAATCTCCCAGATTCCGTCGTCTGGCTGCTCCCAGATGGTTTCGAGATGCGCGATCAAGGCGCATTCGAGGCCCCAGCCCGCATCATCGGCGGCGAGGCCGGCGCGCCGGGCCAGATGGAGCGCGCCGAGCACCTCGCCATAGACGTCGAGCTGGATCTGTCCCGCGGCGGCGTTGCCGATCCGGACCGGGGCGGCGCCCTCGTAGCCCGGCAGCCACGGCACCACATATTCGGTCAGACGGCGCTCGCCGGCCACCCCGTACATGATCTGAAGATCGTCGGGATTGCCCGCCGCCGCGCGCAGCAGCCATTCCCGCCAGGCCTTGGCCTCGCCGAGGAAGCCCGCGCCGATCAGGGCGTAGAGCGTGAACGTCGCGTCGCGCAGCCAGCAGTAGCGATAATCCCAGTTGCGCGCCCCGCCGAGGCGCTCGGGCAGGGAGGTCGTCCCCGCCGCAACGATTCCCCCGGTCTCCCAATGGGCGAGACACTTCAGGGTCAGCAGCGAGCGCAGCACCGCGCCCGACCATTCCGGGGTCCGATCGAATGGCGCGGCCCACTCGCTCCAGAACGACTCCACCGTCGCAAGCGCCTGGCCGGCGGGAGTCGGCGCGGGCGCGTCCCGGTACGAAAGCGTCCAGCCGAGCGTGAACGCGATTTCCTGGCCCGCCTCGATCTCGAACGCCCCGACGGTGCGCTGGTCCTCGCCGCGCAGGGCGACCGCGCTTTCGAGCAGCAGCCGGTCGGGGCCAGCCGTGAACTGGAGACGCCCGTCATCCTGACGGGCGACCCAGGGCACGACCGAGCCGTAGTCGAAACGCACGACGAGTTCGATCCGCATCGAGACGACGCCGCGTTCGCCGCGGACGATTCGCACGAGGTCCGACCCGCCGTCGCGGCGCGCCATGAAGTCGGTGAGACAGACCGCTCCATCCGTGGTTTCGAACCGCGTCTCGAGGATCAGCGTGTCGCCGCGATATCGGCGCGTCACGCGCGCGCCGGCGTCGACCGGGGCTACCAGCCAGCGTCCGTTGCGCGGATCGCCGAGCAGCGCGGCGAAACACGCCGCGCTGTCGAATCGCGGCAGCCCGAGCCAGTCGATCGAGCCGTCGCGTCCCACGAGCGCGATCGTCTCGCAATTGCCGATGACGGCGTAGTCCTCGATGCGGTTCGCCATGGAGCCTCGCGCGACTGCCCGGCTGAGGGCGCGGCGCCGGGAGTCCGCGTCGCGGCCGGCCCGGCAAAGTCAATCAGATCGGGGGGTTAACGGGGACGAGGCGCTTTCGATCCCGGGTTTGCGCCGGCGACCCGCCGCGCGACCGTCGATGGGCGGGAATTTTTTGGTAACGATTCATTAATGTCTGGACAAAGATTCCCACAAGGATTCTTATCAAGTCGATTCGGTGTGATGCGGCACATTTCATCGGACGCCTTATGCGACGAGGGGGCCACAATGACGCGTGCGAACGCGGCGGCGGGGGACGCGCGTGCTCTTGCATGGCGTGATCTCGCGAGGTCGATCACCCAGCCGTCGAACGAGGACTCGCGGGCGCGTTCGTCGACCGGCGGCCCGCTGCTGCGTTATGCGCTGCCCCTCGTCGCGCTCATCTTCCTGGCGCTTCTGGTCGTCGCCGCCGTCGGCCACATCCGGTCCGAGCGTCACCGCGCGATCGACGCGGCGGCGCGCGAGGTCGAAATGCGGGCCGCCATCCTGGCGATGAGTCTGGATGCGGCGATCGCAGCCTCGCCCGACGAAACCCCTGGCGACCTGTTGCGCGCGGCGCTCCAGGCGAGTCCGGATCTGCGCGCCGGAGAGATCACGCTGGCCGATCCGTCCGGCCGGATCGTGGCCAGCGAGCCCGCTTCGATCGAGGTCGGGTCGACGCTCGCCGCCCGGCTCGGCGACAGTCAGCCGTTGACGACCTTCGCGGAGAAGGCGGGCGTGCTGCGGATCGAGGCCGCCAACGGCGAGGACGAACTGGCGACCGTGCGCTCGCTGCGGCCGCCGCTCGGGCAGGTGGCGCTGACGATGCGAATGGCCGCCCTGCTCGAACCCTGGCGCGAAGCCGCGCTCATCACTGCGCTGCTGCTCGCCTCCACCAGCGTCGTCCTGATCGGCGCCTCGGCCGCCTATCTGACGCAGATCGGCCGCGCGCGCGAACGCGAGCAGGTGGCCCGCCGGGCGCGAAGGCGCATCGACATGGCGCTCAATCGCGGCCGATGCGGGCTGTGGGACTGGGATCTCGCGCGCGGACGCATCCACTGGTCGCAATCGATGTATGAGCTTCTCGACATGCCGACCGCGCTGGAATTCCTCTCGGTCGGCGACCTCCGGGAAATGGTCCATCCCGACGACGACAATCTGGTCGAAATCGCGAAAATGGCGGTCGAATCGCAGCAGCAGACGATGGATCACGAGTTTCGGATCCGCAACGCGGCGGGCGAGTGGATATGGCTGAGAGCGCGCGCCGAACTCGTCGAGGACAGTCCGGGCGCCGGCCCCCGTCTCGTCGGCATCGCGGTCGACATCACCGAGCAGAAGACGCTCGCCGAAACCACGGTGCTCGCCGATCAGCGGTTGCGCGAGGCGATCGAGGTGATCTCGGAGGCCTTCGTGCTCTGGGATTCCTCGAACCGGCTGGTCCTGTGCAATTCGAAGTATCAGCGTCTCCACAACCTGCCCGCCGAGAGCATGCGTGCCGGCGCGCCCTATTCCGAATTGGCGGCGAGGGGATTCGCGCCGGTCGTCGACAGCGCGTCGATGATCAGCGGCAGCGGTCCCGCCCAGGGCGAGGGCGCGGCCAAGACCTACGAGGCGCGGCTCAAGGACGGGCGCTGGCTGCAGGTCAACGAGCGCCGCACGCGCGACGGCGGCTATGTCTCGGTCGGCACCGACATCACGGCGCTCAAGCGTCACGAGGAGCATTTGATGGACTCGGAGCGGCGGCTGCTGGCGACCGTCGCGGAGCTGCGGCAGTCCCGCCAGTCGCTGGAAGCGCAGGCGCAGCAGCTCGCCGACCTCGCCGAGCGCCATCTCGAACAGAAGGCGCGCGCGGAAATGGCCAACCGCGCCAAGGCGGAATTCCTCGCCAACATGAGCCACGAGCTGCGCACGCCGCTGAACGCGATCATCGGCTTTTCCGAGATGATGGAGCAGCAGACCTTCGGGCCGCTGGGCTCGTCGAAATACATGGATTATTGCTCGCACATCCACGAGAGCGGCCAGTACCTGCTCCACGTCTTTTCGGACGTGCTCGACATGTCGCGGCTCGAGGCGGGCCGCGTTCGCCTCCACCGGACCGAATTCGGCGTCGAGGCGGCGATCAGGAGCGCGGTTCGCGACATCGAAGCGACGGCGCAGGCCAAGAGCCTCGTCATCGACATCGAGGCGAACCCGGACGATCTCATCAACGCCGACCGCGAGGCGGTCGAACGCATTCTGGTGACGCTGCTGCGCAACGCCGTGAAATTCACGCCCGACGGCGGCGCGATCAGCATCGGCGCCCAGGCGTTCGACGAGCAGATCTACATCTATGTCGAGGACACCGGCCTCGGCATCGCGACCGACGACCTTTCGCGCCTGGGCCGCCCCTTCGAACAGGCCGATATGACGCTTTCCAACGGAATGAAGGGCTCCGGCCTGGGGCTCGCGATCGCCAATTCCCTCGTCGAGCTGCACGGCGGTTCGCTGCGCATCAATTCGGCGCTGGGCGCGGGCACCGTCGTTCTGGTCGCCCTGCCGAAATCGCAGGCGGTGCAACCGTTCCTCGCCTTCGCCAATGTCGCGTGACGGGTTCCACGGCGCGCGCGATCGGCGAGCGGTCGGTCAGAATTCCGGCGATTGCGCAGCGCCGGAATGGGCCGCAGGCGCCAGGGCGGTCGGCGACTTCGGCAACCTTCGGAACAGATAGGCCGCCGCCAGGATCGTGGCCACGCCGAGGACCGCCAGCGCCGACGATTCGTCGAGGCCGGCACCCTTCAGCAGCACCGATGTCGCCAGTGACCCGGCGACCATATAGGCGGCGTTGAGGGTGTTGACGGCGCCGATCACCCGGGCGCGCCGCTCCGCGCCCGCCCACGCCTGGACCGCGGCGAACACCGGCACGACGAACAGTCCCGAGAGCGCCGACAAGGCCAGAACGTCGGCGACCAGATGCAGTCCCGCGCCTCGGGAAAAGAAGGCGAACAGGCCGATCTCGATCGTCGTCTGCGGCAACGCGCCGGTCGCCACCCCCAGATCGATCAGCACGGCCCCGATCGCGACCAGCAGATAGGGGGCCGGCGCCAGCTGGATCCGGCCGTGAGCGAAGATCGCCGCGAGCAGCGAGCCGACGGCGATCCCGACCGCGAACAGCATGTTGATCGCCGTCTCGACTTCGATTCCGCCGCCGATGCGCGATTTCACGACCACGGGAACCAGCGAGAGCGATACGGCGCCCACGAGCCAGAACCAGCTGACCGCCGCGCCGCCGACCCATTGACGGTCGTCGCGCCTGAGTTCGCGCAGGATTTCGCGGGTGGAAGCGAACGGATTGGGATTGACCGCGAGGCCGGGCGCGCCCACGCCCGTCCGCGCGATGAAGCGCGACGCGCCCCAGCACGCCAGCCCGACCACGGCGAGCTGCAGCGCCACCGTCCAGGCGGCCCGGCCCTGGGCGGCGGCGAAGCCGCCGGCGATGAGGCCGCACAGAATCGCGGCGAACGTCGCCCCCTCGACCAGCGCGTTGCCGGCGACCAGTTCCTCGCGCCGCAGCTGATCGGGCAGGATGCCATATTTGATCGGGCCGAACAGCGCCGAAATGACGCCCAGACCCAGCAGGGCGGCGTAGAGCGTCGGCAGCGAGGCCAGCCAGAACCCGGCGGCGGCGACCAGCTGGACGAAGAGTTCGGCGAATTTGAGCCTTCTGGCGATGATCGCCTTGTCGTGGGAATCGGCGAGCTCGCCGCCCAGCGCCGAGAGGAACAGCGAGGGCAGGACGAAGACGCCGATCGCCAGGGTGACCTTGGCGCCGGCGTCGGCGCCGCCGAACCGAAACAGGATCAGCATCACCAGCATCTGGCGGACGAAATTGTCGTTGAACGCCGAAAGAAACTGGCACCAGAACAGCGGCGCGAACCGTCGCGACGTCATCAATGTTCCGAACATTCCCCGACCCCCGACCCGGTTCGACCGAGACTACGAGTCGAGGAAGCCTTAGCCGTCAAGGCCCCGGGGCGATCCGACCGGCGATCATTCGGGCTGGTAGCGTATGCCGACGCGCACTTCCTGCGAGGTGTTGCGCTGCGACAGCGTCGCCCCGGTCTGGGCGTTCAGCACGGTCGAGGTCGTGCCGAGGTCGAGGTAGCGGTAGCCGATGTCGAGCGTCGCGTTCGGGGTCAGCGCGAATCCGAAACCGACCATGCCGGCG
The DNA here is from genome assembly GCA_049509635.1 of Roseiarcus sp. Taxonomy (GTDB): domain Bacteria; phylum Pseudomonadota; class Alphaproteobacteria; order Rhizobiales; family Beijerinckiaceae; genus Roseiarcus. The sequence goes on from JBEKZS010000022.1 coordinate 13,178, forward strand.
AGCGCGAGGCTGTAGCGGGTCTTGCTGTACGAGCGGTTCCAGTTCTGCGGGGCGAAGGCGATGTTCGGCTGCGGATTTACCAAACCGCCGGTTATATGGTTGATCCAGACCTCCGGATATTGTCCATTCGGACTCAGGTCCGCGGCGTAGGAAGATCCGTCCGAGCTCTTCGTATAGGTCAGCGACCCCGTCGTGATCTGGGTGTTCAGGCCGGCGCCTGCGCCCACGTAGGGCGTCACGCCCCAATAGCCGGGAAGGTCGATGTATCCGTTGACGAGGCCGGTGAAATTGTGCTGCACGAGCTTGAAATTGGCGTTGCAGGTCTCGCTGGGGTCGTAGAGGTAGCCGACCAGGGTGGTCGTCACGACGCCGGTGACTTGGTTGGTGTCCGTATAGCTGATGCCGTCCGCCCGGTATGGGCATATGATCCCGCCGGTCGTGCTGTTGAGGCTCGAACCGGTGCGGTAGTCGAGCGTGGCGTCCGCGCGAAACCAGCTGTTGAACCGGTAGCCGGCGCCGAGATCGCCCATCAGATTGAACTTGGTGACGTCGGCGCCGGAGGTCGGCGAAATCGATCCGGCGGGCGGAACGGAGAGCGAATTCGGGTCGAAGCTCAGCGTCGGGACGTGGTCGAAGCTGCCGCCGACGTCGCCGCGGAAATACCAGTTGTTGCCGATTTCGATCTGCTGTCCGGCCTGTTCCGGCTCCTCCGGAAACGCAGGCATGTCGGCGGCCATCACGTGCGCCGGGGCCAAAAGCAGGCTCCCGATCGCGATGGCGAAGAGTCTTTTCATCGGTCAATCCCCTGATCTGGTCCGCGTCCTGGCGCGCCTTCCCGCGGTGCGTGATCGGACATTGGCCGGCATTGATTAATTTGGGTTTAACCCTAACAATTATTCGCTTTGTCCCGGCCAATCGAACGATTCCGGGCGTTTTGCGACGCCGGCGAGGCATCGACGGTGCGCCTATTCGGCCGTGTCGGGGGGCCGCCAGCCGTCGACGAATCGGCAGCCTTTCAGGAACGAAATCAGCCGCGCGGCGAAGGCGCGCCGCGCTCCGGTCCGCCGCGGCTTGCCCGGCGTCCGGGCCGCCGCCGCCGCGCCGCGCTGTTCGGGCCATGGCGAGGCCGCGAACCAGTCGCGATAGGCCTGCGCGAACCGCGCCTCGCCCCGCCAGGCCTCGAAATGCCAGGGCTTGGGGTGGTTGACGAAGTGCAGAACGATCGGATCGATCGTCTGCTCGAGCCCGAGAAGGAAGAAATCGCCCATGAAATTGTATCGCGGCGACAGCGGCGCGAAGCCGCCCGCGATCAGTTCGTTGAGCGCCGACTGTTCGAGATAGGGATAGCGGTCGGGGGTCGCGCGGAGCGCCGCCATCGCGCGCGCGCCCAGTTCGAGCGCGCCCCAGCGCGCGCGATCGATCGCCATCAGCCCGGCGTTGAAATAGGGCGTATCGTCGCCGAGGCCGAGCATGCGTCGATGGCGCCGGAAGCTGCGCGCCAGCGCGCCGCCTCTGAGGTCCATCAGGAAGATCATGTCATAGGCCGCGGCGATCGGCGCGCCGCCGAAGTCGAGCGCGGCGAGACGGCCGAGGCCGGGGCGCCGGATCAGCATGTCGGAATCGACCGACACGATGCGCTCGTATGCGTCGGGCAGCACCCGGTCGAGAAACAGCCGCCGATACACCGCCCGGGACAGACGGCCGCGCCCGGCAGCGGCGCGGTCGAAGCGCGCGAAATCGACGCGAAGGAGATTGATGCGCGCGCGCAGGCCGGCGTCGAGGCGTTCGAAGCCGGGCGGAACGTCGGCGTCTTCGCAAACGATGAACAGGTCGAAGGCGCCGGCGTCGTCCTGGGCGAGGATGGTCGAGGCCGTGAACGTCGCCTGGCGGAAAAAGGCGAGATCGGGGGTCAAACAGACCGCCGTCCTCACGGACGCAGCGTTTCGGCCGCGGCTCTCGGCGCCCGATCGGTCATTGCGTCGCGGCGCTCCGCCCGCGGTACATGTCGGAAACCCGCGCGTGCCAGAGCCTCCGGCACTCCAGATGGTTGAGCCCGGGGGCGCGCGTGGGCAACTCCAACGCCTCGAGGAGGCGCTCGATCTCCTCGCGCGCGCTCAGCTGCGAGGAGGTCAGCGCGCCCTTCTGGGCGCCTTGCTCGATCGCGTCGAGGGCGGTGAGGCCGATCGGGAACAGCTCGCGAAAAATGACCCGGTCGTGAAAGCCGTCGGCGACCCGGAACCGCAATTCGGCGCCGAGCCTGGCGATGCTGATCGCGATCTGGCGCGCGTTGTTGTTGGCGAGCGAGGCCATGCGGTTGCGCACCATCACCCAGTCGATGACGCCGTTGTCGACGAGCTGGCGCTTGCGGCGCGCCTCGAGCACGAGGTCGGCGTAATGGGCGACCGCGCCGCGCTGCTTGCGGTCGTGATTCACCCGCGAAAACACGTCGACGTCGATGTAGCTGTCGTTGAGCGGCGAGACCAGCGTGTCGGCGAGCGAATGGGCCAGCCGCATGAGATAGCTGTCGGACGCCGGCGTGTCGATGACCACGAATTCGAAGTCATGCTCGACCGCGCCGATCGCCTCGGCGAAATCGGCGAATTCGGACGCCTCGTTGGCGCGCACGTCGCTGGAGGCGCCGCGTCCCATCGCGCGATGGTGCGGCAGCTCGATCGGCCAGTTGGCGCTCGCCGCCCATGACTGGCGGTTCTCGAAGAAACGGGTCAACGTCTGCTGGCGGGTGTCGAGGTCGATCGAGGCGACGCGATAGCCCGCCTTCAGCAGGGCGACCGTCAGATGGATCGAGATCGTCGACTTGCCGGCGCCGCCCTTCTCGTTGCCGACCACGATCACGTGCGCGCTGCGCAGTTCGGAGGAATCATTGTCGAAGTCCATGGTCATAGCCGAATCGCTCGCGCAAATCATACAGATGGTCATAGGGTCTTCCGGGCGTCCGTCCAGTCGGCGGACGCCGAACCCCGGTCAGCGGGTCGGCCTCGCGAAAGCTTCGCGCGGGGTCGGCTCGGCATGGCCGACGATCCGCACGACCGAGGGAAATTGGGCGCGCAATGCGCGCTCGAGCGCATCCACCTCCTCGTGCGTCGCATCGACCGACGTGCTGGAATCGATCGAGCAGTGGAAATTCACCATGAAGCCGCCGGCGCCATGACGCACCCGCACGTCGTGGATATCGCGCAACCGCCCGCGCGCGGCGGCGTCGGCCAGGGAGTGCGCGATCGTCCGGACCAGCGCCGGGTCGGCGTCGCGGCCGGCGATCTCGCGCGTCTCCATCGGTTCGATATGGGTCTCGACCTCGATGTCGGGGCCGACCTCGTTCTTGATCGCCGTCTCCAGGCTCGTGGCCAGTTCATGCGCCTCGCCGAGCGGCATGCGCCCGTCGACCTCCATGTCGAGACTGACGCATTTGCGCGTCTCGACCTGCTGGATCGTAACGTGATGCACCGCCAGGCGCAGGCGGGTGGCGATCAACTGCACGCGCTCGAGCAGGCTCTCGTCGTCGAGCGCGCGCGGATTGGCGGTCAGGGTCAAGGCGGTCTGCGGCCATTCCTCGGCGAGGCGCCGCGCGACATCCCCCTTGATCGCCGCCACGCGCTCGAGCGGAAGCGTGCGCGCGACGAAGAGTCCGACCTCGCCGATGATCTGGGCGCCGCTCGGGCGCAGGCGGATCGTATCGATCCCGGCGACGCCGGGCACGGCCTCGATCGCCCGGCGAAGGCGGTCGGTGAGGCCCTTGGGCGCGGCGTCGACCAGCGCATCGATCGTCCGGCGCCCGAGACGGAAGCCGGCGACCGCGATGAAGGCGGCGACGGCGATCGCGGCCAGCGCGTCGGCGCGCGCGAAGCCGAACCGCGTCGCGGCGAGGCCGATCAGAACGAACAGCGAGGCGGCCAGATCGCTCGAATAGTGGAGGGCGTCGGCGCCGAGCGCCTGGCTGCCGGTGTCGCGAGCGACCCGGGTCAGCGCCCGCCAGCGGACGAAGTCGACGCCGATGGCGGCGATCACCACCCCGAGGGTGTAGGCGTTCGCGTCGACCCTCGCCGGCGCGTCGCCGAGCCGCTGGACCGCTTCGAAGGCGACGCCGAGCGACAGCGCCGCCAGAAAACCGGTCTGGGCGAGCGCCGCGACGGCCTCGATCTTGGCATGGCCGAACTGGTGCACCTCGTCGGCGGGCTTGTCGGCCTCGCGCACGGCGAAAAACGTCAGGGCGCTCGCGCCGGTGTCGAGGACGTTGTGCGCGCCCTCCGAAACCAGCGCCAGCGATCCCGACAGCAGCCCGGCGGCGAGTTTGGTCAGCGCAAGACCGGCGCTGGCCAGGACCGAGGCCAGCGCAGCCCGCTGCTTGCGGCCGGAATTTGCGTCGCCGGCGGCGGGATTCTCGGCGCTGCCGGCGCGATCACGACGAAAGAGACGAAAAAGGGCTCTCACGGCGCTATTTACGGACTATGTTGAGGGTCAGGTTTCAAGGCAACCGGCGGAGTCGAACCCATGGAATTCCTTCATACCATGATCAGGGTCACCGATCTCGACGCCTCGCTCGATTTCTTCATCCGCAAGTTCGGACTGGTCGAAATGCGGCGGATGGACAACGAGCGGGGGCGCTACACCCTGGTCTTTCTCGCCGCGCCCGGCGACGTCGGCCGGGCCAAGGAGACGCAGGCCCCGCTCGTCGAGCTGACCTACAACTGGGATCCGGAAGTCTATGCCGGCGGGCGCAATTTTGGCCATCTCGCCTATCGGGTCGACGACATCTACGCCTTCTGCGAAAAGCTGAGACAGGCTGGCGTGACCATCAACCGGCCGCCCCGCGACGGCCATATGGCCTTCGTCCGGACCCCCGACAACATTTCGATCGAGTTGATCCAGAAGGGCGATTCGCTGCCGCCCGCCGAGCCCTGGCTGTCCATGCCCAACACCGGGGTCTGGTGACCGGCGCCGCGGCCGATCCGCCCGATCCGCCGCGCTTATCGGTTGGCTCGGAAAGTGCTTTGCGACGCCTCGATCAGACCGGCCGTTTCGCGCGGCGCGATTGTGCTCCATGATGCCATGGAGAAAAGGAGAGTTCGGGGATGAGTGCAACCAGCCCGGGCACGGCGCCGCGCCGGCGCCTGCGTTTCCGGTTCCGGGGCGCCGAAGTGTCGCTCGCGGCGTTTTCGCCGCGCGCGACGCTGCTGGACTGGCTGCGCGAGCAGGCCGGGGCCACGGGCACGAAGGAAGGCTGCGGCGAGGGCGATTGCGGCGCCTGCACGGTCGTGCTCGCGCGCGGCCGCGACGGCGCTCTGACCCATGAGGCGGTCAACGCCTGCGTGCTGCTGCTCGGCCAGGTCGACGGCGCCGAGGTGATCGTGGTCGAGGATCTCGCCGAGGGCGCGACCCTGCATCCGGTGCAGCAGGCGATGGTCGACCGCCACGGTTCGCAATGCGGCTTCTGCACGCCCGGGATCGTGATGAGCCTGTTCGCGCTCTACCAGCGTCCCGAGCCGGCGAGCCGCGCCTCGATTTGCGACCAGCTCGCCGGCAACCTGTGCCGCTGCACCGGCTACCGGCCGATCGTCGAGGCGGCGCTGGAGACCTGTGCGGGCGCGCCCGCCGACAGGTTCGCCGCCGCGGCGCCCGCGCGCGCCGCCGCGCTCGCCGCGCTCGCCGACGGGACCGACCTCATCGTCGGCGACGATTCCGCCTTCTTCGCCGCGCCGGCGAGCGAAGCCGCGCTCGCCGCGCTCTACGCGAGGCACAAGGATGCGGTGCTGCTCGGCGGCGCCACCGACGTCGGCCTCTGGGTGACCAAGCAGTTGCGCGATCCCCGCAAGATCATCTGGCTCGGCCGGGTCGCCGGGCTCGACCGGATCGAGGCGGCGGGAGACGGGCTCGACATCTACGCGACCACGAGCCTCGAGCGGGCCAAGCCGGCCCTGGCGGCCCTCCATCCCGATCTCGGCGAGATCATGCGCAGGTTCGGCTCCGCGCAGGTGCGCGCCGCCGGCACGGTCGGCGGCAACATCGCCAACGGCTCGCCGATCGGCGACCTGCCGCCCGCGCTGATCGCGCTCGGCGCGACGGTCGAACTGCGGGGCGAGGGCGCTTCGCGCGTGCTGCCGCTGGAGGATTTCTTCATCGCCTACGGCAAGCAGGATCGCGCGCCCGGCGAATATGTCCGGCGCATCCACATTCCCGCGCCGACGCAGATCCAGCATTACCGGTCGTTCAAGGTGTCCAAGCGCTTCGACGAGGACATTTCGGCGGTCATGAGCGCGTTCCGGTTCACGCTCGCCGGCCGGCGCATCGTCGAGGCGCGCATCGCCTATGGCGGGATGGCGGCGACGCCCAGGCGCGCGGCGGGGGCCGAGGCGGCGCTGGCCGGCGCCGAACTCGACCGTCCCGAAAGCTGGAGCGCGGCGATCGCGGCGATCGGGACCGATTATGCGCCGCTCACCGACATGCGCGCGACCGCGGCCTACCGGTCGAAGGTCGCCGCCAATCTCCTGCGCAAGGCGCTGCTCGAAGTGGCGGGCGGCGCCGGCGCGACCCGGATCGGAGCCCTCGATGCCGCGCAATAGCAGCCTGGCGATCCCCCAGGTCCCGCTCGAGACCGAAACCGCGGTCGTCCACAAGCCGCTGCCGCACGATTCCGCCCGGCTCCACGTCAGCGGCGCGGCGACCTATATCGACGACATCCGCGAGCCCGCGGGAACCCTGCACATCGCGATCGGCATGGCCGACAAGGCGGCGGGGACCCTGCGCGGGCTCGAACTGGCCGCGGTGCGCGCCGCGCCCGGCGTCGTGGCGGCGCTGACCGCCGCCGACATTCCCGGCAGGAACGACATCGCCCCCGCCTTCGCCGACGAGCCTTTGTTCGCCGACAAGGCGATCCTGTTCCACGGCCAGGCGCTGTTCGCGGTGGTCGCGCGCAGCCGCGACGCCGCGCGCCGCGCCGCGCGGCTCGCGACGATCGACATCGCCGAGGCCAAGCCCGCGGTCACGGTCGAGGATGCGCTCGAGACCGGCGAGCGCGTGCTGCCCGACTATGAATTCGGCCGCGGCGACCCCGCCGCCGCGCTGGCGCGCGCGCCGCGCCGGCTCGAGGGGTCGCTGCGGATCGGCGGCCAGGAGCATTTCTATCTCGAGGGCCAGGCCGCCCTCGCCATTCCCGGCGAGGCGCGCGAGATGACCGTGCATTCCTCGACCCAGGATCCGACCGAGGTCCAGCACATCGTCGCGCGCATCCTCGCCGTGCCCGACGCCTTCGTCACCGTCGAGACCCGGCGCATGGGCGGCGCCTTCGGCGGCAAGGAGAGCCAGGCCTGCGCCTGGGCGGCGATCGCCGCGCTCGCCGCCCGGGTCACGGGAAAGCCGTGCAAGATCAGGCTCGACCGCGACGACGATTTCGCCCTGACCGGCAAGCGCCATGATTTCCGCGCCGACTGGAAGGTCGGCTACGACGAGCACGGCGTCGTCGGCGCCTATGACGTCATGCTCAACGCGCGCTGCGGCTGCTCGGCGGATCTGTCGCTCGGCGTCGTCGACCGCGCGATGTTCCACGCCGCCAACGCCTATTGGCTGCCCGAGGTGAAAGTCGCGTCCCGGCGGCTGAAGACCAACACCGTCTCCAACACCGCCTTCCGCGGCTTCGGCGGCCCGCAGGGCATGCTGGCGATCGAGCGGGTGATGGACGCGATCGCCCACGAGCGCGGCCTCGATCCGCTCGACGTCCGCAAGGCCAATTTCTACCGTCCGGGCGCCGACCGGACGCCGTTCGGCCAGCAGGTCGAGGATATCGCCACGCTGCCCGCGCTGATCGAGGAGCTCGAGGACTCCTCGGATTATCGCGCCCGCCGGCGGGCGATCGCGGCGTTCAACGCCGAAAGCCGCTTCCTGAAGCGCGGGATCGCGCTGACTCCGGTGAAGTTCGGGATTTCGTTCACGCTGATCCACCTCAACCAGGCCGGCGCGCTCGTCCATGTCTATACCGACGGCTCGATCCATCTCAATCATGGCGGCACCGAGATGGGGCAGGGGCTGTTCACCAAGGTCGCGCAGGTCGTCGCCGAGGAATTCGGCGTGCCGATCGACTTCGTGCGGATCACCGCGACCAACACCGCCAAGGTTCCCAACGCCTCGCCGACCGCCGCCTCTTCGGGCTCGGACATCAACGGCATGGCGGCGCAGATCGGCGCGCGCGAGATCAAGCGGCGGATGGTCGAATTCGCCAGCGCGCAATGGGAGGTCGAGCCCGGGGAGATCGTGTTCCGCGACGGGCTCGTCCTGATCGGCAACAAGTCGATCACCTTCGGCGAACTCGCCAGGACCTGCCGGCTCAACCGCGTCCAGCTCTCGGCGGCCGGATTCTACAAGACGCCGACGATCACCTGGGACCGGCCGACGGCGACCGGCCGACCGTTCCTCTATTTCGCCTTCGGCGCGTCCTGCTCGGAAGTCGTCATCGACACGCTGACCGGGGAGATGAAGGTCGAGCGGGTCGACATTCTCCACGACGTCGGCTCCTCGCTCAATCCGGCGCTCGACATCGGCCAGGTCGAGGGCGGCTTCGTCCAGGGGATGGGCTGGCTGACCACCGAGGAGCTCGTGTTCGACCCCAGGGGCCGGCTCGCGACCCACGCGCCGGCGACCTACAAGATCCCGGTCGCCTCCGACGTCCCGGCCGATTTCCGCACAAAGCTGCATTTGCGGCCGAACCTCGCCGACACCATCTACCGCTCCAAGGCGGTCGGCGAGCCGCCGCTGATGCTGCCGATCTCGGTCTATTGCGCAATCCTCGACGCGGTCCATGCGATCCGCCCGGGGTCGCAGCCGAGGCTGGAGGCGCCCTGCACGCCGGAGTCGATCCTCAATGCGATCGAATCGATCGACCGGTGATCGGTCAGCGCTGTTGATGTATTGCGCCGGGCGTCCTGGGCGCCGTCATGCGCATCTTTGAGCGCCTGACCGCGGCGATCGACGCCGAAGGCGCGGGCGCGCTCGTCAGCCTCGTCGCCGCGGAAGGATCGAGTCCGCGCGAGAGCGGGGCGCGCATGGTCGTGCGCCCCTCCGGCGGCTTTCACGGCACGATCGGCGGCGGCGCGCTCGAATGGGAGGCGCTCGCCGCCGCGCGCGCCGCGCTCGGCACGGGCCGCGGCGCGCCGCAGCGCCGCACCGTCTCGCTCGGCCCCGACCTCGCCCAGTGCTGCGGCGGGCGCGTCCAGTGGCTGATCGAGACTTTCGACGCGCGCGACGCCGCCGAGCTTTTGAGGCTCGCCGCCGCCGAGCGCGCGGGCGCCTTCGCCGCCGAGGCGCGCCCCGGCCCGGACGGCCGGCTCATTCGCACGATCCTCGGCGACGCCGGGCAGGGCCCGTCGATCGAGCCATTGGCCGGCGGCGGTCTGCGCGAGCGCTTCGCCGACCCGCGCACGGCGCTGCTGCTGTTCGGCGCCGGCCATGTCGGCCGCGCGCTCGTGCTCGCGCTCGCCCCGCTGCCGTTCGCGATCCGCTGGATCGACCCGCGCCGGGAGGCCTTCCCCGACCGCGCTCCCGCCAACGCCGTGATGGTCCACGCCGCCGACCCCACGCTCGAGCTCGCCGCCGCCCCCGACGGCGCCCAGATCCTCGTGATGACCCATTCGCACCCGCTCGATCTGGCGATCGTCGCCGCAGCGCTCGCCCCGCAGCGCTTTTCGTTCGTCGGCCTGATCGGCTCGGCGACCAAGCGCGCGCGGTTCGTCTCCCAGATGCGCGCGGCTGGGCTGGCGGAGGAAGCGCTGGCCAGGCTGGTGTGCCCGATCGGGCTGAAGGGGGTCGAGGGCAAGGAGCCGGCGGTGATCGCGGCGGCGGTGGCCGCGCAGCTGCTGGTGGCGCGAGGGTAGCGATCGGACCGCGGCTGCCCCGCCGCTCTGCATCCGGTCCGCCGGCGGCGACGGCGATCAGGCGCGGTGCGCGCCGCAAGGAGGACTTGACCATGGAGACATCGGACGCGCGCGAGGGGGCCTCGGCGTCGGAGCGCATTTCGGAGAAGATCGCCGGGCTCGGGGACTGGCGCGGGAAGACCCTCGGCCGGATGCGCGGGCTCATCCGGGAAGCCGACCCGGAGGTCGTCGAAGAGTGGAAATGGCGAGGCACGCCGGTCTGGTCGCATGACGGCATCGTCTGCACCGGCGAAACCTACGCCAAAGTCGTGAAGCTCACTTTCGCAAAAGGCGCGTCGCTCGCCGATCCCGCCGGCCTGTTCAACGCGAGCCTCGACGGCAATGCGCGGCGCGCGATCGACATCCGCGAAGGCGACGAGGTGGACGCGGCCGCCTTCAAGGCGCTCGTTCGCGAGGCGGTCGCGCTCAACGGCGCCGGCAGGACGAAATCGTCGGGGAAGGCGAAGGCCGCGACGCGACGGGGCGCGTGACGGCGCGGCGGTCGCGGCGAATCCGGATCGCCGGGCTTGGGCTGCCGTCCGCCCCATCGCCGCAACCCTGGAAGCCTCACGCGGGTTTGGCCCGGCGGCTCGTTGGGCGAACAGCCGGCTTCGGCTCGACGCGCCTTCCGCAGGGCTTGTGACTGTAAAACAGAATTATGAGAAATAACATTCGAAATTCCAAAAGATCGGCTATGCTGCCATTACTCGCCCCCCAGCGGGAGCCCCGCCGCGCCCGACTCCGCCGTCCCCGGAGCCGCGCCCGCCGCCCGCTTCAGCGCGATCGCGCGCGAATTCCGTCGGCGTCGCATCATGGAGCGCCTGGGGTCTGGATCGACCTGTGATTGATCGCCAGGGCCGAGAAGCCGACGCGCCAGCGGGTCGGGCAGATCGTCCGGCGGACGCTGGCGCGGCGCGGGGTCGATCCGGCCGGGGCGCGTGTGCGCCGGCGGATCGCCGGGCTCGACGCCTCGCTGCGGCTCGCCGTGCAGACAATCGAGGACGGCGAGCTCGTCGCGATCGACCGGCTGCTGCGCGCACTCGACCGGCGCCGGACCAAGGCGGCGGCGCCGGCGTCCCTCGACCGGCGGGACGGCGCTGCTCAGCGCGACGCCGCGGCGCGCGCCGCGGGCCCCGCGCGGGCTTCCTTTTGCCTGCAACCCGCTGATTTCGCGCAATCGGGCGAGAAATGCATTTCCAAGAATTTCGTTTCCGAAAGGATCTTTCGCTCAGCGGCGGCCGGCACGGCGGCCTGTGGGCCGGGCGGCGGCGAGCGGGCGGGAGTTCGGGGGAGGTAGGGCGGAGGGCGGCCGGGAGGCCCTCATCCGGCGCTTCGCGCCACCTTCTGCCGCATGCGGGAGAAGGGGTGTCCGGGGCCATCGTCGCGGAGCGACGATTTTTGAAAATTCGCCGCCGACGCCCGCCGGGCCCGGAATGGCAGACCGTAAGGTCGCCGTCATGAGCAGGACGGTGCAGATCCCTCACGCCAGCGGCCGCGCGCCAAATCTCCCGGAGAGCTTCCGGGAATTGCGCGCGACGGCCGATCGTCCGCCGACGTCGCGGCTCGCGCCGCGCCGGTCGGCCGGATGCGCCGACCCGGCTCTCCGCAGGGCGTCGAAACGGCCTGCGTCGAAATGCGGCCCGGTCGCCGGACGGCCGGGTCCCCACTCGCAGACGACCACCGGAGGAATCCCATGAACACGATCACGCCGCCGCCGAGCCCGCCGCATCCCGCCCCGATCGAACTCCACGCGCTGATCCTGACCCATGCGCCCGGCGACATCGCCGGCATGAGCGCGGAAATCGTCGCCCACAAGCCGGCGGTCGAGACGTTCGGGCCGACCTACGCCCAGATCGCGGCGAAGAACCCGGCGCAGGCGGCCAATTTCGCGGTCGCGTTCTCCCGCTCGATCGTCACCACCGACCAGCTCGGCAAATTGTTCGGCGCGATCGCGGTGGCGCCGGCGGCGGAGCGCAAGGCCATTCTGGTCGCCCATCGCAACGCCGACGACGGTATGACCGCCGTCCACGCGATCGGCGCCCAGCCGGTCGCGCTGGCGCGGCCGTTGATGGCCGATTTCCTGATGGAGGCCGGGCAGGTCCACGACGGGGCCGCCGCCAGCCTGGCGCAATGGCTGGCCTCGGCCGGCAACGCGCTGATCGAGAGCGGGATCAAGCCGCCGCCGCCGACCGCGCTGCATGACGGCTTCTTCGGCGATCTGTGGAACGACGTGAAGAGCGCGGCCGGCGCGGTCGTGCAGGCGGTCAAGACCGTCGCCGACGCGGTCGGCAGCGCGGTCGGCGACTTCGTCAAGGGGATCGGCCACGCCATCGGCGCCGTCGTCAGCTGGGCCGCCGACCAGGTGAAGAATTTCGTCCACGCCGTCCTGTCGGCCGGCAAGGCGATCGCCGACCTCATCGGCGGCGCGCTCGCCGCCGGCTATGCCGCGCTCCAGAAGATCGTCCAGGGCATCATCGCGGTCGGCCGCGCCGTCGGCGACGTGCTGCAGGCGGTCGCCGGATTCGCGGTCGACGCGGTCGTGTCGACCTACAAGGCGCTCAAGGCGATCGGCGCCTCGCTGGCGAGCGTCGTCGGCTGGATGGTCGGCAAGGCCTTCGCCGTGGTGTCGAAATTCGTCCAGGCGCTCATCCACGCCGGCGAGCAGATCGGCGACGTGCTGGTCCAGGCGGTGAGGTTCGGCGTGGCCCTGGTCGGCGATACGGTCAAGGCGATGATCGAGCTCGGCGAGGCGGCGGGCGCGATCGTCATCGCGGCGGTCACCCATCCCGGCGACATCGGCACCGCGGTCATCACCGCGCTGCATGGGCTGGGCCACGGAATCGGGGCGCTGCTCGACGACGTGAAAGCCCATGGGGCGCAGTTCCTCCGCACGGCGGCGACGGCCGCGGCGAAGATCGCCACCGACGCGGCCGACCTGGCCGCCTATGCGGCGCGCGCCGCGGTCGACACCGCGCGCGAGGTGGTGGGCGGGTTCATCGCCGCCGGCCGCACGATCGGCGACCTCGTGATCCATCTGGCGCAGGAGGGCGTCGAGGGGATCGCCAACATATTCAAGGCGGCGTTCGCGCTCGGCCAGTCGCTGGTCGACGTCACCCGCGGCCTTATCGACATCACCGGCGCGCTGCTGACGCAGTCGGTAAAGGCGATATTCTCGCTCGGCAGGACGCTCGTCGATTTCGTGAAGGCGTCCTTTTCCGACACGGTCGAACTCGGCGAGCGGCTGATTGCGGCGGCGGTGTCGGCGGGGCAGGCGGTGGTCTCGGTGCTGGCGACCGCGCTCGAGCAGGGCACGATCGTGCTGCAGCGCGCGCTGCATGCGATTTTCGGCCAGCTCGGGCCGCTCGGCGAGGCGGTCGACTGGATCATGAAGCAGGCGGTCGACGTGCAGACCACCGCCTGGCGAACCGTGATCCAGGCGATCGGCGCGGCCGGGCGCGGCGTCGGCGAGATCCTCGAACTCGCCCGCAAGACGTCGAATGCGGCGCTCGGCGCCGCGATCGGGGCGCTGCGCGACGCCGGCGCCGCGCTGGCGACGATCATCGGCTGGGCGCGCGCGGCCGGCGACGAGGCGATGCAGATCGCCGGCGGCGCCCTGTTCCACGCCGGCCACACGGTCGCCGAGGTGCTGAGCTGGGTCGACAAGGACGTGCTCGGCGGCGTCCAGGCGTTCGTGCGCGGCATGCTGTCGGCGGGCGCGGCGGTGGCGGACCTGGTGTTCTGGGCCGCTTCGCGCGCGATCGAGGTGACGCGCGCGGTCGTCACCGAACTCATCGCCGCCGGGGCCACGCTCGCCAGCCTCGTCGCCGACACGCTCGCCCATCCCGGCGACGCGCTGCCCAATCTGATGAAGGCGTTCCTCGACCTCGGCAAGACGATGAAGGATGTCGTGCAGTCCGCGCTGATCCAGCCCTCGGAGGACGCCGCCCGGCGCGCGCTCGCGGCGCTGAAGGAGATCGGCAAATCGGGGCTCGACGTGCTGACCGCCGCCTTCGACATCGGCGGCAGCGCCGCGATGCTGGCGTTCGCGCTGATCCTCGAATGGTTCCCCGGCGATTACCGGCCGCTGAACGCCGTCGAGCACGCCCAGGCCGCGCTGGTGTTCGGCCGGGCGCCGCAACTGGACGAGACGCGGATCGCGGTCAAATCGATCCCCGAGGACATCATCGAGGCGGTCAATGGCGGACGCGCGCTCACCGCGATGTACGTGCTGAATTTTCCGCCGGGCACGACGCCGCCGATGTCGACGCTGATCCACGAGCTGACCCATGTCTGGCAGGGCGTGCAGATCGGGCCGCTCTACATGATCGAGGCGCTGGAGGCGCAGCTGTCCAAGGCCGGATACAATTACGGCTTCGTCGACGATCCCGGCCACAGCGGCCCGGGCTGGACCTACGGCGAGGGCGGCGAGGCCGCGCTGAACGCCGCCAACGGCAATTTCAAGGCGTTCAACGCCGAGCAGCAGGCGATGATCATCCAGCACTATTACAACCGGCTCTATGTTCAATCGCCGCCGCTCAATGTCGACGCCTGGAAGCCCTATGCCGAGCAGGTCTACACTACCTGACGGCGCGGCGGCCGCGAAGCGCCCCCCGCCGACGGCGGGGGGCGCGCTCGTCGTCGAGGCCGGGCCGGCCGCGCTGGCGGCGCTCGAGCCGCTGCTGCGCGCGCACCGGCGCCGGCGCGAGGTGCGCCTGGCCCCGCGCGCGGGCGCCCCGGACGGGTCGCGCCTGCTGCGCGGGGCGGCGGCGGTGCTGCGGGTCGGCGGCGCCGGGGCGACGCCCGGCCGGTCGCTGCCCGGCCCGTTCCTGCGCGCCCCCGACGGGTCGGCGGTCCCGGTCGGCTGGCTGCCCGACGCCGGGGCGCGGCTGGCGGTCTACGCCCGCGCGGCGGCCGAAGTCCAGGACCGGCGTCCGGCGCCGGGTCCCGCCGGGCCGTTCGTGCTCCTCGGCGAATTCGACGACCGCGCGCTCGCCGCGGTCGCGCGCATGCAGGGCCTGATGGCGGGCGAGGCCGCCGTGCACCGCTGGACCGCCGAGCGGATTCCGCGGCCGGCGCTGGTCGAAGCGCTCGGCGCCGGCCCCGCCGCGGCGTTCTACCTCGGCCACGGGCTCGCCGGCGGCTGGGCGGGCTATGGCGGGTTCGGCGTCGCCTGCGCGGCGCGGGCGGCCGGCCGGCCTCTGGGCGCCGTGCTTTCGGTCAGCTGCTCGGCCGCCGCGCGTCCGCGCAGCGGCCTGAGCTTCTGCGAGGAGCTGGTCCTGACCGGCCTGTGCGCCGCGGCCTTCGGCGCCTGCCGCCGCACCCTGCACCGGCTCAATGTCGCGCTCGCGCTCGATCTGGCGGCGGCGCTCGCCGGGGACCCGCGGCCGACGCTGGCGGGCCTGCTGCTCGCCTGCCGCTGGCCGCCGGCCGTGCTCGCGCGCTACCGGATCGTCGGCGATCCGCTCGCGCCGCTGCTGGGCGCGCCGGGGTCGCTCGCCGCCGCGCGCGCCGTCTTCGCGCCCGGCCCCGACGATCCGCTGCCGGTCGTCCCGCTCGCCGCCTGGTGAGCGCGACCGTCCGCTCACCCCGCTTCGAAGTCGCGAAAATGCTTGGAGAGCTTCAGCCCCTGGCCCTGGTAGTTCGAGACCGCGGTCGCGCCATAGAGCTCGTCCGCCGCGTCGGCGAGCGTCTCGTAGACGAGCCGGCCGACCGGCTGGCCGTCCTCGAGCAGGAACGGCACGTCGCGGCTGCGCACCTCGAGCACGGCGCGCGCGCCGGGGCGCCCGTCCGCGCCCTGGCCGAAGCCGGGATCGAAGAAGCCGGCGTAATGGACGCGGAATTCGCCGATCGCCGGATCGATCGGCGCCATTTCGGCGGCGAGATCGGAGGGGATCTGCATCTTCTCGCGCGAGGCGAGGATGTAGAATTCGTCGGGATCGAGGATCAGCCGCCGGTCGGGACGCGCGCGCAGCGGCTCCCAGAATTCCCGCGCCGCGTAGAAGCCGGGGCGGTCGACGTCGATGATGTCGCTGTTCTTCTGGGCGCGGTAGCCGATGATCGCGCCCGCCGGCCCCTGCAGCGCCACGCGCATGATGAGGCCGTCGCGCAGGTCGAGCGGGCCGTCGACCAGCGGCGAGCGGGAATGGCGGGCGCGGATCGCATGGTCGCTGAGCGCGAGGTCGCCGCCGCTGCGCCGGCCGGCGTCGCGGACGCGGAACCGGATCTGGTTCAGCTTCGAGCCCTCGCGCACCCGCACGCTGAAGCTGCGCGGCGAAATCTCGACATAGAGCGGACCGCGATAGCCCGGCGGCACATGGTCGAACGCCTCGCTGCCGTCGACGATCAGCCGGGTGAAAATGTCGAGCCGCCCGGTCGAGCTCTTCGGATTGGCCGCGCCCGAGATTGCGCGCGGGAGGGCGAGGCGCTCGAGCAGCGGGGCGATGTAGACGATGCCCTTTTCCAGCACCGCGCCCTCGTCGGCGAGCGAGAGCCGCTCGGCGTTGAGCGTCGCCAGATGCGCCATCACCGTGCGGCCGCGCCCGGGCAGGAAGCTCGCGCGCACGCGGTAGGCCTCGGGGCCGAGGCGAAGGTCGAGGCTGGCGGGCTGGTGTTGCGCGGCCTCGATCGGCCGCGCGGGCGCGATCAGCCCGCGCGCGACCAGCGTCCTGATCTTGCCATGCGCGAGCAGGCCGTCGCGCGCGCACAGGTCGTCGGCGTCGCCGGTCGGGCGGGGCGGCGCGGCGCTGCGGGGAGAGGTCATGCGGGGCTCGGGTCCGCCGCCTTGTTAGCGGCTCGCGCCATTGACGCCAAGCGGCAACCCGTATTAGAAAAGCCTCGCTACGTGGTCATTTGAGCCGGTCGGCTTGCCGCCACGCTAAACAAGGGGCTAAAAGATCGGGGCTTTCCGGCAATCGCCCTGTCCCACGCCTCGACGCGCCCCCGGGCGGACAGGAGAACGCATGAACACGCCCCGCAAGAGCCGCGACCCGAAGACCCTGCGCGCCGCCACCCAGCTCGTGCATGGCGGCTCGATGCGCTCGAGCTTCGAGGAGACGTCGGAGGCGCTGTTCCTCACCCAGGGCTATCTCTACGACACGATGGAGCAGGCCGAGGCGCGCTTCAAGGGCGACGCGCCGGGCTTCATCTACTCCCGCTTCGCCAATCCGACGGTCGCGATGTTCGAGCGGCGGATGGCGCTGCTGGAAGGCGCCGAATCCGCCCGCGCCACCGCGAGCGGCATGGCCGCGGTCGCCGCTTCGCTGATGGGCCAGCTCAAGGCGGGCGACCATATCGTCGCGGCGCGGGCGCTGTTCGGCTCCTGTCTTTATGTGGTCGAGGAGCTGCTGCCGCGGTTCGGCGTCGCCGCGACCCTGGTCGACGGCGCCGATCTTGGCCAGTGGCGCGCGGCGATGCGCCCGAACACCAGGAGCGCCTTCCTGGAAAGTCCGACCAATCCGACCCTCGAGGTCGTCGACATCGCCGGCGTCGCGCAAATCGTTCATGCGCAGGGCGCGACGCTGGTCGTCGACAATGTCTTCGCCACGCCGCTGCTGCAGCACCCGCTCGCGCTCGGCGCCGATTGCGTCGTCTATTCCGCGACCAAGCACATCGACGGGCAGGGCCGGGTGCTCGGCGGCGTGATCCTCGCCTCCGAGGCGTTCATCGCCGAGCATATTCACAACTATCTGCGCCAGACCGGCCCCGCGCTGTCGCCGTTCAACGCCTGGGTGATGCTGAAGTCGCTGGAGACGATGACGGTGCGGGTCGACGCCCAGGTGCGCTCGGCCGCCAGAATCGCCGATTGGCTCGCCGATCACCCCGGCGTGGCGCGCGTCTACTATCCCGGCCGCGCCGACCATCCGCAGGCGGCGCTCGCCCGGCGGCAGATGTCGGGCGGCGGCACGCTCGTCACCTTCGATGTCGTCGGCGGCAAGCCGGCCGCGTTCCGGCTCGCCAATGCGCTCTCGATCATCGGCATTTCCAACAATCTGGGCGACGCCAAGAGCCTGCTGACCCATCCCTCGACGACGACCCACCAGCGGCTGAAGCCGGAGGCGCGCGCCGCGCTGGGGATCGGCGAGGGCATGCTGCGGCTGTCGGTCGGTCTCGAAGACGTCGAAGACCTGATCGAGGATCTCGCCGAGGCGCTTTCCCTCCTGGAAAGCCCCGCGCGCCACGCGGCCGAATAGGGGGAGCGATCGGCCCGTCCGCTCAGTCGGGGACGCGCCAGCGCGCCGCCGCCTCGCCGTCGGTCGATTTCGCCTCGACCCAGGCCTCGAGGGACCCGTCGGCGCGATGCGCGCGCTTCCAGAAGGGGGCGCGCGCCTTGAGATAATCCATCAGGAACTCGGCCGCCGCGAAAGCCGCGCGGCGATGCGCCGACGCGGCGGCGACGAGCACGATCCGCGCGCCCGGCGCGATCTCGCCGAAGCGATGGATCAGGGTGAGGCCGAGCAGCGGCCAGCGCGCCTCGGCCTCGGCGGCGACGCGTCCCATCTCCTGCTCGGCCATGCCGGGATAATGCTCGATTTCGAGCCGGGCCAGCGCGCCGCCCTCGTCGCGGCAGAGGCCCACGAAGGTGACGACGGCGCCGATGTCGGCGCGCCCGCGCGTCAGCGCGTCCGCCTCGGCGGCGGCGTCGAAATCCTCCGCCTGCACCCGGATCGTCGCCATCCCGGCCCCGCCCGTCAGCCGCCGGTCATCGGCGGGAAGAACGCGATCTCGCGCGCGCCTTCGATCCGCGCATCGTGCTTGACATGCGCGCGGTCGATCGCCGCGCGGATGACCGCCGCCTTCTCGAAGGCGTAGGCGTATCCCTCGCCGCGGCCGGTCAGCCAGGCGATCAGCTCGCCGACCGTGCCGACTTCGGCCGGCGGGGCGATCTCCTCCTCGGCCTTGCCGATGCGCTCGCGCACCCAGGCGAAATAGACGGCCTTCATCGGCTCTCACCCGTCAGCGACATGATCATAGCTCGCCTTCATATAGTCCCAGCCGGTGTAGAGCGTCAGGATCGCGGCGACCCACAGCAGCACGGTGCCGATTTGCACCGAAGCGGGGATCAGCGCCGCGCCGGCGGGACCGGCGATGAGGAAGCCGAGCGCGACGAGCTGGGCCGCCGTCTTCCATTTGGCGACGGTGCTGACCGGCACGGAAACCCTGAGTTCGGCGAGATATTCGCGCAGGCCCGAGACGAGGATTTCGCGGCACAGGATCACGATCGCCGCCCACAGCGAGGCGCCGGCGATCGTCTTGTCCGCGACCAGCGCCAAAAGCACGGCGGCGACCAGCAGCTTGTCGGCGATCGGATCCAGCATGCGGCCGAGCGAGGATTGCTGCGACCAGGCGCGCGCGAGATAGCCGTCGAAAAAATCGGTGATCGCCGCCGCCGTATAGAGCGCGAGCGCGGTCCAGCGCGCCCAGAACTCGTGGGGCCAGAACAGGAAGGCGACGACGAGGGGCACCGCGGCGAGCCGACCGTAGGTCAGCAGGTTCGGGAGATTCCAGTGCCGACGTGAGGTCTGTGTCGTAGCGGTCACCATGAGTCGCCCAAAAGATATCCTCGGCTCCGCACAGTCAATAGCCGGCGCCGCGCGGGCCGCCGGGCGGAAAGCTGGGGACGGCGCTCTTGCCACGGCGCGCCGCAGGACGGATATCGGATAGGTTGCCCCCGGTTCCGTTCGCTCGAGGCCCGCGATGTCCAACGCTCATGTCGTCGATCATCCGCTCGTCCAGCACAAACTGACGCTGATGCGGGACAAGCGGCGCTCGACCAAGGGCTTCCGCCAGCTGCTGAACGAGATCGGCATGCTGCTGTGCTATGAGGTGACGCGCGATCTGCCGACCGAGATGGTCGAGGTCGAGACCCCGCTCGGGGCGGCCATGGCGCCGATGATCGCCGGCAAGAAGCTGGTGTTCGCGCCGATCCTGCGCGCGGGCGTCGGCTTTCTCGACGGCATGCTCGAACTCGTGCCCTCCGCCCGCGTCGCCCATATCGGCCTCTATCGCGACCCCGAGACGCTCGAGGCGGTCGAATATTATTTCAAGGCCCCCACCGATGTCGCCGAACGGCGGGTCATCGTCATGGACCCGATGCTGGCGACCGGCAATTCCGCGATCGCGGCGATCGACCGCCTGAAGCGGCGCGGAGTCAAGGATATCCGCTTCGTCTGCCTGCTCGCCGCCCCGGAAGGCGTCGAGCGGCTCGGCGCCGCGCATCCGGACGTCGGCGTCTGGACCGCCGCGATCGATGCGCGGCTCAACGATCACGGCTATATCGTGCCGGGCCTCGGCGACGCCGGCGATCGCATGTTCGGCACGAAATAGAGCGCGGCGGCGCGACTCCGGGGACGATCGAAACCGAGGCGATCGGAGACGCCGAGATCATGGTCATGAGCGCCCCCGCTGTCGAGGGCGATCATGAATCGTGCGGCGACGGATTTCCCCCGGATTTCACACCAGGACAGGGCCAATAGCTCGCGTCTATTCACGTCTATACTCTGGCGAATGGGCGTTCGCCGATTTCGCCCTGTCGGCGGCGGCGGCCTGCGAACGCGGCCGCGTCGCGCCCGGAGGCGCCGGTTTGTGTGAACGGCGGTTCAAAGGCGATTGCCACGCGGTTCTCAACGACGATCCCGGCGCCTTGTTGCGCGAAATCCGCGATGCTACGGTTTCCAAATGGTTGAGGCGGCGGGACGGGCGATCGATCGACCCTGCGCCCGCGCTGGACGGTTTCTCGGCGACGCGACCCAAGCAGGATGGCTCGGCAGGCAGCGATCGTCGCCGGCGATCGGCGGGGATCGAAGGACGGCCGACGTCGTCGCCGGACTGTGGAAGTATAGGCCACGCTATAAGACAGATCCTCGCGGCGTCCGTTCGTATCGCCGGGAGTTGCGCAGCGCCGGGGCGCGTGCAGGGAGAGTGACGATGTCAAACTCTGACGCAGATCCTGCCGGACCGCAGCAGGTCGTCTTCATCGATTCGAACGTTCCGGACCTGCAGGCGCTGATCGCCGGCGCACACAGGGGCGAGCTCGTCTACGTCCTCGATCCCGAGCGCGACGGCGTCGGGCAGATCGCCGAGTTTCTCGACGCCGACGGCCTCAGCGAACTCTCCGCGATTGCGATCGTCGGCCACGGCGCGCCGGGCGCGATCGATCTCGGGGCGACGAGGCTCGGCGAAGCCGAACTGGCGCCCCGCGCGGCGCCGCTCGCCCGGATCGGCGCCGCCCTGGCGCCTGGCGGCGCCATTGCGCTCTACGCCTGCGCCACCGCGGCGGGCGCCGCCGGCCGGCGGTTCATCGACGCGCTCTGCGCCCATGCCGGCGGCGTCGGCGTCGCCGCCGCGACGCATCCGGTCGGCGCGCCCGCCGGCGGCGGCTCTTGGACGCTCGACGCCTCCGCCGGCGGCGCGCCGGCGCCGGCGCGCGCCCCTTTCACCGCCGACACGCTCGCGCGCTATCAGGGCGCGCTGACCAGCAACGGCAGGATCTGGTTCGGAACCTTCAACGACGTCGAAGTCGTCCCGTTCGGCTCCGTCGGCTCGGACGGCTCGGGCGAGTCGACATTTTCCTCCTCGGGCGCCGCAGGTTTCTACAATCAGGACGTCGCCGTCGATCTCTCGTCCGGTCTCTATTTCGCGATCAACGAGGACGGCGCCGACGGCAACGACAGCGTCACGCTCGAGGTGGGCAATTCCACCACCGGCGCGCTGCTGCAAAGCCTGAGCCTCAATCCCGGCGGCGCGTCCAGCGACTACGTGATCAACGCGCTCGCGGTCGATCCGGTCCACCACTTCATCTATGTCGGCGTCTGGGGCGACGGAACCGCCGATTCCGGGATCATCAAGCTCTCCTACAATCCCTCGACGGGCGTGCTCAACAGCGGCAACAGCATCTTCTCCGGCGGCGTGATCGCCCCGTCCTATTACGTCGTCAGCAATTCGACCGGCAGCAGCTTCACCAATCCGGGTTCGCTCTATCTCGACGTGCCCGACAACAAGCTCTATTTCACCGCCAACGACCTGCAGGAGGGCTCGGCATACGGCTTCGGCTACCCCGACACCAACGGCGTCTATGTCGTCAACCTCTCCTCGGGCTCGCCGGTCGCGACGCTGCTGTCCTCCCAGGCCCAGTTCCCGGTCAGCAACCCCGACGCCGCGATCAGCGCGCTGGCCGTGAACCAGGCCCAGGGCATCATCTATTTCGCCACGACCGCCTACAGCAGTCTGACCGCGCAGAGCACGCTGTGGGAAATGCCGATCGGAGGCGGGACGGCGACCCAGATGAGCCTGCCTTCGGGGATCAGTCTCGGCTTCGTCGAGCCGGCGGGCCTCACCTTCGATCCCGTCTCGCGCCAGCTCATCGTCAGCGACGGCGGCAATTCGAACGACGCCATCTTGCCGCACGCCTACACGTTCACGCTCAACGCGAACGGCACGGGGCTGACGAGCGGGTCCGTGCTGGTGACGGCGCCGGCCGGCGACACCACCAGCGTGACCTTCGACACGACGCCGACGCCGGGGACGGAATCCGCATCGTCCCCCGGCGGGGCGGACATCGACGCCGGCAGGACGGTGACCTTTTCGATCGCGACGAACGAGCCGGTGGTCGTCACCGAAGGCGGCGCCGCCCCGACGCTCGCGCTCGACGACTTCCGGGTCGCGACCTATTCGGGCGCGGTCGGCGCTTATGTCAGCGCCCTGACCTTCAGCTATACGGTCCTGCCCGGCGACAACGTCGCCGATCTCCAGGCGACGGCGTTCAATGGGCTGGCGAACGGCACGACGATCCTCGATGCGAACGGCAATTCGATCAACCTCACCGGCTTCTCGACGATCAATACCGACGTCAAGGTCGACACGGTCGCGCCGGCCGTCGTGTCGATCGGGGCCTTCGGCAGCAACCCGAACAATTTCAGCGCCGAACAGTTCACCGTCACCTTTTCCGAGATCGTCTCGGGCGTGACGACCGGTTCGTTCGCGCTGACCGACACCGGCTCGGTCGGCGGAGCGATCGCCTCGGTCAGCGGCAGCGGCAGTTCGTACACGGTGACGGTCAACGGGGTGAGCGGCAACGGCACGATGCGGCTCGACCTGAAGAGTTTGGGCTCCGGCGTCGTCGACCTCGCCGGCAATGCGATTTCGGGCGGCTACACCGGCGGCCAGACCTACACGATCCAGGATTCCGCGCCGACGCTCGGCGCGGAATCCTCATCCTCGCCGGGCGGGACCGACATCGGCGTCGGTCAGACCGTGACCTTCACGATCGCGACGAGCGGAGCGGTCACCGTGACCAACGGCGGCAATGGTCTGCCGACGCTGGCGCTGAACGACGGCCGCACGGCGACCTATTCGGGCGCGGTCGGGTCGGCGCTGAATTCGCTGACGTTCAGCTACACGGTCCAGGCCGGCGACACTGCCGCCGATCTCGAGGCGACCGCGTTCAACGCGCTGCCCGCGGGCACGACGATCAAGGACGGGGCCGGCAATTCGCTCGACGCCAGCGGCTTTTCGACTGTCGACGCCGGGGTGCAGGTCGATACGACGCCGCCGGCTCTCAGCAATCTGGCGGCGAGCATTACCTATGCGGTGCAGGGTCCGGCCCAGACCCTGTCGCCCAATCTCCTGCTGACGGTGGAGGCGGACGACGCGACCCTTTCGGGCGCGACGGTGACGATCGCGGGCGGGTTCGTCGGCGACGGCGACGTGTTGGCGGCCATTACGACCGGACTGCCGTCGATCACGGCGGTCTGGAACAGCGCGACCGAGACGCTGACGCTGAGCGGAACCGACACGCGCGCCGATTACCAGGCGGTCCTCGACAGCGTGACGTTCGAATCGACCGCGATCGACCCCACCAGTTCGGGCGCCTCGCTGAGCCGCACCGTCTCCTGGCAGGCGACGGGAATCCCGAACGGCGGCAGCCTCGTCCAGACCGAGACGGTGAAGCTCGTCGAAGTCGTCTCCTCGGGCATTTCGACCAGCGGCGTGACGCTCTATCCGGGCGGCAGGCAGACGGTCTTCATGGGCGGCATGGCGAGCGGGACGACGGTCATCAGCGGATCGAGCCAGGTGGTCGCCGCCGGCGGCATGACCAATGGCGACGTCGTCTCGAGCGGCGGCGGTCAATACCTGGACTCGGGCGGCGCGGCGAGCGGCACGACGCTCAGCGGCGGCAATCAATATGTCGAGATCGGCGGTTCGGCGAGCGGAACGACGGTGCTCGGCGGCACGCAGGTCGTCTATGGCGCGGCGAGCGGGACGCTCGTCGAGGGCGGCGGCCGGGTCGACGTGGAATCGGGGGCGACCGTCAGCGGGACGATCGTCAGCAGCGGCGCGGTCGTCGTGCTCGGCTCGGCGGGCGGCACGGTCGTCCACAGCGGCGGCGCCGATTACGTCGATTCCGGCGGCTCGGCGGGCGGCACGCAGGTCAGCGGCGGCGACGAATATGTCGAGGCGGGCGGCGCGGCGAGCGGAACCACGGTGTCGGGCGGCGCGCAGGTCGTCTATGGCGCGGCGAGCGGGACGGTGCTCGCCAGCGGCGGCTATCAGTATGTCGAGGCGGGCGGCGCGGCGATCGGGACGAATATCGGTTCGGGCGGCGTCGAATCCCTCTATGGCGGGGCGAGCGGGACGATCGTCGACAGCGGCGGCGCCGACTATGTCAACTCGGGCGGGCTGGCCATGTCCACGACCGTCAGCGGCGGCGAGGAATTTGTCGAGAGGTTCGGCGAGTCGACCGGCGCGACGGTCGACGGCGGGGCCCAGGTCGTCTACGGCTTCGCCCTCGACACGACGCTGAACAGCGGCGGCTACCAATATGTCGAGGCGGCCGGCGAGGCGGGCAACACAATCGTCAACGCGACCGGCGTGCTGTCCGTCTACGGCCTGGCGATCGGCGCGCTCGTGCAGAGCGGCGGCGCCGACTATGTCGAGGCCGGCGGCGCGACCAGCGACGGGCGGATCAGCGGCGGCGACGAATTCGTCGAGGCGGGCGGATCGGCGGCGTATTCGCTGGTGAGCGGCGGCGCAGAGGTCGTCTATGGGACCGCGACGAGCGCGGGGCTCGTCGCCGGCGGCTACCAATATGTCGAGGCGGGCGGCGTGGCGAGCGGCACGACGGTCGCCAGCGGCGGCTATGAATATGTGCTGTCGGGCGGCGCGGTCAGCGGCGCGACGATCAGCGGCGGCGAGATCGAACTGACCAGCGGGGCGATCGACGGCGCGGCGGCGGTCACGTTCGCCGCGTCGGCCGGCGGGACCCTGCGGCTCGACGATTCCGTCCATTTCGGCGGGCTCGTGGCGGGCTTCGCCCAGCCCGATCAGCTCGATCTCTCGGACATCGGGTTCGGCCCGAACACCCATCTGAGCTTCGTCGAGGCGGGCGGCAATCTCAGCGGGACGCTGACGGTGACCGACGGCGTCCATGCCGCGAACCTGACCCTGCTCGGGCAATACGTCACCGCCCAGTTCACCTCGGCGAGCGACGGCCACGGCGGCACGTTGATCGGCGATCCGCCGCTCGGCGCCGCCACCGACCGGGCGCCGCCGACCCTGCTGGCGCCGACCGTATGAATCGAACGGGGCGGTCGATCGGCTCCGCTCGGGATGACGGCCGCAGCTGAGGCGGCGGCTTCCGCGACCGCCGACGCGAGCTGGCGCTCCGTCTGCGCCGCCGGAGCGTCCGCGAAACAGAATTCTGAAAAAGTTATTCCCAAATTCCAAAAGATCGGCTATCGTGCCACTATAGATCCTGCCACACGAGCTCAGCCGTGACCGACCCAGCCCGTCCCCACGCCGCCGCCCGACCGCCTCGGCGCGACCGAGCGGCAAGACGGCGGCCCGTCCCAGAACCCGCGCGGGCTTCCTTTTGCCTGCAATCCTCTGATTTGCCCCGATCGGCGGAAAAACAGATTTCCAAAGATTTCCGCACCGAAAGGATTTGCCGGGCGAGGCGGCCGGCGCCGCCGCTGACCTGGGCCGCACGGGCGCTGCTCAGGCCATGTGCAACTGGACGTATTCGAAATCGCCCGGCTTGTTGTCGATGCCGACCTTCGGCGGCGCGATCCAGCCGGCAAATTCGCCGGGTTGCCAGACCGGCTTCATCAGCGACTGGATGAACTCGCCGTCGGCCTTGGTCGGCAGCCATTCGGTCCTGCGCCGCGCCCAGTCATCGGCCGGCAGGATTTCGCCCGCCGGCGTGATCGCGACGTTCGCGAACGCGCCGATCTGACGATGGAACCCCTCGTGGGGAAGCTTCAGCTCGAAGGCGACGCCGGTCCTGTCGATGATCGTGTTCCAGCGCCTGACGCCTCCGGCGGCGTCGCGCGAATAGTCGTCGCGCAGGCGCACATTGATCGCCGAAAGCGCCGCGACCTCGTTGCGGATCAGCTTGCCGTCGATCGCCTGCACGACGGGGTAGGTGGCGTTCCTCAGCCGATGGTCGTCCTCGATCCTGATCTCCCGGTAGCGGCCCTTGACGCCGGCGTTGAACGCATTGGCTGCATTGGTCGAGATTTCCGAGCCGAACAGATCGAGCGAGAGGCTGTAGTGAAGGTTGAGCTTCTTCTGGATGGTCGGCAGGTCGACGACCCCGAGCGCGCGCACCTTGTCGATGTCGCCGGGATCGTCGATCCCGGCCTTCTTCATCGCCTCGCAGGTGCGTTGTATGACCCGGCCGACGCCGGTTTCGCCGACGAACATGTGATGGGCCTCTTCGGTCAGCATGAACCGGCAGGTGCGCGACAGCGGATCGAAGCCCGACTGCGCGAGGCCTTCGAGCTGCATCTTGCCGTCGCGATCGGTGAAGAAGGTGAACATGAAGAACGACAGCCAGTCCGGCGTCTCCTCGTTGAAGGCGCCGAGCATGCGCGGCGCCTCCTGTGAGCCCGACTGCCGGCGCAGCAGTTCGTCGGCCTCCTCGCGCCCGTCGGCGCCGAAATATTTGTGCAGGAGATAGACCATCGCCCAGAGATGGCGCCCTTCCTCGACGTTCACCTGGAACAGATTGCGCATGTCGTAGAGCGATGGCGCGGTCTTGCCGAGATGGCGCTGCTGCTCCACGGAAGCCGGCTCG
>JBEKZS010000220.1:0-5593 GCA_049509635.1 Roseiarcus sp.
ATTTCCCCTTGCCGAAGCAGACCTTTGCCGGCCGGCTTGAACATAACTTTGAGGCTGTCACCACGAAGGTCCGGGATATCCATTCGTCGGCTAGAGGACGACGGATGGATCCTGGTCGCCACGCGGGGTAGCCACCGCCAGTATAAGCATCCCGCCAAGAAGAGCCGCGTGACCGTGCCCGGCAAGCTGGGCGCCGATTTGCAGCCGGGCACGCTGAGGAGCATCCTGCGTCAGGCCGGATTGAAGGACTGAGCCATGCGCTATGCGGTCGTGATCGAAAAAGGGGAAAGCAATGTCTCCGCCTTCGTCCCGGATTTGCCCGGTTGCGTCGCGGTCGGGGAGAGCTGCGAAGAAGTCGAAGCGGAAATTCGCGAGGCGATCGGCTTTCATCTCGAAGGCATGCGGCAGGACGGCCTACCAGTTCCGCAGCCGTCGAGCCGGGTGGAATACGTCGAGGTGTAAGGGTCGTCTCGCCGGGACTTCCGGGTCGGAGCTCCTCGGACGCACAAAGCCGGGCTCGACCCGGCCATATCGAGGCGATTGCGTAACGATCGTCAGCAGGCCGTCGGGTCGAACAGGGGTTGCAGGGCTGGGTTGTGCCTTCAAGCGCTGCGGCGGCGGAGCCGCGTGGAAGCCCGGGACAAGCCCGGTCATGACGAAAGAGGGCGGCAAGCCAAATGTCCGGGGTACAGCGCCGGTGTGCTTGACTGGCGAGTCCGCGGCGGCGACGGGCCCTCGTCGCAGCGGAAAGGCGACGCCCGCATGATCGACCCCGCCACGCTGAAGTCCTGGAAGACCCGGCTCGCCGTCCCCTTCTGGTCCGTGCTGCTGCTCGATCTCGTCGCGCGCGGCCAGGCGCTGTTCGCGCCGATGGCTTCGATCGACAGCTACGACGTCGCCCGGCGGTCCTTCGGCGGCGAGATCGCCTATTGCCTCGGCGACGGCCGATTCGTGCGCGCCGCCCTCTGGTGGGCGCAGCAGCAGCTCGGCTTTCTGCCGCTGGAATCGATGTCGGCCTCGCTCTGCCTGGCGATCCCGCTGTTCATCGTCTCCGGATTCCTGTTCGCCGCCGCAATCCTCGACGATCTCGAGGCGGGCGAGGCCGTCGTCTTCGCGGCGCTTTTCACCCTGCATCCCTTCGCGACCGAATATTTCTATTACGGCGAGGTCGCCTTCGCGACGGTGCTCGCGGTCTTCTTCGCCTCGGTGGCGGTCTGGAGCGCCTTTCGCGCGCCCCCCTCGCTGGTCTCGCGCTGTGTCGCCGTCGGCGCGGTCCTCCTCGCGCTCGGCGACTATCAGATCACGATCGGCCATATCGCCGCCGGCGGCTTGCTCGTCCTGGCGGCGCGACTCGCGCGCGGCGACAAGGCGCAGGGCGCCGAACTCCTCGCCTTCGCGCGCAGCGCCGGCGTCCTCGCGCTCGGCGTCATCCTCTATCTGCTCTGTCTGGTCGCGACCCGATTTCTGTTCCCCGCCGCTGCCGCGGGCCGCGCCTTTCCCGGGCACGTCCCGGATTTCGCCGCAAAGCTCGACGCCGTCGGCGGCGCTATCGGCTTCGCGCTCTGGCCCCCGAACGGAATCGTCGCGCCCGCCGTCTCGCTGCTGACGCTGCTCGCGCTGGCGCTCTGCCTCGCCGCGCTGGTTCGCTCCGCGCTCGCCGCGCGCGGCCTGCTCCAGGCGCTCGCCGTGGCGCTGGCGGTCGGCGCCGCGATCCTCTGCGCCGCCTGCGCCGCGCTGATCGGCGACGTCGTCTGGCTCGTGCCGAGGCTGTTGTCGCCGATCGCGCTCTGCGTCGCCGGCCTCGCCGCGATCGGCTTTCGCCGCCTCGCCGGGCAGGTCCGGCTCGGCCTCGCCGCAGCGGTCGCGATTGTCCTGCTGGGTTATCTCGGCGCCGACGCCTCGATCCTGTTCGACCAGCGGCGGGTCAACCTGTGGGTCGTTCAGGAAGCCAACCGGATGATCGCGCGGCTCGAGGCCGATCCCGGGTTCGGCAAGGCGACTTCGCTGGCGATCGTCGGCCGCAAACCGACGCGGCCCCTCGCGCTGAGCACGATGTCGGGCGACATGAACAGTTCGGCCTTCGGCTCGCCCTGGTCGAAGCTCGGGCTCGTCGAACAGGCGACGGGCTACCGCTTCCTGGCGCCCACCGACGAGGAATGGCAGGCGGCGATCGATTATTGCGCCGGGCGAGCGGCCTGGCCGACGCCCGGTTCGGCCGCCGTGAAGGACGAACTCGCGATCGTCTGTCTGCCGCGCCGGTAGGCGGGCGCCGGGATCGAGGCGACGCCGGCCCGAGGCCGGACGCTCTCCCGGCGGGCGCGCCCGGTCGCAGGCCCTGTTTCGTCACGTCGCTCGACGCGCTATGACCGCGAGGTGGGCCGCCGCGCCTCCGGGCGCCCGAGCCCAGACGCGCAACCCGCCGCCGACCTCCCGCCCTTGGCCGCGGGCCCAGGCCAGAACAACGCGCCGCGGCCGGCAGGAGGATCGCAGGATGCGCATCGCGGTGATCGCCCCGGGAACGATGGGCGCCGGCGTCGCGCAACGGCTGCGCCGGCATGGCGCCGACGTCGCGCTCACCCTCGACGGACGCAGCGCGGCCAGCGCGAAGCGCGCCGCCGGCCTGTCTCTGAAGGACAGCGAGACCGCGCTGGCGCAATGGGCCGACGTGGTGCTGTCGATCCTGCCGCCCGGCGACGCCCTCGCGCTCGCCGGGCGGCTCGCGCCGGTCATGGCGGGAAAGATCTACGCCGACTGCAACGCCGTCAGCCCCGCCACCATGCAGGCCGTCGCCGCCGCCCTTCCGGGCGTGCGCGTCGTCGACGGCGGCATCATCGGCAGTCCCGGGGAGGGCGGCCCCGGCCCGCGCCTCTATGTCTCGGGCGAGGCCGCCGAGGCGTTGCTGCCACTGAAGGATTGGGGCGTCGACCTGCGCCCGATTCCCGGCGGCATTGGCGCCGCCTCGGCGCTGAAGATGAGCTATGCGGGCATCACCAAGGGGTTGATCGCGCTCGGCGGGGCCATGGCGCTCGGCGCCGCTCGCTCCGGCGCCGCCGCCGCCCTGCGCGCCGAACTCGCCTCCAGCCAGCCGGATATCCTGCGCCTGCTCGACGGCGGCGTGCCCGCCATGTTCGACAAGGCCTATCGCTGGGTCGCCGAGATGGAGGAAATCGCCGCCTTCCTCGGCGACCTCCCGGCGGCCCCGATCTACCAGGGCGCGGCGCGCCTCTACGAAGCGATCGCCGCCGACCGGGCGTCGCCGAAATCCGACGGCATGGTCGCCCGCCTCGCCGCCTTCTACGGCGCGCCGAGGAATTGAGCGCCTCAGCGGATTCCGGGGGCGGCGACCGACTGAGAGCGCCGCGCGCCCGGCCCATCGAGGCGAGGCCCCACGAACGGCGATGAAAGTTTCATCGCGGGAGGAACGGGGATTTGATATGCCGCGCCGGTAATCGGCTGGCGGGCCCGACAGGCCGCGCTTCCGGACGCAGCGCCTGGTTCGGCGCGGCGGGAATCGGGTGACTTGCCCGGGCGCACGCCCGGCGAAACGGAGGGGACATCGCGGCGCATCCCGGGTTCGCCGCCCGGAACTGCAAAAAACCAATCGCCAATTTCCAGGGAGAACGTTCATGAAGCTCGAGACGTCGATCCTGCTCGCCGGCGCCATACTCTCGGCCTCGCTCGCGCCCTCCTATGCGGACGACCCGTTTCCCCCGCTTCAGGAGCCCGCCAAGTCGCTGCCTGCGCCCAACACGGCCGACATCAGCCCGCAGATGCAGAAGTTCATCGCGGCGCCGCTGAATCCGGACTGGAACGCGCTGTGGAAGACCGGCGACGAAGCCCGCGCCTACGCGCTCAAGCAGGCGGCGGGCGTGCTCAAGGGCATCGACGCGATGAAGGAGCGTATGCAGGTCTCGGTCGAGCCGACGACGATCGACGGCGTCAGGGTCTATGTGATCACCCCCAGGACGCTTCCGCCGGAAAACCAGGACAAGGTGCTGATCCACGTTCACGGCGGCTGCTACGTCCTGTTCCCCGGCGAATCGGGCACGACCGAGGCGCTGATGATGGCGGGCATCGGGCGCTACAAGGTGATATCGGTCGACTATCGGATGCCGCCGGAAGCCTATTTCCCCGCGGCTCTCGACGACGCGGTCACGGTCTACAAGGCCGTGCTGAAGACCACTTCGCCAAACAACGTCGCCTTCTTCGGCACATCGGCCGGCGGCG
This sequence comes from Roseiarcus sp., assembly GCA_049509635.1. GTDB lineage: Bacteria > Pseudomonadota > Alphaproteobacteria > Rhizobiales > Beijerinckiaceae > Roseiarcus. Next base: position 4,228 of record JBEKZS010000220.1, read on the forward strand.
CGCTGACGCTCGAGATGGTGCTGCGCGCCCGCGAGCAGGGCCTGCCCATGCCTGGCGCGATCGCGCCGGGCACCCCGATGGCCGACGTCACCAAGCGCGGCGACACATTTTATACGAACGAGAAAGTCGACAACATCCTGGTGTCCCGCGATGGCTTCTGCGACGCCGCCACGGTCATCTACGCTAAGGGCCACGATCTGGCCGATCCCTTGCTTTCTCCGGTCAACGGCGACATGCGCGGGTTTCCTCCCGCGATCCTGACCACCGGCACCCGCGACCTGCTGCTCAGCAACACTGTGCGGGTGCATCGCAAGCTGCGCCGGGCCGGGGTCGAGGCTGAACTGGACGTGTTCGAGGGCGAGTCGCACGCGCAATATCAATTCGACGACCGGGTTCCCGAGACCAAGGAGGCCTTTGGCGAAATCGCCGCCTTCTTCGGCAAGCATCTGGGGCATTGACGCGCCGGAGGCGATCCGGCGGCCGGTCCTGGGGTCGCTCGTCGCCGGCGGCCGGCCGCTCTCGAATCCGCGCTATCCACCCCACCGGCGCCGCGGCGAACAAAGCGGCCCGGCGGCGCCGGGAAATGGCGCGCATGCGGCCTCAGCCGCCCGGCAGCATGCGCGCGAGGACGCGGTCGCGCCTGCCGAAGTGGTGATAGAGCGCGCCGGCGACGTGCAGCGCGACGATCGCGGCGACCAGCAGCGCGCCGGCGAGGTGCCAGCCGAATATCCGGTCGGACAGGGGCGGGTCCCTGGCCAGGATCGCCGGAAATTCGAACAGGCCGAACACGCTGACCGGATCGCCATAGGCGTTGGTCCCCGCCCAGCCGAGCGCCGGCACGACCAGCAGCAGGGCGTAAAGCGCGTATTGCGCGGCGAGCGAAGCCCGCCGGTCCGTCGGGGTCAGCGCCGGGTCGGCGGCGGGCGCGCCGAAAGCCGCGCGACGCGCCAGCCGGAGGACCATGACGATCAGCACCAGCGCGCCTACGGCTTCGTGCAGATCATAGAGGCGCTCCCGAGTCGGACCCTCGGCGATCAGCCGCTTCATCGTCAACCCCTCGGGGATCAGCGCGATGACGGCGGCGGCGATGGCCCAGTGCATGGCTTTCGCCGTCGCGGAATAGCGCAAGGGTCGCGCGCGCCAATGCGGGATCGCCGCCATCAACCGCCTCCTGCCAGGCCCGGCGGCAGTCAATCAAGAAACCGCAGCAGGCTCAAGCGCGCCGCCTGGCGGATCGCGGCGTCGCCGCGGCGCCGCCGCCCGTTCCAGTGTCCGCAGCGACACCAAAAGCCCGTGCTCGCGCATCAGGTCCTGGCGCACCACGTCGCAGTTGCCCCGGTGCTGGCGAAACCGATCCGCCAGCCAG
>JBEKZS010000221.1:0-5037 GCA_049509635.1 Roseiarcus sp.
CTGCCTCGTCGAGAGACGGCGCCGCCGCGTTGCCGCAGCGGTCGAGCCGGTCGAGCACGCGCAGCAGCCGGTCGATCGCGCCGGGCTCGCCGTCCTCGATCCTGTCGGCGGCGAGCCACAGCGAGGCGTCGAGCCGGGCGGTCTGCAGGCGGACAGGCGCGCCGGCCGGATCGACCTCGCGCAGCTCGAGCGTCCGCCCGACGATCTGGCGGAGCCGCCGGGGCGTCGGATCCTCGCCTCGGGCGGTCCCCTCGGCCGCGCTGACGCAAGCGGCGGGCGGCGGCGCGGGTGTTGCGGGGTCGGGCATGGCGGGGCTCCTGCCGTGGGGACCAATCGTGCGACCATAGCCGATCTTTTGGAATATCGCAATAATATTCTCACATTTCTCTTTTACAGACGATTCCGTGGCGCAGACGGAGCTCCAGGTCGGCTCGGCGGTGGTGGAAAGCGCGCCCTCTGCCTGCCGTCGTCGCGAGCCTTGACCGGACGAACGCCAACGCGTTCGCCTGGGCCGGACGAACGCTGACGCGTTCGCCTTGGGAAGCGGCCCGGCGGTCGTCGCCTCCGGAGACAAACGCGCCGCCAGTCGCCGCGCGACCGGCGGCGACCTTCTTTCCAGGCGCTTGCCTGGCGGCGGCGACCGGTTCGGCGGCGCGGCCCCGGGGTCGCGAAACGCGCCAGCTTCTGCTAGATCCCGACAAACACCCGGAGGAGCGCGACATGAACATCCGAGCGAGCGAGATCGCGGGCGCCACGGCGCCGTTTCACGCCAATATCGTCGGCGGCGCCGACACCGGCGCCCTCGACGGGCGCACGCTCGACGTGGTCTGCCCCTCCGACGGGCTGCCCTTTGCGCGGATCGCGCGCAGCGGCGTCGAGGATGTCGCGCGCGCGGTCGCGGCCGCGCGCAAGGCGTTCGACGGCGCCTGGGGCCGGCTGACCGCGCTCGAGCGCGGGCGCCTGCTGATGAAGCTCGGCCGGGCGATCGGCGACCACGCGGCCGAACTGGCCGCGCTGGAATCGCGCGACACCGGCAAGCCGCTCAAGCAGGGCGCCGCCGACATGGTCGCCGCCGCGCGCTATTTCGAATTCTACGGCGCGGCCGCCGACAAGCTGCACGGCGACACCCTGCCGTTCCTCAACGGCTATACCGTGGCGATCGTCAGGGATCCCCATGGCGTCACCGGCCATATCGTCCCCTGGAACTACCCGGCCCAGATTTTCGCCCGCTCGGTCGGCGCCGCGCTCGCCTGCGGCAATTGCTGCGTGGTCAAGCCGGCCGAGGACGCCTGCCTCAGCGTGCTGCGGATCGCCGCGCTCGCCCGCGAGGCCGGCTTTCCCGACGGCGCGCTCAACGTCGTCGCCGGCCTCGGCGCCGAGGCGGGCGCCGCGCTGTCGAGCGATCCGGGCGTCGACTTCATCTCGTTCACCGGCTCGCCGCAGACCGGCGCGGCGATCCAGGCCGCCGCCGCGCGCAACAATGTCGGGGTGACGATGGAGCTCGGCGGCAAGTCGCCGCAATTGCTGTTCGCCGACGCCGACCTCGAGGCGGCGGTCCCGGTCGTCGTCAACGCGATCATCCAGAACGGCGGCCAGACCTGCTCGGCCGGCTCGCGGGTGCTGATCGAGCGCTCGGCCTATCCGGCCTTCTCGGCGGCGATCGCCGAGCGGTTCGCCGCGGTGCGGGCGGGCGCGCACGACCGCGACCTGGACATGGGCGCGATGATCAACGCCAGGCAGAAGGCGCGCGTCGAATCCTATCTCGCCCAGGCGGAGGCGCGGGGCCTTCGCGTGCTCGCGCGCGGCGCCGTCGACGCCGACGCCCCGGCCGGCGGCTTCTACGTGGCGCCGACCCTGTTCGGCGACGTGCCGCGCGACGACGCGCTCGCCAACGAGGAGGTGTTCGGGCCGGTGCTCGCGCTGATGCCGTTCGACGACGAGGCCGACGCGATCGCGCTCGCCAACGGCACCCCCTACGGGCTGGTCGCCGGCGTGTGGACGCGCGACGCCAGGCGCTCGATCCGGGTTGCGCGGGCGATGCGCTGCGGCCAGGTCTTCGTCAACGGCTATGGCGCGGGCGGCGGCGTCGAACTGCCGTTCGGCGGCGTCAAGCGGTCGGGCCACGGTCGCGAAAAGGGCTTCGAGGCGCTGTATGAATTCTGCGCCTCCAAGACGATCGTGATCAATCACGGGTGAGGCGAGGGCGCGCCGGCCGCCGCGGACCCGGGGTCATCGCCGGCGCCGGCTGAAAGGACTCCTTTAGAAATCCGGCGCAGAATGGCGGCCGCAGCAGAGCCGCCGGTCATCCCGATGCGCGTCAGGGCCTGGGTCAGCCATTCCTTCGCCGAACTCGGCGACCGCGGCGACGGCGCCGCCCCGATCCGCGAGGTCACCGTGGTCGGCTACGACGGCGGCCGCTACGCGGACGTGATCGTCTGCGGCCGGCCGGCCAAATGCGCGTTCGAGCGCCTCTCGGTGCGCCCCGAACCCCAGAGCCCGGCCGTGCAAGCGCCGTCGAAATCGGCGACGCCGGCGATCGCGCGCCGACCCGCCGAGTCCCAGACCACCCACAGCCGGATCCGGGCGATGCAGGACAATCCGCGCCCGTCGATCCACGCGCGGGTCAAGGCGGTCAAGCCGGTCTCCCCGGCTTCTTGAAGATGCGCCTGGCCCGCTCAGCCGCCCCCGAACACCGTGTTGGCCTGCGCGGTGGCGCGCACGAAAGTGGTGCGCTTGGGCACCTCCTTCAGCTGGGTCGCGCCGATATAGGTCATCATCGAGCGCAGGCCGCCCATGATCTCGCCCATCGTGTTCTCGACCGGGCCGCGATAGGGGGTCTCGACGCTCTTGCCCTCGGCGGCGCGATAGGCGGCGACGCCGCCGGAATATTTCTTCATCGCCGTCTGCGACGACATGCCGTAGAAGCCCATGCCGACCGGGACCCTGCGGCCGTCGCGCTCCTCGTAGCGGATTTCGCCGTCGCATTCGTCGTGGCCGGCGAGCATGCCGCCGAGCATGACGAAATCGGCGCCCGCGCCATAGGCCTTGGCGATGTCGCCGGGGACCGTGCAGCCGCCGTCGGCGCAGACCTGGCCCTTCAGCCCATGGGCGGCGTCGGCGCATTCGATGATCGCGGAGAGCTGGGGATAGCCGACCCCGGTCACGTTGCGCGTCGTGCAGACCGAGCCCGGACCGATGCCGATCTTGACGATGTCGGCGCCGGCGAGAATCAGCGCCTCGGTCATGTCGCCGGTCACCACATTGCCCGCCATGATGATGGCGCGCGGGTTCTCCGCCCGGGCGCGCTTGACCGTGTCGAGGAATTTCTCGGCATAGCCGTTGGCGACGTCGAGGCACAGCAGCCGCAGCGGCGTCTTCTGGCGGACCTTGGCGAGCTTGGCGAGATCGGCGTCGGTGGTGCCGATCGAATAGAAGGCGTGGGCGCCGTCGGGGCCGGCGAAGAATTCGACCAGCGTCTCGACCGGATAATGCTTGTGCAGCGCGGTCAGCGCGCCGAACCGGCCGAGCGCGCGCGCCATCGCCAGCGTGCCGGTCACGTCCATGTTGGCGGCGATCAGCGGAAAGCCGGTCCAGTCCGCCCCCGTATGCAGGAAGCGGAAGCTTCGCTGGACGTCGACCTCGTTGCGCGAACTCAGCGTCGAGCGCTTGGGGCGGATCAGCACGTCCTTGAAATCGAGCTTGACGTCGGTTTCGATGCGCATGGGTCATCCCGGGGCGCGAGGGGGGGCGGCGCGCGGCCGATCCGATATCCGGCGCGGCGCGGGCATAGTCAAGGGCGGCGCGGCGTCCGCGGGCGCCGGCGTCAGGCCTGCCGATCCCGTCGCCACTGCGGCCGCGGCGTGCTATGGGCGGAGCCGATCGGGTGGGGGCGAAATCGCCGGGGGGAGCACCATGCGGCTGAACGGCAAGGGCGCGATCGTCACCGGCGCCGGGCAGGGCTTCGGCCTCGGCATAGCCGAGACCTTCGCCCGCCAAGGCGCCCGCGTCGCCTGCCTCGATCTCGACGGCGACCTGGCGCAGGCCGCCGCCAGGCAGCTCGGCCCGGGCGCGATCGCGCTGACCGCCGACGTTTCGAAGCAGGACGAGGTCGCGGCCGCGGTGAAGGCCGCGATCGCCGCCTTCGGCCGGATCGACTGCCTCGTCAACAACGCCGGCACGACCCATCGCAACCGGCCGATGCTCGAAGTCGAGGAGGCCGAGTTCGACCGCATTTTCGCGGTCAACGTGAAGTCGATCTTCCTGTTCGCCCGCGCGCTCGTCCCGCACATGCGCGCGGCGGGCGGCGGCGTGGTGATCAACATCGGCTCGACCGCCGCGCTGCGGCCGCGCCCGGGCCTCACCGTCTACAACGCCTCCAAGGGCGCGGTTCATCTGATGACCAAATCGATGGCGGTCGAATTCGCGCCGGCCGGGATCCGGGTCTGCGCGCTGGCGCCGGTCGCCGGCGAGACGCCGCTGCTCGCCGCGTTCCTCGGCGAGGACACGCCCGAGCGGCGCGCCGCGTTCCGGGCGACCGTGCCGCTCGGCCGGTTCTCGACGCCGCAGGACGTCGCCAACGCCGCGCTGTTCCTCGCCTCCGACGAGGCCGCGTTCCTCACCGGCGTCGTGCTCGAAGTCGACGGCGGCCGCTGCGTCTAGCCGCGTGCGCCGCGGCTCAGGAAAAGCGGTCGACGGTGAGGATCAGCGCCGCGCCGAGCACCGCTTGCCCGGCCGCATAGACGCTGGCGGGAATGGCGCGCGCGCCCCAGACGGCGAGCGCGAGGACGAGGGCGAACAGGGCGCCGTGAAAGGGATGGCTGGCCACGCGGACCTCCCGGGGGTTCGGCGAGCCGGCCGGACCGCCGGGGCTCGCCATCCCGGCTTACGGTCCGCCGCCGCCGCGCCGCCGCCGTGGGTTTGAACGATGATCGTTTCGGCTGTATGTTCGATGCATGCCGGACATGAGGAAACGTACGCATTCCCCCGACGCCCGCCGAGAGCGGGAGACGTTCCGCTCCCCGTCGACATCCCCGCCCC
>JBEKZS010000222.1:0-4961 GCA_049509635.1 Roseiarcus sp.
AGCAGCACGCCGGTGACCGCGTTTTGCTGCTCGCGCACGAAGTCGTTGGCCGAATCGATCTCCGTCACGACCGTCCGCATGCGCTCGGCATAGAGCCGCCCGGCGACGGTCAGCGAGACCCGGCGGGTGGTGCGCACGAGCAGTTGCGCGCCGAGTTCGGCCTCGAGTTCCGAGACCTGGCGGGTGGCGACGCTCGCGGACACGCCGAGCGCGCGCGCCGCCGCGGCGAAACTCTGCCGCTCGGCGACCTCGAGGAAGACCCGGATGCGTTCGATCTGCCCGGCCATCTCGTAATGATCCCGTTCCTGGCAATACTATCGGTCGAATTTGCGAAATTCATTGCAAATATCGCAATGATCAATGGCGAAATCGGCGGCTTCCGCGATCGCGACGAAGGACTATGTTGCCGGACGAAGCCGCAGTCGCCCGCCGGGGCGGCCGGCCAGGGGGATCAACGATATGACCAAGCTCGATCAGATCAGAGGCCTGCACCACGTCACGGCGCTCGCCGGGGCGGCCCAGGCCAATAATGCGTTCTTCACCCATGCGCTCGGCCTCCGGCGCGTCAAGAAGACGGTCAATTTCGACGCGCCCGACGTCTACCACCTCTATTACGGCGACGAGAGCGGCACGCCGGGCACGGTGATGACCTATTTTCCCTTCCCCGACATCGCCCGGGCGCGGCCCGGGACGGGCGAGGTCGGCGAGACCGTGTTCGCCGTGCCTGAGGGCGCGTTGCCGTTCTGGGAGGAGCGGTTCGCCGCGCTCGAGGTCGACGGCGTCAAGGCCGACGAGGCGTTCGGCGAACGGCGCCTGCATTTCGCCGGCCCCGACGGCGACGGATTCGCGCTGGTCGAGGCGAAGGGCGACCGGCGCCGCCCGTGGACGCATGGCGGGGTTGACGCGGCGCACGCGATCCGCGGCTTCCATTCCGCCTCGCTGCGCCTGCGCGACGACGGCGCCACCGCCGAACTGCTGAAGTTCATGGGCTATGAGGAGGTCGACAAGGCCGACGGGGTCAGGCGCTTCGGCGTGCCGGGCGGCAACGGCGCCGATTTCATCGACATCGAGACCATGCCCAACATTGCGCCCGCGCGGGCGGGCGCGGGCGCCGTCCATCACATCGCCTTCGCGGTCGAAAACCGCGCCAGGCAACTCGAGGTGCGGGCGGCGCTGCTCGACACCGGCTGGCAGGTGACGCCGGTGATCGACCGCGACTATTTCTGGGCGATCTACTTCCGCACCCCCGGCGGCGTGCTGTTCGAGGTCGCGACCAACGAGCCGGGCTTCGACCGCGACGAGGATGCGGCCCATCTCGGCGAGGCGCTGAAGCTGCCCAAGCAGCACGAGCATCTGCGCGCGCGCCTGGAGAAGTCGCTCCAGCCGATCACGGATTGAAAGGAGCGGACGATGGCGATCGACAGCTATGCATTCCGGGAGCGGCCGGCGGCGCAGGCGGGCGCGCCGCTGGTGTTCGCCTTTCACGGCACCGGCGGCGACGAGAACCAGTTCTTCCCGCTCGTCGCGCAGATCTGGCCTCGGGCGGGCGTCGTCGCGCCGCGCGGCGACGTCTCCGAACAGGGCGCGCTGCGGTTCTTCCGGCGCAAGGCCGAGGGCGTCTACGACTTCGAGGATCTCGCCGTCCGCCGCCGCGCGCTGGCCGCTTTCGTGGACGCGCACAAGGCGCGCGCGCGGCCCGGCCGCACGATCGGCCTCGGCTATTCCAACGGCGCCAACATTCTCGCCGCAATGGCGCTCGAGGACGCCGAACTGTTCGACGAGATCGTCCTCATGCACCCGCTGATCCCCTGGACGCCCGCGAACAATCCCGCGCTCGCGCGGCTGCGGGTGCTCATCACCGCCGGCCGGCGCGACCCGATCTGTCCGCCGCCGCTGACGATCGCGCTGGAGGATCATTTCAGGCGCCAGGGCGCGGCGGTGACGATCGACTGGCACGAAGGCGGCCACGAAATCCGGCCGAGCGAACAGGCGGCGGTCGAGCGGTTCGCAGGCGCCGGCGGGTGACGGGAGGCCCGCCGACTTGACGACAGCCGCGGGCCAATCCCCGCCGAAAGGCAGGCGCCGATCCGGCCGATAATGACAAATAAGGCACGGTCGCCACGAAACCGCCTGCTGCGCGCCACCTTGGTTGACGGAAAATCCAGACTGTCTTAGTGAATGTCTGGTTCTAAGGGGCGCCCCAAAGTTTCGGCTCGCTCCCGCGAGACAGGTCCGAAACGTCGCTGGGGGGCTCACGGGCGCCTCGAACCCTCGAACGAGGAGGCCCGCCATGATCGTGACATCGATCCGAGTTCGCCGTTGGTCTGCGCGGTAAGGGGGCGGCCGGCGACCTGATTGGAGGGCGTCGGCGTCACGGGCCGCCCTGCTCTCCAGCGTCGCCCTCGCAACGCTCGCGGCCCACTCCCCCGTGCAGGCGCAAAGCATCAACACGCAGCCGGGCTGGAACGGGACGAGTTCGATCAGCGCTGGGGTCTGCCCGACACTGCGACCTATGGCGAGACGATCACGGCGACGGCGTCGGATACTCGTCTCTCGAGCTTCACCTTTTACCTCGATGGCGGCAGCACGACCGCCGCGCCGCAGTTTCAGGCCTTTGTCTATCAATGGAACGCGGCCACGAAGGAAATCGCCGGACCCGCGCTCTACGCGTCGCCGGTCATGACCGCGCCGCTCGGCAACGCCTTCAGTCCTGTGACAATCCCAACGAAAGGAGTCAAGCTGACGCCAGGCCAGCAATATGTGCTGTTCTTCACGACATCGAGCGTTTCGCAGCCGGCGACGTCGTCGTCCTACCGCTACGGGGCGCTGCCAAACACCACCGCCTATCCGGGCGGCCAGTTCGTGTTTCAGAACAACAATACGAATTTCGCCGCGCTGAGCGCGAGCGGATGGTCCACGATCGCCGAAGATCTCGCGTTCGCCGCCATCTTGGGCGGACAGCTGGCGCCGTCGCTGCTGGTACCGTCGCTGCAGTTCGGCGCGCCGGTCAATCCGACCAACGTCGCCGCGGCGATCGACAAGTTCAGCGTCGGCGGGGGCCAGATCACCGGCGGCTTCAACAATCTCTATCTGCTGAGCGGGCAGCCGCTTTCCGACGCGCTGACCCAGCTTTCCGGCGAAGGCGCGACCGGGGCCCAGCAGGGCGCGTTCCAGATCATGAACTCGTTCATGTCGACCATGCTCGATCCCTATGTCGAAGATCGCGGCGGGTTCGGCGCGGCGGGCGGATCGGCGCTCGGCTACGCCGCCGACGACCATGGTCTGCCGGCTTCGATGAGCGCCTATCTTCCCACGACCAAGGGGGCGCCCGCCGTCTATGAGCCGCGGTGGAACGTCTGGGCGACGACGTTCGGCGGCGTCGGCCAGTTCAACGGCGACGGGGCGACCGGCAGCCATGATTCGATCGCGCGCGCGGGCGGCTTCGCCGCCGGCGCCGACTACCATGTCGACCCCGACACGCTGCTGGGCTTCGCGCTGGCCGGCGGCGGGACGTCCTGGTCGGTGTCGGGCGGCCTCGGCGGCGGCACCAGCGACGTGTTCCAGGCGGGCGCCTATGGGGCGCGCCAGTTCGGCCCGGCCTATGTCGCCGGCGCGGTGGCGTTCGCCGATTCCTGGGCCAGCACCAGCCGCACGGTCGGCGTGGCCGGCCTCGACACGCTCACCCCGAGCTTCGACACGCAGAGCTTCGGGGCGCGGCTGGAGGGCGGCTATCACATCGCGTCGCCCGGACAGGTCACGCTGACGCCCTATGGCGCGGTGCAGGGGCAGGTATTCAGGACCCCTGCCTACCAGGAGGGCGCGTCCTCCGGCTCGGCGCAGTTCGCGCTCGGCTATGCCGGGCAGACCGCCACCCAGACACGCCTCGAACTCGGCGCCTGGGCGGACAAGACCTTCGCTTTCGCCGGCGGCGACGCGATCAACGTCTTCGGCCGCGCCGCCTACGCCCATGACTGGCAGAGCGATCCGACCCTGACGGCGACGTTCCTCAGCCTCGCCAACGCGAGCTTCGTCGTCAACGGCGCGGAGGAGTCGCCCAATCTGGCGCTGGTCACGCTCGGCGCGGAATGGCGCGGACGCAACGGCTGGTCGTTCCTCGCCAAGGTCGACGGCGAACTGGGCAAGGGCACGCAGACCATCGCCGGCACGGCGCGGCTGCGCTATGTCTGGTAGCGGGCGGCGAAGCCGTCGACGATGGCGGGTCGGGGCGGCGGCGCTCCGTCCGGGTCAAGCCCAAAAATGTGCTTGGCCTCCCGCACCCCGCGCAGCGCATGGCGGCCGAGCGAGACGAGCCGCCCCTCCCCCGCCTCGGCCGCGCGGACGAATTCCGCAGACGCCAGCAGCGGCCGGCCGAGCGGCTCGCACAGCGCCTCGATGCGCGCGACCTCGTTGACGGCGGGGCCGATCACGGTGAAGTCGAGCCGGTCGGTCGCGCCGACATTGCCGTAGAGCACGTCGCCGACATGGAGCGCGAAATCGACCGCCGCGAGCGGCAGGCCCGCCGCCGCGCGCGCCGCATTGAGCGCCTCGAGCGCGCGCAGCGCCTCGTCGGCCGCCTCGAGCGCACGGCGGCAGGTCGCGGCGCGGTCCGCCTCCTCGAACGCGAAGGTCGCCAGCAGGCCGTCGCCCAGAAACTTCAGCACCTGGCCGCCGCGCGGCCGCAACGCGGCGCTGAGGGTCTCGAAGACTTCGTTGAGCAGCGCGATCACGGTCGCGGCGGGCGATGTGTCGGAGGTCGGGGTGAAGCCACGAATGTCCGCATAGAACAGCACCGCGTGCAACTGGTCGACCGAACCGCGCTGGACCGCGCCGGCGTGGACGCGGCCGCCCGCGTCGGCGCCGAGGTAGGTCCCGAGCAGCCCGGAAGCGATGACGTGGCCGGCATGCGCCTTCATCGCCAGCGAGAGCGCGGGCAGGGTCGACTCCAGCAGCGCGACGTCGTC
>JBEKZS010000223.1:0-4947 GCA_049509635.1 Roseiarcus sp.
CCTTGCCCTCTTGCTCAGGCGCGATTCCCGTCGCGGCGAAACGTGCGGGCCGCGCCGTCTGACGCGACAAAGCCGACTGGCGCCGCCCGGCCCATCGCTTGGCCGGCCCGCCATCCCTCGGGGTCGCCGAGGCCCGGAAATTTTTGGAAGGGTTTGGAAGTGTCTGGAAGCTCCTGGAAGGCGTTTGGAAGGTGTTTGGAAGGTGTTTTGAAGGCGTTTTGAAGGCTTTGGCAATGGTTCATGGCGAGCGCATGAAATGTGTGGGATTCCAACGGCTTGGGAGAGAGGGGGAAGCTCATTGCGGCCCCCCGGCGCCCGCGGTTTCCGGGCGCTCGAAGGCCCCGGCGGCGGCAGGCGTTGGCGCGAGGCCGAACGGCGCCCCGAACAAACCAAGGCCGGCAATTGCGCGGACCGCCTCGGAGGGCGCTTCGACGTCAAAAGACGGAGCGCCTCGGGCGTTGCGCCGACGCGCGGTCAGGCGGGCCGCCGTCCGACCCCCGCGCGCCGCGGCGCGCGCCTTGTCCGCGGCGGCCGTCGCCACGAGATCGTCGAGCCTGGCGTCGAATCTGGCGGCGCCTTCGGCAGCCTCGTCGAACGCCGGCGCCGCCGCCCTGGTCTGGTAGCGGTCGAGCCGGTCGAGCACGCGCAGCAGCCGGTCGATCGCGCCGAGCTCGCCGTCCTCGATCCTGTCGGCGGCGAGCCGCAGCGAGGCGTCGAGCCGTGTGGTCTGCAGGCGGGCATGCGCCCCGGCCGGATCGATCTCGCGCAAGGCCAGCGTCTGCCCGACGATCTGGCGGACCCGCGCGGGCCTCAGATCCTCAGCCTCGGCGATCGACTCGTAGCTCCAGCCGAGCAGCACGCGCCCCATGATGCGATGCCGGCGGACTTCCCGCTCGATCGCGCTGGAGGAGGCGGCGGGCGGGGACGTGGCGACGGCGGGATCGGACATGGCGGGGCTCCTGCCTAGGGGACCAATGATGGGAGCATAGCCGTTCTTTTGGAATTTGGGAAGAACTATCTCAAAATTCTGTTTTGCAGACGCTCCTGCCCGCGCAGTCGGAGCGCCAGGTCGCCTCGGCGGTCGCAGGCAGCGCGGCCGCAGCCGCCGCCATCATCGCGAGCAGAACCCGGACGAGCGCTACGCGTTCGCCTCGCCAAGCGACCCGGCGGTCGCGGCCCCGGGCAGCGAGTCTCGGTTCGGCCGACGGATCGCGCACGCGCCCGCGGCCGGCGACGTTGATGGCTGCGCGTGTGGGACCGCCGTCCCTGGGTCGGCCGATCAGACTCTGCTCAGCGCGCCGGGCTGTCCGGAGCGGAGCCGTTCGCCCTGTCGCGCAGCCCCCGATCGACGCTGGCCTGGAAGATCGCGAGCAGGCCCTCCTCCAGCCCGAGCGTGTGATATTCGTTCGCACCGTGGCGCAGCCCCGCCTGGACCTGTTCGGCGACGGCGAAATCCTCGAGGTCGAAGACGACGTCGTTGGTGTATTCGAAACGCTTGGCGAGCGCCGCCTCGCCCCGCTCGCCCATGAAGTCGGCCTCCCGGTAGAGCATCTCGTGAGTCCAGAGCGTCCGGTCCGGCGCCTCCGGATAGAACACATTGATGGAGACGTAGTCCGGATGCATGATGAGAAAGCCGTTCGGGAACAGCGTGTAATACACCGAGGCAAAGTCGAGAATCCGCCATGACGCACTGTCGACGTGCAGCGCGTCGAGGATGTTCGTCCGCGCCGCGGCGAGCCGGATGTGCGGCCCATGTTCGAAATGCGCGATGACCCCCTTCCGGAACGCCTTCGAGATCGTTTCCCGGTGCAGAAACGGGACGTGGTAGCCTTCCAGGTAGGTCTTCAGGAGAAGCTTCCAATTCGCCTTCTTGCTGACGATCGTCTTGCGGTAGCTCGCCAGCCGGTCGATCCCGAAATGATCGAGGTCGTCGCCGATCGGGCCGAGATAGGACGCCAGATCGATCGCCGCGCCGGGGGTCGGGTGGATCCAGATCAGCCCGCCCTTCTCGGCGACCGGAAGCTGCTTCAGGCCGTATTCGTCGGGATCGAGGTCCGGAAACGCATATGACTTGGTCACCGACTTGAGCGCGCCGTCGAGACCGTAGACCCATCCGTGAAACGGGCAGACGAACGCCTTGACCCGCTTCTCGTCGCCGCAGAGGAGGCGGGCGCCGCGGTGCCGGCAGGTATTGAGGAACGCGCGCAGCGTCCCCTCCCGGTCGCGGACGACGATGAACGGCAGCTTGTCCCAGTCGCCGAGCAGGCATGAGCCGGGTTCCCGCACATGCGAGGCGTGACCGGCGACCAGCGGGTAGTCGCGGAACACGCTTCCCAGCTCGCGCTCCAGCACCTCCGGCTCCGTGTAATTGCGGACCGGCACCCTGGCGACCTCGCCCAGCATGGCCTGATCGCGACCCTGCTCGCGAAGCTTGAACAAGGTCCTCAGCGTCTCGACCTGGGTCTCGTGTTTCATTGGAGGCTCCAATCCCGCTTCTCGAACGCGCCGGTGTTCGAGGCGAGCGCCCTTTTGCCGGGAATTGACGACAGCAACGGCCGCCTCGGCGCGGCGGCTGATATTGGCCGGCGCGCCGGGCCGGTCGCGACGCCCGCGCGGGACGACGAAGGCCACGCCGGCTCGCTCCGACGGAAATTTATCTTACGGTCTGCCCAGGTGGCTTGGCGTCCAGGCCCGCGCCCCCCGGGCGGATGCCAATCGGCGGCCGATTTCGGGGCATTCCCGGGCGCTGCTGCGCGGCCGATCGGCCAGGGGTGGACGCGTCCGCGTCGGCCCCGGCCGACGCTCGCGGCCGGGACGGGGCGGTCCTTGCGCGGCGGGGGCTGGAAATCTGCGAGATTTTCCCTCGGATTTCAGGGACCCGCCCGCCGCCGGTCGAGGCCGCGGCTATTCCCCGGCCAGCCGGAACGCCGGCTTCCGCTCTTCGCGCTCGCGCAGGCGCGCCTCGCGCGGCCCGATATAGTCGCGCGTCAGCGGCACGACATCCTGGCGCTTGGCGAGCTGGATCTGGAACACCATGTTGGCGTCGACGCGGAACGAGGTTTCGGAGCCGGCGAGATAGAATTCCCACATCCGGCAGAATCGCTCGTCATAGAGCGCTCTGGCCCGTTCGCGGTTCGCCATGAAGCGTCGGCGCCACTCCTTGAGCGTCTCCGCATAGTGGAGACGCAGGATTTCGGTGTCGGTGACGTAGAGGCCGGCGCGCTCGATCGATGCGAACACCTCGGAAAGGCTGGGAATATAGCCGCCTGGAAAGATGTATTTCTCGATCCAGGGGTTCGTCGCATTGGGTTTGCTGCTGCGCCCGATGGCGTGCAGGAGCATCACGCCATCGTCCTTCAGAAGACGCGCAATGGCCTGAAAATATTCGTCGAAATGGCTGATGCCGACGTGTTCGAACATGCCGACCGAAACGATCCGGTCGAAACGCTCGTCGACGTCCCGATAGTCCTGCAGCCGGAACGAGACGCGATCGGCGAGGCCGCCGTCGATCGCCCGCTTGGTCGCCACGGCGTGCTGTTCCTTGGACAGGGTCACGCCGGTGGCGCGGGCTCCCGCCGTTCCCGCCAGATACAGCCCGAGGCCGCCGAACCCGCAGCCGATGTCGAGCACGCTATGGTCGTCGTCGACCAGCAGTTTGGCCGCGATATGGCGCTTTTTCGCCAATTGCGCCTCTTCGAGGGTCGCCCCGGGATGTTCGAAATAGGCGCAGGAATATTGTCGGTCCGCGTCGAGAAACAGGTCGTAGAGTCCGACGTTGAGGTCGTAGTGATGCGCGATATTGCGTCGGGCGCGCAAGCGGTCGTTGCGCTGCCGCAGCCTCCGGGTCGCGATCCGCAGGTCCTCCAGAAACTTCAGCCAGCGCGGGCCGCCGAATGCGATGATGTTCTGTTCTCCGAGCGCCATCACATCGTAGAGATCGCCCTTGGTCACGATCAGCCGGCCGTCCATGTAGAGTTCGCCGAGCGCAAGGGTCGGATCGAAGGCCAGTTCCAGTTCGGCGGCCCGATCCACGATTTTCACGCCGAGCTTGGGTCCGGTCCGGTCCCCGAATATCTCGACGACCCTGTCGGCCGTCTCGACCTCGAGATGGCCATGCCTGATCAGCGAGGACAGAAAGGACCGAAACAGCGTTCCCATGGAGCAGCCCCTGCTTGTGGCGATCCAAGGGCTTCAAACACAACCGGGAACGCCGAACGTCAACGAAGTCGAAGCTATGACCGTCGCACGCCGGTTGCAAGGTCGTTGTTCGGACTCGACATTCTTTTGATTGCCCGCGCCCGTCCCGACCGCCGGCCGGTTGCTCCGGCCGGCCGGCGGCGTCCGCCGAATTCAGCCCTCGCCGTCCGCGCGCCGGGGCGCCGGCGCCAGGAAATTGCGCGGCGGCGGCGGGCCGGCCCGCGCATTGACAAGGGCGCCGCTGCCTCCTATTTCAGCGTCGAGCCTCCGTCATTGCGCGGCGAGGCCGGACAAGGCCCCCCCGGGCGCGCGCGTCTGGAGATCGCCCATGTTCGGGCTGTCGGAGTCCCGACCTTGGCGGCCGCATCTTCCGGGAAATCGACGGAATGCTCGGGCGCGGGGTCGATTGTCCGCAACGCTCGCCCGATGGCTGGACCTCCCTGGTTGGCGCGGGCCCCGCACATGCGCGGCGCGGACATCGTGAGTTACGGCTGACCGCCCCGGCGACGCTGGCGCCGGTCGACGGTCGGAAAGGTCTGATATGCTCGGCAATGTCCTCAAAATGGTGTTCGGCTCGTCGAACGAACGCAGGCTGAAGGGCTATCGGCCCGGCGTCGCCGCGATCAACGCGCTGGAGGCGGACTATGTCGCTCTGAGCGACGAACAATTGCGCGGCAAGACCGAGGAATTTCGCGCCGCGATCGCTTCGGGCCGGCGGCTCGACGATCTCGCCGCGCCTGCCTTCGCCGC
>JBEKZS010000224.1:0-4899 GCA_049509635.1 Roseiarcus sp.
GACGCCGGATGCGTCGCCGCCCGACATCGTTTTGACATATAAGCCGTCGGCGCGCCGGTTGCCAGCGGCTCGCGGCCGGCAGGGCGTTTATCCTCGCCCCTGATGCGCCGCGCCTAATGTTCGGCCGCGCGCGCCGCCTGCGCCAACTGGTCCTGCGCCGACTCCTGGTCGCCGAGGCCGTTGTAGAAGGCGTTGAGCAGGACGGCGACGATCGTGGTCAGGATGATGCCCGATTCCAGGATCGGCTTAAGCGCGGGGTAGAAATTCTTGAAGAAGCCCGGAGCGACCAGCGGGATCAGGCCGAAGCCGACGGCGATCGCGACGATGAACAGATTGTTGCGGTTGTTCCGGAAGTCGACGCCGCCGAGAATGCGCACGCCGGTCGCCGCGACCATGCCGAACATGACGATGCCGGCGCCGCCGAGCACCTCGACCGGCACCGCGCCGACCAGCGCGGCGAGCTTGGGGATCAGGCTCAGCACGATGAGGATCGCGCCGCCCGCCGCCGCCACGTAGCGCGAGCGCACCCCGGTCACTCCGACCAGCCCGACGTTCTGCGAGAACGAGGTGTAGGGAAACGCGTTGAAGACGCCGCCGATGATCGTGCCGACGCCGTCGGCGCGCAGCCCGCGCGAGACGTCCTCGGCCTGGATCGTCTTGCCGGTCATGTCGCCGAGCGCCAGGAACATGCCCGTCGATTCGATCATCACCACCACCAGCACGATGCACATGGTGACGATCGGCACGATCTGGAAATCGGGGATGCCGAACTGGAACGGGGTGACGACGCCGAAGGCCGCCGCCCGGCCGACGGCGCTGAAGTCCATCCGGCCGAGCGCGGCGGCGACGACGGCGCCGATGGCGATGCCGAGCAGCACCGAGATATTGGCGATGAAGCCCCTGCCGTATCGCGTCACCGCCAGGATGACCAGCAGGACCAGCAGCGAGAGGGCGAAACCGTCGAGGGCGTCGCGGTTGGGATTGGGCACGGCCTTGGCCGCGCCGTCGACGATCTGGACGACGGTGATCGGCCCTTCGGCCCAGCCGACGCCGATGCGCATCAGCGAGACGCCGATGACGAGGATGATCGAGCCGGTCACGATCGGCGGGAACAGGCGCAGCAGCTTGCTCATGAACGGCGCCGCGAGGATCGCGAACACGCCAGCCGCGATCACCGAGCCGTAGATCGTCACCAGCGCGCTCGCCGGCGCGAAGCCGGACCCGGCCGCGTCCTTGGCGGCGCTGATCATCGCCATCATCGGCGCGACCGAGGCGAAGGTGACGCCCATCATGACCGGCATCCGGATGCCGACCCCGGGAAAGCCGATCGTCTGAACCAGCGTCGCCAGACCGCAGGCGAGAATGTCGGCGCTGATCAGCAGCGCCCGCTGCTCGGGCGCGAGGCCCAGAGCGCCGGCGAGGATGAGCGGCACCGCGACGGCGCCCGCGTACATCACCAGGACGTGCTGGAGACCCAGCGCCGCCAGTCGCGGCGCCGGAAGCATTTCATCGACGCCGCCGGAAAGGTCGGCCATGTCCACCCCCCTCATCGGTCCGAGGGAGCCATGCTAGCCGCACCGGGGCCCGGGGCGCCAGCGCCATTGTCGCGATTGCGCCGATCCCGCGCGAAAAAGATCGGCCGGCTGCGCCGGCCGGCGGCTCAACTCGCCAGCGCCTTCACACGCTTGGTGAGGCGCGAAATCTTGCGGGCGGCGGTGTTCTTGTGCAGGATGCCCTTCTGGGCGGCGCGCGCGACCAGCGGCTCGGCCTCGCGCAGCGCGGCGGCTGCGACCGCCGGATCCTTGCCGGCAATGGCTTCCTCGACCTTGCGCACGAAGGTTCGCATTTCGCTGCGGCGCGCCTTGTTGACGGCGGTGCGGCGCGCGATCTTGCGGACCGCTTTCTTGGCCGAAGATGTGTTTGCCATGAACCAGAATCCTCGCGATGCGGGGCGGCCACACCGGCGCCGCGCGCAAAATTTCTCGGCCGGACCTCGCGGCCCAGCCTGATCGGCGCGCTTATACGCGCCGCCTCTCCGGCGCGTCAACCGCCGATCAGGGGTCTGGCGAGATCGATGAGCCAGCCGCGCACGGGATAGGCCGGGCTCGCCGCCAGCCGCAGCGCCATCAGGCAGGAGACGACGACGATCAGCGGGCGCGCCAGCCGCGCCCCGGCGCCGAGCACGGCGCCGGCGCCGAGCCGCGAGCCGAGGAACTGGCCGGCGCCCATCGACAGGCCGGCCGCCACGACGATGTGGCCGCCGAACGCGTAGACGATGAGCGCCCCGGCGTTGCTGGCGAAATTGGCGAGCCGCGCATTGGCGATCGCGCGGGTCACGCCGAAGCCGGCCAGCGCGACGAAGCCGATCGTGTAGAAGGAGCCGGCGCCGGGGCCGAACACGCCGTCGTAGAAGCCGATCAACGGCGCCAGAGTCCAGGCGTAGGCGCGCTCGCCGAGCCGTCGCGGCCGATCGGAATCGTCCATGTGCGGCGCGAAGGCGAAATAGAGCGCGACCGCGACGAGGACGAACGGCAGGGCGATCGCGGCGGCCTCGCGCGGCGCGAAGGGCAGGGCGAGCGCGCCGAGCGCGGCGCCGAGGCCGGCGCCGAGCGCGGCCGGCCACATGCGCGCCGGATCGATCTTGCCGGCGCGCGTGAAACGCAGCGTCGCGGAGCCCGAGCCGAAGGTCGAGCCGAGCTTGTTGGTCGCCACCGCCGCCACCGGGTCGAGCCCGGCGAGCGCGAAGGCCGGCACCGCCAGCAGGCCGCCGCCGCCGGCGATGGCGTC
Organism: Roseiarcus sp.; assembly: GCA_049509635.1. GTDB lineage: Bacteria > Pseudomonadota > Alphaproteobacteria > Rhizobiales > Beijerinckiaceae > Roseiarcus. Next base: position 2,788 of record JBEKZS010000224.1, read on the forward strand.
GAGGAAGCCCGCCGCCAGTCCGACCGCCGCCAGGATCGCCAGCGTCTCGAGGCTCATCGCAGCCGCTCGCGCGGCCGGCAGCGGTCGCGCCCGCGCATGGGGCGCGATGCGCCGGGTCTAGCCCGCCGGCCCGCCGATGACGAGCGGCTGGCCGTCCGGCGTCCGCGCCGGCGCATTGGAGATCGGCGCCGCCGCATGCTTCTTGACGTCCGTCTTGACGTCCTTCTTGGCGTCGAGCGCCTCGATGTCGCGCCAGGAATTGGACTGGGCGATCATCTGGCGGATCGAGGCGACATTGGCGGCGGCGGCCTCCGCCGAGCGATCCTTGCGCTCGACCTGTTCGGCCTCGGCGAACTTGCCCTCGAGCGAGAGGACCAGCGCCAGATTGTCGCGCACGCGCGCATCGGCCTTCGGGGCTTCGGCGGCCTGGCGCAGGACCTGTTCGGCGAGCGGGAGCTGCTTGGTCAGCGCGTAGGAGAGGCCCAGATTGCTCAGCACGCTGGGTTCGGCCGGCGCGATCTTGAGCGCGTTGCGGTAGTATTCCTGCGCCGCGGCGTGATCCCCGAGCTGGTCGGCGATCGACCCCTGCGCCGACATGCTCGACCAGTTCGGCCGCTCGGGCGTGTAGGAGCGCGACAGGACGTCGGCCGCCTGCTGCAACTGGCCCGCGTCGGCGAGCGCCTTGCCATAGGCGGCGAGCACGTCCATGTCCTTGGGCGCCTTGACGGCCGCCGCCCGCATGACCGCGGCAGCCTCCGAATAACGGGTCAGGGCGCGCAGGGCCCTGGCGTAATTGATCGAGGCGATCTTCTCGCCGGGGTCGGCGTCGTATCGCTTGCCCCATTTCTCCGCATAGGCGTGCAGCCCCTCGTCCGAAGTCGGCAGGGTCTGCCCCGTGGCGCCGATCGAGCCGGTGACGTCGCCCATGTCGCGACACCCGCCGAGCGCGCCCAGCGCGCCGAGCGCGACGATGAATGCGGCGCCGCGCAGCCATCCGCGCGCGCTGCCGCCGGACGACGGCGACGAATCATTTGACATCAAAGGGCCTCCCAACAACGCCGGGGCGAAGACAGAGCAATAAAACGTTAACGCTAACAGATGGTTAATTAGCGCCGGTTTGCCCCGCGCCGGCGCCGCGCGAGAAAGGGGTCGCGGCCGCCCGCGCCCGCCCCTATGCTCGGCCCGAAACGCGCCGCCGTCCGCCTCCGAGGAGCGATTCTTGTCCCTGCAATTCGCCGCGCCGACCCCGGGCGCCATCCCGATCACCTTCGTCGGCAAGGAGACGTGGAGCGCCGTCCGCGCCAGTCTCCCCGCGCCCGCCGCGGCGTTCGCGCAGCGCGCCGGCTTCGACGCCGCGCCGGGCCAATGCCGGCTCCTGCCCGACGCCGAGGGCGGCCTCGCCGGCGTCCTGTTCGGCGTCGAGGCCGCCGGCGGCTCTCCGCCCGACCCGATGGCGGCGGGCAGGCTCGCGACGCTGCTGCCCGCGGGGGTCTATCGCTTCGTCAATGCGCCCGAACCGGTCGCGCTCGCCGCGCTCGCCTTTCTGCTCGGCCTCTACCGGTTCACCCGCTATCGCGCCGCGACCAAGGCCCAGCCGCGCCTCGTCGCCCCCGACGGCGTCGATGGCGCGCGAATCGAGAGCATCGCGCAGGCGATCGCGTTCGGCCGCGATCTTGTCAACACGCCGGCCAACGACCTCGGTCCCGAAGCGCTCGAGCGCGAAGCCGTCGCGCTCGCCGAGCGCTTCGGCGCCGGCGCCGAGGTGACCCGCGGCGACGACCTGCTGGCGCGCAACCTCCCGCTGATCCGCGCGGTCGGACGCGCCGCGGGCGAGGCGCCGCGGCTCGTCGATTTCGCCTGGGGCCGCGCCGCGGCGCCGAAAGTGACCTTGGTCGGCAAGGGCGTGACCTTCGACACCGGCGGCCTCGACATCAAGCCGGCGAGCGGCATGGAGATCATGAAGAAGGACATGGGCGGCGCCGCGGCGGCGCTGAGCCTGGCGCGGATGATCATGGAATCGGGGCTCGACGTGCGGCTGCGCGCGCTGATCCCGATCGTCGAGAATTCGATCTCCGCCGAAGCATTCCGCCCGGGCGACGTGCTGAAGAGCCG
>JBEKZS010000225.1:0-4870 GCA_049509635.1 Roseiarcus sp.
GCCGATCCTGAAACAGCCGAGGCGGGCTCGCGCGGGATCGACGCGCGCCGCGACCCGGCGCGCGCTCGCGGCGGCAGGCGTCGAGAGGGGACGACCCGCCGCGCCGCCGCGCCGCACGCCAGGCCGGCGCCGGCTAAGACGGCGGGCTCGCCGCGTCGGCGCAGCCGCGAATCCCTGCCTAGAGCGTCTTCCATAGCCATATCCGCGCATGACCTGGGGGAAAGCCGTCGAGCCGCCCGAATTCCCGGTAGCCGCGCCGTTCGTAAAATTTGGGCGCCTGGAAGCTGAACGTGTCGAGATAGCTGGCGCGGCAACCGCGCGCGCGGGCGATCGTTTCGGCCTCCGCCAGCAGGCGCGACCCGATTCCTGCGCCACGATGGGCCGCTCCGACCCAGAGCCAGATGACGAACATCCAGTCGTAGCCCGTCACCGCGCGCAGGCCCGCCTGCACCGCGCCGGCGCCGTCGCGCCCGATCATCCACAGCGGCGCCGTGTCGCCATAAGGCGCGATCGATTCGTTATAGGCGTCGAGCCCCGCCTCGATCGCGCGCTTGGCCGCCTCGTCGGGCGCGGACTCCTGGGCCAGCGTGAGGCGAGGCGGGTCGGCGGGCTCCATCGCTCCTGTCCCCCGGATGAACGTCCGTGACGGCGTTGTGGCATGAAACGCCGGCGCCCGGGAAGCGCGGTCCGGGCGCCTCCGGGCACGCCCGCGGTTCGGTTGGCGACATCGGCGGTCTGCGCCATCCCGGTTGCGCAATTGGCCCATCTCGGGCAGGGAAGACGATGAAATGTCATGGGGCGACCAAATATTCGGGGAGACGGCGGGCGGGGGAGGGTCAAAGGACGCGCGTCCGCCGGACGGGCCTGGGCCGGTCTCCGAAATCCTGCGCGAATTGAGCGCCGCCGCGCCGCCCGACCGGTTCTCGCTCGACTGGCTGCTCGATCGCATGCGCACCCGTTCCTTCGCCGTCGTCATCATGATGCTCGCGCTGATCGCCATGGCGCCGGGAATTTCGATCGTCGCCGGCCTGCTGATCGTCATCCTCGGCGCCCAGATGGTCGCCGGACGGTCGTCGCCGGCCTTTCCGCGCCGCGTCGGCGCCCATACCGTCCCGACCGCCTATCTGTCGGGCTCGATCGCGCGGGTGATTCCCATTCTCCGGCAGATCGAGAAGGTGGTCCGCCCGCGCTGGCCGCTGCCGCACCTGGCGACCAAGCGCACGGTCGGCTTCGTCGTCGTACTGCTAAGCTTCACCCTGGTGTTCAGCCCGATCCCGCTCACCAATGTCGCGCCCGCCTTCACGATCGCGCTGATCGCGATGGCCTATCTCGAGGAGGACGGGCTGTTCCTCGCCGTCACGCTCGCGATCGGCGCGGCGATGGTGCTGATTGCCGGAATCGCCGTGTGGCAGGCGGTGATCGGGGTCAAGTCGATCACCGGCTGAGCGGATTCCGGCGGGTCGACCGACGGATCCGCCGCGCCGCACGCCCGGGTCCGGGATCGGTGAAATTCTTGGAAATTTTATTCTCTGGTTTGGAGCGATTTCAAGGGCTTGCGGGAAAAATGAAATCTGCCGGAGCCGCCCGCGCGCTTTCGGCCCCGAAAGGGGCCCGGCGGCGGCGGCGACGAACGGCGCCATGAAACGAACCAGGGCCGCCGACCGCGAGGATCGCCTCGAACGGCGCTTCTCGACGTTGAAAGAGCGGGCGCCCTGGCAGTTGCGCGCGTTCGAGCCTCCAGGCGCACGCCCTCCTCCAACGTGGAGAAGCGCCGGCTGAAGCGGTTCCCGCGCCCGGCGATTCCAGTTCGTTCGCAGCGCCGTTCGTCTCTGTTCCATCGTTTGCCGCCTCCGCGGAGGGACGTCGCCGGCGGGCCCCGGTCGCCGCATCGGCGGCGCCGGCCCGGCTTCGACAGTCCTTCCCCAGTCAGACGCCATAGCATGAATTCTGATTAACAGAAAGCAATGTTTCGATTTCTGCCGGCGACAGCCCGCCGCGGCTCGACCGCGGCGGCGATGCGGATGTCTCCGCCTCCCGCCGCGCACCGGGCCGGCCTCGGCCGCGCCCGCGCCCTCGTTCGGCCGGATGGGCCGGCATTGTCGGCTCGGCCGGGCAATCGTCACGCGAGCCGGCGCGCGTTCGTCGGCGCGCCGGCCCCGTCTCAAAACCGCGCTCGCGGGCTCAGTCGCCCATCAGGCTCTTGGCGTTCTTGGCGGTGATCGCGAGCGTCGGCACCGTCACGGTCGCGGGGACCGAGGCTGCGCAATCCAGCAGGATCGACTTGGCCATCTCGATCGCCTCCTTGCCGCCGGTCGGATAGGTGAAGGTCGCCGCCCACTCGCCTTCGGCGACCGCGCGAATCCCGCCCGCGGGGCCCGGCAGACCGTCGGTGCCGATGATCTTCACATCCTTGCCGGCGCCCTTGGCGGCGAGCCGGGCGCCGGCCGCCATCATGTCGTTGCTCGCATAGACGACCTTGATGTCGGGATGGGCCTGGAGCATCGCGGCGAACGCGGTCTGGGCCTTGTCCGGCAGCCAGTCGGCGGCCTGTTCGGCGACGATGGCGATCTTCGCGTTCTGCTTGACGCCGTCCTTGAAGCCGTTGAGCCGCTCGACCGCCGGGGTCGAACTCGGCAGGCCCTCGAGAACCGCGACGTCGCCGCCGTCGGGCAGCAGCGTGCCCGCGGTGAAGGCGCCCGCCTCGAGCGCGATCTTGTAATTGTCGCCGCCGATGAAGGCGGTGTAGTCCCTGCCGGGTTCGCCGACCGTCTTGCGGTCGAGCTCGACGACCGGAATGCCGGCCTTCACCGCGCGCGCCACGACCGGGGTCAGCGGCGAGGCCTCGAACGGCGAGATCAGCAGCAGGTCGACCTTCTGGGTGATGAAATTGTCGACCTGCGAGGTCTGCGTGTTGACGTTGCCGGCGCCGTCGGCGATCTGCAGTGTGAACTGCGGGACCGCCTTGGCCGCCGCCGTCAGTTCGTCGTTGACGTGCTGCCGGTAGGGTTCGGCGTTGTTGGCCTGGGCAAAGCCGATGACGTATTTGCCGTCCTTGCCGCAATCCTTCACCAGGGGCGCGGCCAGCGCCGAACCCGTCAGGAGCGCCACCGCCCCTCCCGCCAGCGCGGACGTCCGCAGGCCGCGCCGCCGCAGTTCCAATGCCCTGTTGCTGATCATCCTCGTTCCTCCCTTTCGAAACGGACCAATTCCCCCTTCGCGGGTTCGTGGTCGTCCAGTCCGTCGGGCCGGCGGCGCTTTGCGCGCCGGCCGTCGTCTTGCGTCGCCGAACGCTCAACGCGTCACGCCCTCGCGGCGACGAACGAGGGATTGGAGAACCGCGGCGAGCACGATGATCGCGCCCGTCGCCAGCAGCTGCAGCGCCGCGTTGATGTTGTTGAGCTGCAGGATGTTGGCGAGCGCGCCGAGCATGACGCTGCCGGCGACCGTGCCGACCATCGAACCGGCGCCGCCGAACAGGCTGGTGCCGCCGATGACGACCGCGGCGATCGCGGTCAGCTCGTAGCCGGTGCCGTCGTTGGCGCTGCCGAAGTTGAACTGGCCGGCGTGGACGATGCCGGCCGCCGCCGACGCGAGCCCGGTGATCGCATAGACCGAGATTTTCATCGCGGTCACCGGCACGCCCGAGAGCCGCGCCGCCCGCTCGTTGCCGCCGACCGCGAACACGTAGCGCCCGAACCGGGTGGTGTTGAGGACGACCGTCGCCACGACCGCGAAGGCGATGAAGACGAGGGTCGCCACCGGCACCGTATTGTCGAACAGCCGGTCGCCGAGAACGGCGAAGATCGGCGGCGCCAGGCCCGGCCCCTCGCCGTAGGAAATGTTGATGTACTGATTGCCCGAGACGACCAGCGCGAGGCCGCGCGCGACCTGCAATCCGGCGAGCGTGACGATGAACGGCTCGAGCCGGAAGCGCGTCGAAATCCAGCCCTGCGCGGCGCCGAACGCGACGCCGACGGCGAGAACCGCGAGCAGCGTCGGCAGCAGGCCCCAGCCGACGCCGACCATCATCGTCGCGGTCAGCACGCTCGACAGGCTCAGCAGGGCGCCGACGGAGAGGTCGATTCCCGCGGTGATGATGACGAAGGTCATGCCGACCGCGATGATCCCGGTTTCCGAGATCGCCCGGATGATGTTGGCGATGTTGTCGGGCGCGAGAAACAGCACGTGGCCGTGCCGCACCGGCGAGAAGATGACCCCGCCGATGGCGACCAGCACGAGGCCGATCAGGCTCTGGAATCGGACCGCGATCGCCAGGAGATCGAGCCGCGGCGCGCGCTTGGCGGCGCGCAAAGGGGCCGTCGCCGGACGCGCGCCAGCCTCAGACATGGACCCTCTCCTCGCCGGACGCCGCGCTCAGCACGGTCTCCTCGTCGACGCCGCCGTCGAACTCGGCGACCGTGCGGCCGCCGCGCAGCACGACGATGCGGTCGCAAAGTCCGAGCAGTTCGGGCATTTCGCTGGAGGCGACGAGAATGCCGAGCCCCTCGCCGGCGAGCTCGCGCAGGCGCGCGTAGATTTCGCCCTTGGCGCCGACGTCGACCCCGCGCGTCGGCTCGTCGAGCAGCAGCAGCACGGGCTGCCCGAGCGCCTCCTTGGCGAGCACGACCTTCTGCTGATTGCCGCCGGACAGCGCGCCGGCGGCGATCCCCGCGTCGCGCGGCCGGATGTCGAACTGCGCGAACGAGCGCTCGGCCGCTTGCGTCTCCCGCGCGGCCGAGACAATCCCGAACGGCGTGACGCGGCGGATGATCGACATCACCAGATTGCGGCCGACCGACATCCGCAGCATCAGCCCGCCGCCGCGCCGGTCGTCGGTGACGAAGGCGACGCCGGCGCGGCGCGCGGCGCG